>JAYTTN010000578.1:0-17076 GCA_043745295.1 Fimbriiglobus sp. | reverse complement strand
GACCCCTCACCCGGTTCTCGCCTTCGGCTCGAACCGACCTCTCCCCAGTGGGGAGAGGTGGGGCGTGGTTGGGAAGCCGCGATGGTGCGCGGCCCGCGACACCTAAACCCTGGGACACCCGCCGGCATGCCCGCCATCGTCTCCATCCACTCGTACCGCGGCGGCACCGGCAAGTCGAACGTGACGGCCAACCTGGCCGTGTGCGTGGCCCTGACCGGCAAGCGGGTCGGCATCGTCGATACCGACATCCAGTCGCCCGGCGTCCACATCCTGTTCGGCCTGGACGACAAGCAGATCACCCGCACCCTGAACGACTACCTGTACGGCCAGTGCAAGGTGGAGGACACGGCGTACCACGTCTCCCCGCCGGAGGTCCGCGCGGCCGGCGGGCGGGTCTACCTCATCCCGTCCAGCATGAAGGCCGGCGAGATCGCCCGCGTCCTCCGCGACGGGTACGACGTGGGCTTGCTGAACGACGGCTTCGAGGAGCTGCTCGACAAGCTGCAACTCGACTTCCTGTTCATCGACACCCACCCCGGCCTGAACGAGGAGACGCTGCTGTCCATCGCCGTGTCGGACATCGTGCTGCTCATCGTCCGGCCCGACAAGCAGGACTTCCTCGGCACCGCCGTCACCATCGAGGTGGCCCGCAAGCTGAACGCCCCGCGCATGATGGTGGTGCTGAACAAGGTGCTGAACACCATGGACATGGCCGCCCTGCGGGCGGACGTGGAGCGGAGCCTGCACGCCGACGTGGGGGCCGCGTTCCGCCTGACCGAAGACCTGATGAACCTCGGCAGCTCCGCCCTGTTCCGCCTGAAGTACCCCGATCACGCCTGGTCCGTGGAAATGACGAAGCTGGCCGGAAAGATTCTCACCTGATGCCCCGTAGTGTCAGCGGAGAACCGCGCCCATGACGCCCCCGCAAGCCCGCCCGGCCCCCCGCCCCGCCGCCGAGGTGGTGAAGCCGCTGCCCCTCTCCGCCGAGGCGACGGCGCTGCTCACCCCCGCGCACTCCGTGCGGCAGTACCTCGACGCGCTCATCGCCGTGCCACTGCGCGTCGATGCGCTGCGGGTGCTGGCCGTCGCGCTGCCCAAGCCGGAGGCGGTCTGGTGGGGCTGCCTGTGCGTGCATCTGGGGTTGGCGAAGCCGTGGAAGCCGTCGGCGGAACTGGCCATCGAAGCGGCCGAGAAGTGGGTGAACGCGCCGACCGACGAGAACCGCCGGGCCTGCGCGACGGCGGCCGAGGATGCCGGGTGGGACACCGCCGCCGGCTGCGTGGCCGGGGCCGCCTGGCTGTCCGGCGGCAGCCTCTCCCCTCCGAAGCTGCCCCCCGTCGCCCCGCGCGACGACCTCACCGGCCAAACCCTGGCAGGCGCGCTGGTGCTGGCCTCCGTGGTGGACCCGAAGACCTGCGAGGCCACGCAGGACAAGTTCATCGCGCTGGGCCTTCAGGTGGCCGGCGGGCAGATCAAGAAAGGTTAGCCGCGACACGAAGGGGAGCGAGACTTCCCCAGATCACACATCGTCCTCTGTCGGGTTGGCGCTTGCGGCGGCGCGATCCGCCTCGCGGGCGGCTTCCACTTCGGCGGCCCAGGCGCGGGTGAACTCGTCGTCGGGGAACATGCCGACGATGCTCCGCCAATCAGCCGGCTTCGGCGCGGCGGACAACTTCCGCTCCAACTCTGCGACCCGTGCGGTCAGCGTTTCCAAAGCGTCTTCCGGCATTGTGGCATCTCCCATGACGCTGGCATTTTATCTCCAATCGCCGATTCGGGGAAGTCCCGGCGGCAGCCTGTCGCCGCCGAAGTTGCCCCCCGTCGCCCCGCGCGAAGACCTCACCGGCCAAACCCTGGCGGGGGCGCTCGTGCTGGCCTCCGTGGTGGACCCGAAGACCTGCGACGCCACGCAGGACAAGCTCATGGCGCTGGGGCAACAGGTGGCCGGCGGGCAAAGTAAAAAGGCTTCGACGGCAGGGTGAGCCAGTTTCGAACATGATGTCAACAGAACCCGCCACCTCGACCTCCGCTCTAATCCCACGTCAAACTGATTCCGTAATCACCCGGAGTCAACACGCCTCCAGAGATGTTTGTAATCACCGTCGCCTCGGTGCCGGGGAGCAGATGGAATCTGTCGGTCTTGCTTCCCATGTCCCTGTCGAACCCGAACAGGTCGCGGAGTATCAGTTCGAACTTTACGGTGTTCTTTCCGTTCGAGTTCGGCTTGAATTCGTACTCCGCGCGTGACGACTTCCCTCCGCTCGCGGGCGGAAGGGATCCTTGTAATTCTCCGTTGATCGTGACGGCGAGTCGGGAGGTGTTCCCGCCTTCGGGCCGCTGGGCGATCAGTCTTGCCATGCCCGGCTTCGTCGCGACTTGCGGACGGACGCGCGGTTCGGTCCACCCGATCACGAGTACGACCAGTAGGTAAATACCGTACCCGACAGCTCCAAGGATCGCCAAACCGAGAAGGGCGGCTACGGACTTGCCCGCGAAGCGAGCGCGCTGCTGCCGTTTCTCGGCCCGACGCTGGAGGTCGGCCTCACGCCGTATTTGCTCCTCCTGCCTCCGTGCCGCTTCTTCTTGGGCGCGGGCCGCGCTCTCCCGCTCGACTTGCTGACGCCGCTGTTCGGCGGCTTGCGCGGCCTGCTGTCGGCGCTGGCTTTCGCCGATCTGGTCTGTCGCACTCTTCAGGTAGCGTCCGTTGGGGAACCGGGTCATGTACCGCTGCGTGGCGGCGATGTCAGACCCCGCTTTCGCCTTCGACCAGAGTTCTTCTTCGACCTGCCTGCCGTGGTAGAACTCCTCCGCGTGCTTCAGCAGTTCGATGCCGCTGGTGGCGAAGCGGTAGCGGCGGATCTCGACGTGTTCAGTGATCCGGTTCCAGACCAGGAGTGGGAACGCCTTGTCCGGTGCTGGCGCGAGCGTCTTCTCCAGCAGTTGGTGGAAGTCCTCGGTCTGGAGGTCGGTCAACCGGCGCGCCTGTGCGGTCAATTCCTTCGCGAGTTCGACCCGCCTTAGCAGGCAGGCGATGACGGGCATTAGCGCCGTCGTCGGCGCATCCGGGAACAGCCGGCACAATTCGGTCGCCGAATGGTTTGGGTTCTTGTCGATCTCATGCTTCAGCCGCTGGATGACCGCTTCGACCGAGACGCCCCGCGCGCGGAGCGAATCCGCCGCGTCGCGCAGGTTCGGGTGCGTGCCCTTCTCGATCTCGCTGATGGTCAGTTCCAGCGACGCGACTTTGCCTTCGAGTTCGAGGATTTCCTTCGGCAGCGGCGGCAGCACCGAGGGCGGGACTTGTTCCGCCACGATGACGCGCGCGGCAGGCGGCGTGGAGGCGCTGGAGGCTTTCCGCGCTGCGGCCATGGTCAACGGCACGGCATCCGGCTCGCTTGCGGGAAGGCGTGCCAGCAGAGCGCCGGCGTTGTCTGGGCGGCGCTCCTGCTTCTGGGAAACGCACTGTTTGATGACTTCCACGAGGTCGGCGTTCACGCCGGCGTCCTTCAAGTCCTCGGCCATGTCCGGCCCGGCCCCCTGCGTCAGGTGGCCGGTGAAGAGCTGGTAGCCGATCACGCCGAGGGCGTGAACGTCGTCGCGCGGGTCCGGGTTATTGTTCGGGTCTTTCTGCTGCGGGCTGGCGTACAGCGCGGTGTGCGAGCCGCGGAGGGCAGACATCATCCGGCCGGCGCGGGTGGTGGTGCCGGCCAGTTCGTCGCGGAGATCCTTCTTGGCCGACAACCCGCTGATGCCGAAGTCCGTCACCCGCAGCCGCTGCGTGTTCGCTTCGATGAGGATGTTCGACGGCTTCAAGTCGCGGTGGACGATGTTCTGCTTGTGCAGTTCGGCGACCGCTTCCACCAACTCGCGGAACGCGGCCGTGGCTCGGATCAACCGCTGATCCTGCGGGAGTGCCTGGAGAACGCGGATCAGGTCCGCGAGGTCGCCACCGCTGACGTACTCGTAGGCCAGCCACGGGATGTCGCCGTCGAACGATACGTCCTTGAGCGGCACGAGGCTGGGGTGCGGGTTCGCCTTCATCAGCCGGATGATGACGTCGCGTTCGTTCACGAGGTCGCGGTCGGCGTCGGCGTCGCGGCCGAACTTCACGGCGTATTGGAGATGATCGGCCAGTTGATTGACGGCCAGCCAGACTTCGCCAAACCCGCCCAGACCGAGTTGCCGAGTGAGAACCCACCCGCGTCGTTCGGGCAAGGGAGTGCCGGGCACAAACCGCGGCGCGCGGGCCGGAATCAGGTTCACCACGTCATCGGCCGAGCGGAGTTGGAAGGCGGCGGGAACCGTCTTGCCCGACGGGTCGTCGGCCCGCTTCAGGGTCTGGCGGACATTGGCGGGGATTTGGGCGAGGACGAGTTCGAGCTTGATGCGGTCTTCGATGGGCGCTTGTCCGGCCACTTCACGAGCCACTTCCTCAGCAGCCCGCTTCGCCTCGTCGAAACTCTGCTGGGCGAGCTGCTGGATGTCGTCGCGGATGGCCTGGTCGTTTCGGTTCTTCCGATACTTCTGGAGAGCGGATTCCGCCACCTTCAGCGCGTAAGGTCCACCCGGCACCATGCTGGCGAGGCCGCGCAGCCCTTGTTCCACGAACGCTTCACCCACACACTTCAGGAAAGCGATCATCGGCGGAACCCCGGCTGTGAGTCTAGTCCACTTTATCGTATTCGCTCGACCCATCGCCGGATTTCGCCGTGCGGGGAATTTTCCCCGAAGAATTCCTCCGGTCACTTTTTCTCACGGCTTTCCGCTACTGAGTTTGCCAACCCTCGCCGGTTTTGGTACATCTGTACCCCAACACGGGAGAGTGCGTCATGAAGCTGTTGTTGTCGCTGATGGCGGTGTCGTGCGTGGGTGGGGTCGCGGTCGGGCAAGCGCCTGTGTCGGTGCCCCCGCCCGCGCCGATGACGGACGCCGAGTTGAAGGACTACATCCGGCAGAACTACACCAAGACCGAGTACCGCATCCCCATGCGGGACGGCACCAAGCTGTTCACCAGCGTCTACTCGCCGAAGGACGACGCCAAGACGTACCCCATGCTGCTCGTCCGCACGCCGTACAGCGTCGGGCCGTACGGCGTGGACAAGTACCCCCCTTCCCTGCGGCCTGGGCAGGCGTTCGTGAAGGCCGGGTACATCTTCGTCAACCAGGACGTGCGCGGGCGGTGGATGTCGGAGGGCGAGTTCGTCAACATGCGGCCGCACAAGCCGAAGAAGGGGCCGAAGGAGTTCGACGAGAGCAGCGACACTTACGACACCGTCGAGTGGCTGCTGAAGAACGTGCCGAACCACAACGGCAAGGTCGGGCAGACGGGCATCTCGTACCCCGGCTTCTACACCGTCGCCGGCATGATCGACGCCCACCCGGCGCTGGTGGCGGTGTCGCCGCAGGCCCCCGTCACGGACTGGTTCGTCGGCGACGACTTCCACCACAACGGCTGTCTGTTCCTGCCGCACTGCTTCAACTTCATGGCCGCGTTCGGCAAGCCCCGCCCGGAGCCGACGACCAAGTACCCGTACCTGCCGTTCGACCACGGCACGCCCGACGGTTACCAGTTCTTTCTAGAAATGGGGCCGCTGGCGAACGCCGACAAGAAGCACTACAAGGGCGAGGTGGCGTTCTGGAACGAGGTGATGGCGCACCCGAACTACGACGACTTCTGGAAGGCGAAGAACATCCGCCAGCACATCAGGGACATCAAGCCGGCGGTGATGACCGTCGGCGGCTGGTTCGACGCCGAGAACCTGTTCGGGGCCGTGGAGACGTTCAAGGCCGTCGAGAAGACCGGCGCGCCGAAGGGCGGCAACACGCTGGTGATGGGGCCGTGGGACCACGGCGGGTGGAGCCGCGGGGCCGGCGACCAACTCGGCGACCTGCGGTTCCATGTTAAGACCGGCGAGTTTTACCGCGAGAAGATCGAGCTGCCGTTCTTCGAGTTCCACCTGAAGGGCGTCGGCGAGTCGAAGATGCCCAAGGCGTGGGTGTTCGAGACCGGCACCAACGTCTGGCGGAAGTACGACGCCTGGCCGCCGAAGACCGCGAAGCCGGTGGACCTGTACTTCCACGGCGGCGGGAAACTGTCGTCCGGCGAACCGTCGCTGAAGGATCACGCGCCCGACGAGTTCGTGTCGGACCCGGCGAAGCCAGTGCCGCACCGTGGCGACATCAATATCGGCATGACCGGCGACTACATGACCACTGACCAGCGGCATTGCGCCCGCCGGCCGGACGTTCTCGTGTATACGGGCGATGTGTTGAAAGAGGACGTGACCATCGCCGGGTCGATTGAAGTGGAGTTGCACGCTAGTACCACCGGCACCGACGCCGACTGGGTGGTGAAGCTGATCGACGTGTATCCCGACGACTTCCCCGACTTCGACCCGAACCCGAAGGGCGTGAAGATGGGCGGCTACCAGCAACTCGTGCGCGGCGAGCCGTTCCGGGGCAAGTTCCGCAACGGGTTCGACAAGCCGGAGCCGTTCAAGCCGGGCGAGGTGGCGACGGTGAAGTTCGCCATGCCGGATACGCTGCACACGTTCCGCGCCGGCCACCGCATGATGGTGCAGGTGCATTCGACGTGGTTCCCGCTGGTGGACCGCAACCCGCAGAAGTTCTGCGACATCAACACCGCCAAGCCGGAGGACTTCGTGAAGCAGACGCACAAAGTCCACGCGCCGTCGAAGGTGACGGTACGAGTCGTCGGGAAGTGAAGCCAGGGGACAGGAGTCACGAGTCAGGAAGCAGAAGGCAGCAGACCAAGTGCATGACAGCAGATTCTGTCCCCTGACTCCTGGAAATCTCCCCTCGACAAGTCGCCACTCGGGTGGCATAAGCCGCGCACTTGAGTCACAACTCGGCGCGGCCGGCCACCCACTCGGGGGAGTGGGCGTTCTCGGCGGTTCGCGCCGCAGGGGGAAGTCATGCACCGATTCCGCGCCTGGGGGCCGCTCGCGGTCCTCGTCGCTTGTTCCGTCGCGGCGGTTGCCGCCGACCCGCCGCCGCGCCCCGCGCCCCGTGTCGCCCCGCTGTCGCCGGAAGCGATGGTCGAGGCGATGCAGGCCGAGCGGGACGCCTACTCGCGCCGGCTGGACATCTGCACGCAGCTCCGCCGCATCGCCGGCGATACGAACGACGCCAAGTTGGACGCCGAGGCGCTGCAACTGGAGCAGATGGCCGAGACGACGTACAAGCAGCGGGTGGCGAAGTTGGGCGTGAAGTCCGACACGCGGACGCCGGTCGCCCCGCTCGAGTCCATCGACCGCGCCCTCGGCTCCGGGGCCGCCGTCAACCCGCTGATGGCCGGCCGGCCGGCGACACCCGCCGGCCCCGCGACCGCCCAGCGCAACCAGTTCCGGGAGGTGAAGCCGTGAGGACGTTCCTACTCGGACTGCTGTTCCTGACGCCCGCAGTCGGGTGCCTGCCGATTTACAAGTCCGGCCCGATGTGGGGCAAGGACGGGAAGGCGACCGGCCCGACGCGGAGCAAGGTGGACGCGAAAGCACTCGTCATGCCGGCCAGGGACGCCGCCGGCCCGGTCATCGAGGAAGGCGGCCCGCGACCGCCGGCCCCGACGTTCCTGGTGACGCCGAACGAGGTGAACCAGGTGAACGCCCACGAGATCGCGGGCCGCGTCCGCGAGGAGATGCAGCGGGACGGGAACGCCCCGTTCCCCGTCTACCCGGTGGTGTCGAAGGTCCAGCGGTAGTCACGCCGCCGGCTTGCCGCGCAGCGCCCGGACGCCCGCGTACCCGCCGGCGAGGACGGCCATGCCGCCGAGGGCGAACAGCGCCTCGCGGCCGCCCGGCCCGCCGGACTTGCTTTTCTCCGCCTCAATCGAGCCGCGCTCGAGCAGTTCGCTCCCGCCGTCGGGTTTCTTCCGCAGTTCGAACTGGTCGAACAGGTTGCCGTCGGCGGTGCGGGCCTCGAAGTGGAGTTTGTCGCCGTCCACGCGGACGAGCTGGTAGAACTGCTTCTTCTCGGCGTTCGTCACCATCCACGGCATGGTGCCGACCGGATACTGCTTCGGCCCGGACACGCTGACGACGTACACCGACCCCTTCCGCTCGAACTCGTCGTCCGCCGAGAGGAGGGCGTCGTCCCGCAGCAGCCCGCTCCGGCCGTAGCAGTGGTCGTGCCCTTGCAGCACCAGGTCCACGCCGTACTTGTCGAAGATCGGCCGCCACTTCGCCCGCACGGGCTTGGTCTCCTCGCGCGTCTGCCGGCTGGCGGCGGTCGAGTAGACCGGCACGTGGAACGTGACAATCGTCCACTTATTCGGGTTCGTCCGGAGGACGTTTTCCAGCCACGGCACCTGGGCTTCGATCTTCTCCATCGAGTTCAAGCAGATGAGGCGGACGCCCTGGATGTCGAGGTAGTAGCACGTCTCCTCCAGCCCGGCCGGGCCGTGGTCCGGCAGGGTGAACTGCGCCCGCCAGTGCGGGGTGACGACGCTCGGCCGCGAGGGGGACTTGGGGATCGCGCCGCCGACCGCCGCGCCGAGGCCGTCGGCCTTTAGTTCGTCGTCGGTCTTCGGCGGCGAGCCGTACTCGTGGTTCCCCGGCGACGGGACGCTGGGAATGCTGCCGTTGATCCACCCGGCCGCGGCGTGCCACTCGCCCCACTGGCCGTCGCTGTTCGACCGGGTGATGAGGTCGCCGGCGTGCAGCAGGAACTTCGCCTTCGGCATGTCGGCGTGGGCCTGGCGGATGAGCCGCGACCAGTGCCGCTTGATGTCCTCCTGCGCGTCCCCGACGTAGATGAAGCCGAACGGCTCGGCCTTGTCGGACGCCGTCTCGAACTGGAACCACTCGCTCCAGTTCGGGGCCGCGCCGACCCGGTACAGGTACGTCGTCTGCGGCTTCAGCCCGTGGAACGTGACGCTGTGGCAGTGACAGTCATTCAAGTCGGTGGCCAGGAACTCCGTGACGGCCGGGACGGTGCGGACGGCGTCCGCCTTGCCACCCCAGGCGGGGTCGAAACTCGGCCCGGCGGCGCTTTCGGTGATCTGGCCGACCGCCGACGCGACGGTCGTGTCCGTCCGCCACGTCACGGACTGCGTGGTCGTCGTGTCCCCGCTCCACGTCAGGATGACGCGATCCGGCACCGGCGTCGGCGCGTGGATGAGCTTGTCCGGGTAGGCTTTCGGTTTGGGGGGCTCCTTCGGCTTCTCGCCGGGCGGTTGGGCGGGAGCGAAGGAGCAGCAGACGGCGGCGAACAGGGTCGCGGTGGCGAGGTGGCGCATAGCGGGTGTGAGGCGGGCGTGGGGTGTCGGCAGGCAGTTACTCAAACGATACCCGCTCCGTACCGTGACGGATGAGGAAAATTCAAGAACCCGCCGGCTTCCGCCCCGGAGTGTCCCCCATGTCGTCACTGTTGATTCTCGCCGCGCTACTCCCGTCGGCCGAACCGGTCGTGGCGGCCGACCTCGTGGTGTTGAACGCAAGGGTGTGGACCGGCGAGCCGAAGCAGCCCGAAGCCGAGGCCATCGCCGCACTGCACGGCAAGATCGTTAAGGTCGGTACGACGGGCGAGGTGACGCAGCTCGTCGGGGTGAAGACCAAGGTGATCGACGCCGGCGGCCGGCGGGTGGTGCCAGGGTTCCACGACAGCCACCTGCACTTCCTCGGCGGCGGCCAGCAACTCGGCCGCGTCGAACTGAAGGACTGCGCGGATGAGGCCGAGTTCGGTAAGCGGCTAAAGGCGTTCGACGAGAACACGCCGCGCGACCGCTGGATGCTGGGCGGCAACTGGGACCATGACCGTGCCTTCGGCGGCAAGCTGCCCACTGCGGGCACCATTGACAGCTACGTCCCGAACCGGCCGGTATTCCTGCGGCGGTACGACGGTCACATGGCACTGGCCAATTCGCTAGCGTTGAAGAAGGCCGGCATCACGGCGGACACCAAAGACCCGGCCGGCGGGGTGATCGAGCGGTTGCCCGACGGCAAGACTCCCTCCGGCGTCTTGAAGGACAACGCAATGGACCTCCTGGACAAGCTCATCCCGGCACCGGACGACGCCGAGATTGCCGAGGCCGTCCGCGCTGCGATGAAAGCCTGCGCCGAGAACGGCATCACCAGCGCGGCGGACATGGCGGGCAGTTCGGCGGCCACACACCGCAAGTACCTCCGCGTGCTGCAACGCCTCGCGGCGAAAGGCGAACTCACGACGCGGCTGGATGTCCATTCGCCCATCGCCTTCAATTCGAACGTGACCACCGCCGGCGTGGAGGCGAACTTCGGCGGCGACTTTGTCCGCGTCGGCGGGGTGAAGGGGTTCATGGACGGGTCGCTCGGTTCCAGTACGGCGAAGATGTTCGCCGGGTACGACTCCGATCCGAAGACGACAGGCGTGTACGTCACCCAGCCGGAGGTGATGAAAGCGTTCGTGAAAGCGGCCGACGCCGGCGGCTTGTCGGTGGCGGTTCACGCCATCGGCGACGAGGCGAACGCGGTGCTGCTGGACATATTCGCCGACGTGGCCAAGGCCAACGGCCCGCGCGACCGCCGCTTCCGCATCGAACACGCGCAGCATTTGCGAGCCGAGGATTACAAGCGATTCAAGCTGACCGGCGTGGTGGCGAGCATGCAGCCGTACCACGTCGTCGACGACGGCCGCTGGGCCGAGGGCCGCATCGGGGCAAAGCGGTGCGCGTCGTCGTATGCGTTCCGCGGGCTGCTGGACGCCGGGGCGGTGCTGGCGTTCGGGTCGGACTGGCCGGTCGCCCCACTGGACGTATTGGCCGGCATCGACGCCGCCGTCAACCGCCGCCCGCTCGACGGCAAACACCCGAACGGCTGGTTCCCCGAACAGCGGATCACCGTGGCCGAAGCGGTGACCGCGTACACCCACGGCAGCGCCTACGCCAGCCACCAGGACGCCGAACGCGGCACGATCGCCGTCGGCAAGTTCTCCGACTTCGTGATCCTCAGCCGCGACATCTTCGCCAAGGCGGAGCAGGACAAGCTCGCGGAGGTGAAAGTGGATGCCACGGTGGTGGGCGGGAAGTTGCTATTCGAGCGGAAGTTGAAGTAGAGAACTTTCAAAAAGAGGAACACGGATGACACGGACCAAAGCCGGGATGAAGAAGATCGGAATGAAATCAGTCTCTGTCTGATCCTCTTGATCCCGGCTTGATCCGTGTCATCCGTGTTACGGATTGATTGGACGGTTTCCTCCCTCACCCCAGCAGTTCCTTGATGACGTGCCCATGCACGTCCGTCAATCTCCGGTCGATGCCGTCCTTGCGGACGGTCAACTTCTCGTGGTCGATGCCGAGCAGGTGTAGGACGGTGGCGTGGATGTCGTACACCTCGGTCGGCTTCTTGCGGTCGGCCGGCTTGTACCCGAAGTCGTCGCTCGGGCCGTAGCTCACGCCGCCTTTGATGCCGCCGCCGCACAGCCAGTTCGTGAAGCAGTACGGGTTGTGATCCCGCCCCTTGCCGCCCTGTGAACTCGGCATCCGCCCGAACTCGGTCGTCCACAGGATGAGCGTGTCGTCGAGCATCCCCAGCCGCTTCAAGTCTTGAATCAGCGCCGCCGCGCCGCGCGCGAACCCGGTGGCGAGCGGCTCGTGGTCCCGCTTCACGTCCTCGTGGCTGTCCCAGTTGCGGCGGGGGAAGCCGTTGTCGTTGCCGCTCCAGATTTGCACGAACCGCACGCCGCGCTCCAGCAGCCGCCGCGCGGCCAGGCACTTCCGCCCGAAGTGGACGACCTCCTCCGGCACGTTGATCTCGCGGTCGAACGTGTTGGGGATCGCGTCGAGGCCGTAAAGCTTCAGCGTCTCCTTCGCTTCCTTCGAGAAATCCAGGGCCTCCGGCGCGGCGAGTTGCATCTTCGCGGCCAGCTCGTAGCTGCGGATACGGGCGTCGAGGCGGTCGTCGCCGGGCCGGGTGACGGCGTGTTCGCGGTTCAGTTTGCCGAGGAGATCGACCCCCGCCAAGTCGCCGGCGCGGTCGCCGAGTTTCACCCGTTCGTCGGGGAACAGGTCTTCGATGGGCGTCTTCGTGCCGGGGTAGATGACCGTGCCCTGATGCTGCGCCGGCAAGAACGCGGCGTCCCAGTTCTTCGTCCCGTTCGACGCCATGCCTCGGTGGTCAGGCAGCACGACATATGCTGGCAGGTTGTCGGACAACCGGCCGAGGCCGTAGCTCACCCACGCACCCATCGACGGGAAGCCGGGGCGGTTGAAACCCGTGGATTGCAGCAGCGTACCCTGGCTGTGAACGCCGGTCTTGCCGACGAGGTTGTGGACGAACGCCAGTTCATCGACGACCGCGCCGAGCGCCGCGACCGGCGAGCCGAGCAGCTTGCCGCACTGTCCGTAGGCTTTAAAGTCGAACACCGGCTTCAGCCACGGGCCGAGGCCGTCCTGGAACGCCTCCACCTTCTCGCCGAACTCGGACGGCTTGCCGTGCCACTTCACCAGTTCCGGCTTGAAGTCGAACAAGTCCAGTGGACTAGCAGCCCCGGCCATAAACATCTGCACGACCCGCTTGGCCTTCGGCTTGTGGTGCAGCCTGCCGTCCGGCCGCACCGCCGGCCCGGCGAGCAGCCCGTCGGCCCCGAACAGCGCCGCCAGCGCGACCCCGCCCAGCCCGCCACCGGAGTGCCAGAGGAATTCGCGACGGTTCATTGGGGATTCTCCAGAAGGCCCACCACAGAGACGCGAAGTTCGCAGAGGAGAAGAGAATGGACAGGATGAAAATCAAGGATGAAGATTCTTTGTCTGAATCCTGCCATTCATTCTGTGATCCTGTCCATTCATTCGTCATATTAATCCACAAAGACGAACTCGTTCAGGTTCAGCATCACGCGGCAAGTGTTGGCGAGGCTATGTTGCTTCGAGTGCGCCGTCAGCGCCTCCGACTCCGCCTTCGATGGCTCGCGACCGAGGGTGAAGCGGAACGCCGCGTTCACTTGTGCCGCCAGATCGCCGGCTTTCTCCACCCGTGTGGCAAGATGCTTCGACATCGCCAACATGAAACCGTTGTTGAAGAGCGCCAGCGCCTGCAACGGCGATAGCGTCTCGATGCGTTGATCCACCTGCATCGACGGATCGGCGCAATCCAGCACGGTCATGAACGGCTGCGGCTTCGAGCGTGCCAGGAACCGGTACACGCTCCGCCGATACGCGGACGGGTCGTTGGGATCGAACAGGTGGTACTCGTAGTGCGGCGAGTGTTCGGGGTGTTCGACGACGAAGTCCTGGAAGGCCGGGCCGTACATCTTCAGGTCGAGTTTGCCGGCCGCGAGCAGGGCCGAATCGCGGATGGCCTCGGCCTCCAACTTCCGCCGGTTCGCCCGCCAGAGGTACGCATTGCTCGCGTCCTGGGCGTCGTTCATCGCGTTGCCGGCACTGACCTGCTTGTACGTCGCACTGGTCACGATGAGCTTGTGCAGCTTCTTCAGCGACTGCCCGCCGTCGCGGAACTCGGCGGCGAGGTAGTCGAGCAGTTCCGGATGCGTGGGCAGTTGCCCCATGCGGCCGAAGTCGTTTGGCGTCGCCACGATCCCCCGGCCGAAGTGGTAATGCCACACGCGGTTGACGACCGACCGCCACGACAGCGGATTCTTCGCGTCGGTCAGCCACCTTGCCAGCGCCGCCCGGCGGTCGCCTTCCGAGTGATTCGGCGACAGGTCGAACTTGCCGTCGAATTCCTTGAAAACGCCGGGCGCGCCAGGTCCGACTTCCTCGTTAGGTGATTTCACGTCGCCGCGTTTGAGGACGAAGATTTCTCGTGGCGCGCCAGAAGGTCCGGTTCCCCGGAATGCCCCGCTACCGCTGTGAACCGTGCCCGCGTACACGCGACCGGTCGGCGGCACGGCCCCCAACTCGTGCTCCACCGCCGCCAGTTCGGCCGCGACCGCCGCCATCGCCGGGTCGGCGAATTTGGCGATCAGTTGCTGCCGTTCGGCCGCGAGTGCCGCGAGATCGCCGCCCCCCTTGCCCGGCGCGAAACCGTCAGTCAGGTTCGATTTCCGCCACCGGTTTGGTGCTTCGATGCTGTCGAGCGCCGACACCGCCGCCCCCGCCGCGAGGTTCCTGCCCGCCGTGTCGAGCGCCTCGACCTCGGCCAGGGCGAAGTTGTAGTCGTTCCGTCGCGGTGTGAGTTTGGTCGCGGTCACGCGGAGGTATCGCCCCTTCGCCGCCGCCACGGGAATCGTCTGTGCGGCGACGCCGGGGTTCTTCACATCGGCCGCATGTTCGACGAGTACCTTCACGCCGTTCTTGAATTCCACGTCATCCGACGATTCGACCTTGAATCGCACGGGGAATCCGAAGCCGGCTCCGATGCCGTTGAAGTCGTCGTGGCACGGCCACAGGACGACCTCGGCGAGTTGCACACTCGCACCGAGGTCGATTTGCACCCACTTCGCCGCGTCCGATTTCGGCGCGATCTGGCTGTGGTATCCGAACTCGGCGCGCCGCGCGTTCGATTCGTTCGCAGCCGCGATCCGGCGGTCGATTTCAATCAGTTTCTCGCCGCACGCTTTTCGAAGGGCCGCATCATACTCGGCCTGTTTCGCGTTGAGGATGTCGCGTTTCGCGGTCAACTCGGCCGCGCGCTTCGCCACCTTCGGGTCGGCGTGGTACGGCTTGTCGGCGCGATCAATCGCCGCGAACACTGCCTGGAGTTGGTAATACTCTTTCTGCGAGATCGGGTCGAACTTGTGGTTGTGGCATTGCGCGCATTGCGCCGTCAAGCTGGCGAAGGTGTTCATCGTCGTCGCCACCATGTCGTCGCGGTCCAGGTGGCGGGCGATCTTGCCGTCGATCTTCGACTCCGGCACCTCGGCGTGGCCGATGAAGTCCCACGGGCCGGCGGCGAGGAAGCCGAGCGCGGTGACGCCGTCCATCGTGTTCGGGTGCAGCACGTCGCCGGCGACCTGCTCCCGCACGAACCGCGCGTACGGCTTGTCCTCGTTCAGCGCGCGGATGACGTAGTCGCGGTACGGCCAGGCGTTCGGCCGCGGCTTGTCCTTGTCGTACCCGTGCGTGTCGCCGTAGTGGACGACATCCAGCCAGTGCCGCGCCCAGCGTTCTCCGTAGCGGGGCGAGGCGAGCAGCTTGTCCACCAGCTTTTCGTAGGCGTCGGCGGCGGTGTTCTCGGCGAACGCCTCCACTTCCTCGAACTTCGGCGGCAGGCCGGTCAGGTCGTAGGACACGCGGCGGATGAGCGTCCGCTTGTCGGCTTCGGACGATGGCGTCAACCCTTTCTCGGCCAGCTTCGCCCGCACGAATGCATCGATGGGATTCGACACACCCTTCACGTTCGGCACCGCCGGTTTCGTGAGCGGCTTCAGCGACCACCAGTCGCGGCGGTCGGCAGTTTCCGCGCCCTTCCACTCCGCCCCTTGCTCGATCCACAATCGGATCGTGGCGAGTTGGTCCTTCGTCAACCGGTCGCCCTTCGGTGGCATCGCGCGGTCGGCATCCTCGCCGGAAACGAGCTTCAACAGCAGGCTTTCCGCCGGCTTCCCCGCGACGAGGGCCACACCGCTGTCACCGCCTTTCACCGCGTCGGCCTTCACGTCGAGCCGGAGGCCGCCCTTCTGCTTGTCCGGGCCGTGGCAGGAATGGCAGTGCTTGCCGAAGATCGGCCGCACGTCCTGCTCGAAATCGATCTTGCGAACCGGTTCGGCGGCGGAGGCGAAGGCCGGAAGCAACACGGCGAGAAGGGCGAGGCGGGGCATGGCGGATCCAAAAACGGGCGGGCGAGGCGGCGGAGTTGAATTGTCGCGCGAAGGCCGGAGAGGTGCAACCGGATTCCCACTGACAGCTGTGTGTCAGCAGCCGGCCAGGCCGCAGTAGTCCGGCCGGTCGGCGGGGGAATCGTGGCGGAACTCGCGGAGGATCGCGCCGTGGCGCAGTAGGAACACCCCACCCATGCGGGTCGCGTCGCCGACGACGCGGCCGACGCCGTGCCCGGCGGCGAAGTACCGCGACAGGGATTTCCAGCCGAACAGCGTGCCGAGTCCGACCCGACGGAGGCCGAAGGCGCGGTACAGCGCGGCGTCCGGGTCGGCGACGCGGGCGACCGTTTCCAGCCCGTACTTGGCGAAGAACGGGTCCGCCTCGGCCGGTGTTCCCATGTGGACGAAGACAACGCGGGTGCCGTCGGCTTCGAGTGCCGTTCTGTTCTTCGCGATATCCACCGCCGCCTCTCGACAGTAGGTGCAGCCGAAATGCCGCAGGAACACCACCAGCACCGGCGACCGGTGGGACAGCTCCGCGAGGGACACGCCGAAGGCGTCGCGGGCGTTCGCCAAGGCGACCGGCAACCGGTCTGCTGCCGGGAACTCTTCCTCGTTGAAATGCACCCGGTAGGCGCGGCGGAGGATGAGGAAGAACGGCACCCACCAGATGATGTCGTTGAACACCGACGGGAGTAGCGTCTCCGGCGGAGTGCGGCCGTCGAGAACGCCGGCGACGGTTCCCAGGCCGGCGAGCAGCTTGCTCAGCAGCCCGATAAACACGACCGCCCAGTGCCTCGCCGGGTTGACCGCCGCCACCAGGTAGCCGACGCCGAAGACGCCGACCAGCGCGCCGATGCCCTGCCACAGTTGCGGGTGGTCGAGCGGCTTGCCGGTCGCGGCCCAGCCGCACAGCGCGAACGATCGCTCCGGAGCGGCGACCATGAACGCCGCCCACAGCAGGTTGTACCCGCCGGCGATCAGCAGCACCGCCGGCATCCACTTCGGGTATCGAGCGGGCATGGGAACCTCGGGGAATGTGTTCTGCTCGCTCCGCGAGCGGCTCTTGGTTTCGACGCGAAGACCGCTCGCGGAGCGAGCAGAACACTTCCACTCTAGTCGTCGAAGTCATCCCGAGGTCGGCGGGCCGGCTTCTTGAAATCCTCCGGGTTGCTGTCGTCGGCGCGGCGGGGTTTCAGCGCGGGCTCGTCCGGCGTGAACCGCACCAGGACGAGCAACACATAGCCGGGGAAGAAGTTCGGGGTGCTGACCGGCGTCTCGTACACCGGCTTCTTGCGGCCCTCGGCGATGAGGGCGAAGTTGCCGGCGTCCAGGGTCGCGTCGGCCACCTTCGGGTACGGGATG
>JAYTTN010000577.1:0-4509 GCA_043745295.1 Fimbriiglobus sp. | reverse complement strand
CACGGAAACAGGGGGCTGACGCCCCCCGCTCGCCTGAACCTGCCAAAATCAATTGCCGCACCCAGGAGCAGGGTGCCGAGGGGAAGGGCTGTCGCGCCATCGCGGCGAGTGAAGCGAGCGGTGGCCGGCGCGGTTTCGCCGCGCCCACCGCGAAGAGCCGGTCTTCCACCCGCTACCAACATTGACCCGCCCGTCGGCTTCCACCATGATGATATCGTCTTCCCCCACCTCACACCCACTCCCGCCATGAAACCACTTTCGCTCCTGCTGCTCTTCGCCTCGGCCACGCCGCTGTTCGCCCAGCGGGACGCCAAGACGCCCGACCCGGACCCGGAACTCGAACGCAAGACGTTCATCCTGCCCGAAGGGTTCGAGGTCAACCTGTTCGCCGCCGACCCGATGCTGGCCAAGCCGATCCAGATGAACTTCGACAGCAAGGGCCGGCTGTGGGTGGCGGCCAGCGAGGTGTACCCGCAGATCAAGCCCGGCCAGAAGGCGAACGACAAAATCCTCATCCTCGAAGACACGAAAGGGGTCGGCGTCGCCGACAAGACCACCGTGTTCGCCGACGGGTTGCTCATTCCCACCGCCGTGGAGCCGGACCAGCACGGCGGCTGCTACGCGGCCGACAGCACCGACGTGGTTCACTTCAGCGACCCCGACCCGAAGACCGGCAAGGCGACCAAGAAGCGGATCGTACTCAGCGGCTTCGGCACCGAGGACACGCACCACATCCTGCACACGTTCCGCACCGGCCCGGACTGCCGACTGTACATGAGCCAGTCGGTGTACATCCACAGCCACATCGAGACGCCGCACGGCGTCCGGCGGTTGAACGCCGGCGGCATCTGGCAGTATCAGCCCGACACGGAGAAGCTGGAAATCTTCGCCCGCGGCTGGTGGAACACCTGGGGCACCGCGTGGAATAAATACGGCACCACGTTCGCCACCGACGGGGCCGGCGGGCAGGGCATCAACTACGTCGTGCCGGGCGCGTGGTACGAAGCGGCGAAAGACCCGCCGCGCGTCCTTCCGGGCCTCAACCCCGGCTCGCCGAAGTACTGCGGCCTGGAGGTCGTGTCCGGCCGGCACCTGCCCGACGACTGGCAGCAGAATCTGATCACCAACGACTTCCGCGGCCACCGCGTGTGCCGGTACGTCATGCAGGAAGACGGGGCCGGGTTCGCGTCGAAGGAGCAGAAGGAAGTCATCAATAGCAACCACCCGGCGTTCCGCCCCATCGACGTGAAGATGGGGCCGGACGGCGCGATCTACATCGCCGACTGGTACAACCCGATCATCCAGCACGGCGAGGTGGACTTCCGCGACGAGCGGCGGGACAAGACGCACGGCCGCATCTGGCGCGTGACGGCGAAGGGCCGCAAACTGGTGGACAAGCCGACGATTAGCGGAGCGAAAGTGGAAGACCTGCTCGAACTGCTGAAGGCCCCGGAAGACTGGACTCGCGGCCACGCCCGCCGGGAGTTGAAGGCGCGCGGGCAGACGGAGGCGTACAAGCCACTTATCGCCTGGGAGGCAAAGCAAACCGACGACGCGGCGCTCCTGGAAGCGCTGTGGGTGTATCAGGCGCTGGACGTGGCGAACTGGCCGCTCATCACGAAGCTCATGGAGTGCAAGACGCCGGCGGTTCGCGCGTCGGCGTGGCGGGTGGCGGGCGAGTGGGCCAGCCGGTTGAAAGACCCTCTCAGCCTCCTCACTCCACTGGCGACCGATGAACACCCCCGCGTCCGGCTGGAAGCGGTGCGGGCATTGGCGGTCGTTCCCGGTTCGACGAAGGCCATCGCGTCGGCTTTGGAAAAGCCCGTGGACCGCTGGCTCGACTACGCCATCTGGCACAGCCTCCGCGAGACGAAGGACCAGTGGCTGCCGCTTGTAAAGGAAGGCAAGTTCGACTTCGGCGGCGACCCGAAGAAGCTGGTGTTCGCGCTGCAAGCGGCGGGCGAGGCGGACGTGACGAAGCCGTTGCTGTTGATTGCCCGAAACGAGAAGCTTGCACTCGCTCAGCGGCAATCGGCCTGGAAGACGCTCGCTAAGATCGGGAGTGCAGCGGAGTTGACGGCCGTGTTCCGAGAAGGGTACACGTCCGGAGAAGCGGCGTACTGGATCGATGTGATGGAGTCGCTTGAGCAGTCGTTCCGTACCCGCCGCCTCGGCTCCGTAGACCCGCGCGGTTGGGAGGCCTTGTACGACCACTGCGCGGTGAAAGAACCGGTAGCCCTTCGTCGCCCCGCGTATCGGCTGATCGGGCTGGTGAAAGACGAGCCGAGCCGGAACATGCTCGAAAACCGCTCGCTCGATGTGGCCACCGACTTTGAAACGCGACGGGCGGTCTGTGACGGATTGATCTCGATGGGCGGTCCAAAGACGCTCGCCCACTTCATAAAGATGGCGGACGCGAAGAACCCGATCAGCTCGCGCAAACTAGCGGTCACATCACTGTCCCAACTCGACACCGCCGCCGCTGCGAAAGCTGCTGTGGAGATGTTCGTCGAGAAGGACGCCGCCGACTTGGACCCGATCTTCGCCGCGTTCGTCGCCCGCAAGGACGGGCCGGCGATTCTCGCCAAGGCGCTCGACGGCAAGAAGCTGACGGCGGATGTCGCCAAGGTCGGCGTGCGGGTGGCGAAGGCGAACGGGCAGGCGGACGCGGCGCTCGTGGCCGCGCTCACGAAGGCCGGCAACCTGACCGAGACCAGGCGCGAGTTCACCAAGCCGGAACTCGAAACGCTGCTCGCCGACGTGAAGACCAAAGGCGACCCGGCGCGGGGCGAGCTTGTATACAGACGCGCAGAACTGAACTGCCTGAAGTGCCACGGCGTCGCCGGGAGCGGCGGGCAGGTCGGCCCGGACATGACCAGCATCGGGGCCAGCGCGCAGGTCGATTACCTCGTCGAGAGCCTGCTGAACCCGAACGCCAAGATCAAGGAGGGGTACAACTCGATCATCGTGACCGACGCCGAGGACCGCGTGTTCGCCGGCATCAAGGTCCGCGAGACCCCGCAGCAACTGGTGTTGCGGGACGCCGAGGACAAGGAAATCGTCATCTCGAAGGCGGACAAACCGCAGATCAAACCGGGCCGGTCGCTCATGCCCGATGGCCTGACGGACGGCCTCACCCGGCAGGAGTTCGTGGACCTGGTGCGGTTCCTTACCGAACTCGGCAAGGGGCCGTACCTGGCGCAGCCGGGCAAGGTCGTCCGCCGCTGGCAGACGGTAGTGCCGACGCCGCAACTGTTCACCGCCGTCACCCGCGACCGCCTCGCGGCCGTGGCCACCGCCACCGACCTGACGTGGGCACCGGCGTACAGCACCGTCTTCGGCGAGTTGCCGCTCGCGGACCTGGCGAAGTGGAAGATCGGGCAGGGCACGGAACAGGCCGTCGCCCGCTTCGCGCTCGACTGCACCACCGCCGGCCGGGTGAAACTGCGGTTCGGCGATGTAACGGGCTTGTCACTGTGGCTGGACGGGACGCCGTTGGAAGCGGATAAGGACATGGTGGTCGATCTGTCCGCCGGTACGCACGCGGTGACGGTTCACGTCAAACTGGACGTGCGCAAGACGCCGCTGCGGGCCGAACTGGACGACGTGCCCGGCTCTGCCGCCCGCGTGCGAATCGTGGGTGGCAAGTGATGAAATTCAAGGTTTGGACAGGATCACAGGATGAAGGCATGGATGAAATCCAGAGAAGAGTTCTGTCTTGTTCGACATCCTTCTACATCCTGTGATCCTGTCCGAACTCTTCTCCTCGTGAGGACTCTCCCATGCGACTGCGACCCTGGCTGATGGCGGTGCCGCTGCTGGCGGCGGCGGGCCTCGGCCTGTTCGCCGACCACCTCGTCGGGGCGGGCAAACAGGACGGCGACCCGAAGCCGGCGGTGCGACTGCCGCTCACCCAAGTGGTGATGTTCAACTCCGGCGTCGGCTACTACGCGCGGAGCGGCGAAGTCGAAGGCGATGCCCGCGTCGATCTGACGTTCCCGGAAACCGACATCAACGACCTCATCAAGTCGATGACGCTGCAAGACCTGTCGGGCGGCAAGATCACGGCCGTCAGCTACGACAGCCGCGAGCCGGTGTCCCGCACGCTGGCCAGCTTCGCCATCAACCTCAATGACCAGCCGAGCCTGGCCAACATCCTGACGCAGGCGCGGGGCGAGAAGGTGGAACTGACGATGCAGCCGGGGAACGCCACCCAACCCGGCAGTCTGACGGGGACGATCCTCGGCGTGGAAGTGCAGAAGATCGCCGCCGGGCAGACGACGATTGATACCAACATGCTGACCGTGTTGACGGCCGAAGGAATGCGATCCGTGAAGATGAGCGACGTGCAGCGGGTGCGGTTCACCAACCCGGTTCTGGAGAATGAACTGAAGCGCGCCCTGGATACGTTGGCGATGTCGCATGATACGCAGAAGAAAGCGGTGTCGATGCACTTCAGCGGCGACGGCAAGCGGAAGGTGAAGGTGGGTTATGTGATCGAAGCGCCGA
>JAYTTN010000576.1:0-17095 GCA_043745295.1 Fimbriiglobus sp. | reverse complement strand
GTTGCGGCAGCTTCCGCATGGCGTGCACGAACACCTCCTGGGCCAGCTCCTGCGCCTCGTTCGGGTCGCGGGTGCGGGCCAGCGCCATCGCGTACACGCTGTTCTGGAAGCGCGTCACCAACTCGCCGTAGGCGGCGCGGTCCCCGGTCTTGGCACGGTCCACGAGGACAGTGATTTCGGTCCAGCTCATGGTCGGCATCCTGTCCCGATCCTGGTGGGGTGTCGGGCGGCCGAACCGCGTTGCCGGCGAGGCGGGCGGCACCCCCGGATCAGAGCGAGGGGGGCCGGCATCCGTCTGCGAACCGGGCGGTAGCCCCGTCGGCCGCGCGACCGCACCGTTGACGACCGAACTGGGTTCGGTCTCGGTGCCGTTTCGTCGGCGAATCGGCGGGACGAACCGCTGCGGGGCGGTCGCTGTGTGACAGCGCGGCGGGAAGGCGGAGCCGATTCGACCACGGCGGCACTTGAGCGGCGAGGCGTGCGGAAACGGATTGAACCCGAACGGGTTCATCGGTTCCGTGGCACGGGATCGGCCGCTGGTGCGCCGGGACGGGGACAGATCGCCCGACTCGCTGGCACGGTGATTACTTGGGGACTTCGTCTGGTCGCCTGGCAGGGTGCGGGACGACCGGTCGTTCAGGGTCACGGCTGCGTGGGGGTCAACTCTCGGCCGAGGGGCGCAAGGCCTCCGGCGTCGGTGCGGACTTCATTTTGCAGTGGCGTGTCTGTGGACCGGTCGTCACCTCATTTGCCAGCCGTCGAGAGTCGGACGGCCACCTGTCGCCACGACCGATTTCTCGGTGTGGCGCGTCGGGTTTGCTGGCCTTGGTCCGCGGCGGGCGATGGGTAGTCGCATCCGGTCGCGGGGGTGGGGCTGGCGAACCTCAGGTCGGCGGTCCGGCCTACTCGACAGGCCGTGGCACCAGAGCTTCTGCCGACCGAACTGGTCGGTGACCCGGACGGCCCAGGATATCGCATGTCGCGATCTCCCTGATCCGCCCGCAGGCCCGGTTTGGGTTCCGGGGTCGGCAGTGGAAGCAACGAATGCTTCCGGGACAGGAAGTCCGCCGGGGGTTCGGTGGCGACCACCAGAACCGCGCCCGTGCGAGTGGCTTGGACCTGGAACGCGATACCGCGCTTCAGGCCGGCCAGGGTCGTCAGGGTGGTGGCTTTGGTCGTGCGCATCGGGCACCTCCAGCGGACAGTGGTGAGCGGGGTTTGCGTCCCGTCTCAGTGGGTTTTTCGGGCGACGCAGCCGTCGTTGGGGGAAGGAGCGGGTTGGAGTGAGTGGATCGGTTTGGGATTCTACCAGAGGTTCGCGGTTTGACGAGTCGTCTTGCGCGAAATTCCGGCAATTTCAACGAACGAACGGGGCGAACCTCCCCGCCGGTTCACCACTCAGACGGAGCGGGGACAATCAAGGTTCGCGGCTGACGGGGAAATATTTGGGAAAGTGGCGGACAGGAAGATTTTTGCTCCGCACGGCCCTGGCATACGGGTGGAAGATCAATCAAGGCTCCAGGAGTAAACGATGACCCCGACACCCGCCCAGTCCAAGATGCACCAACAGCTCTGGGACGAGTACCTCAGGGACGACAATCACGCCGCGTATCAGTTGTTCCGCGTCGATGTCTCGCCGAGTGTCGGCATCTTCCGACTCTGCCTGTCGCTGACCGGTTTCAACATCGCCGACGCCGAGGAGATGCACTCCCGCTCGCTGTCCAAACTCCTCCGCCGGCGGAATCGGTATCCGGAGTTCGTTCAGGCTGTCCGCGCGTGGCGGCGGTTCGCCAAAGATCAACTCCCGTATCTCGCCAAGCGAGCCGCTCGGCGACAGGCGATTCTCGACGCCGAACCGGATCGCCGCCCGACGGACGCCCTCGCCCCGGCCGACCCCGCGATGATCGCCATGCGCAGCGACGACATCGCCCGCCTCCGAAAGGAACTTCCCCAACTGGCTGGTCATCTCCGCCGCGCCGTCGAACTGGTTGGCTTCGAGGGCCTGTCTTTCCGCGAAGCGGCAACGCGCATGGAGTGTAGCGACAAGACTGTGGCGACCTACTACGAACAGGCCCTCGATCTGCTCCGGTCTCGCTTGAGCCACCCATCGGCGGCCGGTGTATTCGCGGTCATCATATCAGCCTCCGCTTTCGGTCGTAGTCTTCCCAGCGCCCGGCTGGCTACCGCCGTCACCCAACTCATCGACACGACTCCTGCGGCCGGGCCGTCGCTCATCGGCTACGCCGCCGTCGCGTTCTCCCTGCTTCTCGCGGGCGGCCTCGCCGCCGGCGGATATGGGATGTTCCGCCCGGTCCCCCAGCCGCCGACCGCGACACCTGTCACCCACAAGGTGCCGACGGTCGAACAGGCCAACCGCGCCGCGTTCGACAAGGACGTGCTGCCGGACTTCATGGCGTCCCTGAACAAGCTCGCGCTCGGCGAGGGCGGGAAGGCAGAACTCGTCTCGGTGAAGACGTTCGGCACGCGGGTGGCCGTCGAAGTAGCGATCCGACACGGGAAACCTCTCGCCTTCGTCACGACCTTGCGGGTGGTGTTCGACACCGAGACGCGGCGCAGTCGGTGGCTTGTCGATCGATGGGGGCAGCGCGACTTCCTGTCGATACCGCCGGGTCGCTCCATCATCCTCTTCGAGGAGAACGCATTCGGGTTGGGTCTCAAGGAGATGACTCTTTCACTCGAAGACTACATCGCAGCGGAGATCGCGCTGAAGCGTCTCCCCACGGATCAGAAGCGGGGCGCGGCTGTACTCACTGAAACGAACCGTGCGGTCCTCGCCGAAGCAGCTCGATTGAGCGGCAAGTGGACGAACAAAACCAAGCGCGATCAGCCGATCCTCATCTCGGTGGAAGGTCAGCGCATCCGCATCCAGTTTCCCGATGTCGTGGTGGAAGAGGATCCCGCGAACATGTGGCTCGACACTGACGGGCAGTTGCAGGAGCTGTTCCTGAAAGGCCATCGGCTGTCGGCGGACGGGAATCGCATCGAATTCCCGAACGGGGAGTTCTGGGTGAGGGAAAAAAAGTGACGAATCCAGATTTTTCGTCCGCACGGGGCGGATCGATGCATGGAGGTATTGTCAGAGGGGCCGACTTCCGGCCCAACACAGCTCAGGAGTGTTCCATGCGCGCGTTGCACAAGAAGGTCCTCGTGTTCGGGGCGGTGTTCGCCGCATTCGGTAGTCGAGTCTCGGGGGAGGAGTTCGAGACCATCGACAACGCGGAGGTCAAGCGATACGCGACCGACGACAGCACGTTCGACTTCAAAAAGAAAATCGACGGCAAATCGACCGTCGTGATTCGCGCCCCGAAGGGGACGGTCAAGTTCTCGACCGGGCCGGCGGGGTTCGACGACGGGTCCAAGATCGACGGCAAGTCGAAGGTGCTGATCGAGGCCGAGCGGGTGGTCTTCAACGCCAAGATCGACGGCGATTCGGTCGTGCTCATCATCATCCCCAAGGGCGGCTCGGTCGAGGTGAACGACAAGATCGATGGCAAGTCCCAACTGTACTGGTGCAAGGCCGACGACAAAGACCCGCAGCCGACGATTAAGGCGAAGCTGGACAACCCGCGCGGGGGTGCCAAGTACAACCAAGTGACCCGCGAACAGATGGACAAGCTCATCAAGGAACACGACCTCAAGTAAGTCCGGTGTGGAACCGTTGCCGAACTCCTGTCCCGTCGTGCCCCGCTCAACGCGGGGCGCGGCAGCGCCCCCCTCAACCTGGAGACACGCCATGACCACTCGCCATTCGTCCTCCCTGGCCGCAGGACTCCTGCTGTCGCTCACCGCCCTCGCTCTGGTTCGCCTCGCGCCCGCACAGGCCGACGGAGACAAGCCGGATCCGGTCCCGAAGCCCTCGCCCGGCACGTCCGTGCCGACGGGCCTCGACACGGCGTCGAAGCGGCAGATGCCGAAACGGGAGACGTCCCACCCGGCGACGGAAAAGGTCGCCCCGCGTAGCGTAGCCGTCGAACTCGCCGTCTCCCTTGGCGACGTGAAGAACAAGGTGCTGAAGTCCCTCGTCAAGCCCAAGGAGAAGGACGGGAAACCGGTCCAGAACGACGGGAAATCGGTTGCGCCTTCTCTTCCGCTCGTGCTGGCAGGCGACGGGAAGGACGACAACCCGCCGTCCGTCACCCTTCCGGTGCCGATGCTCACCCGGCACACTGTGATCGAGCGGGTCGTGAAGATCGTGGTCGAGCAGGTCACAGAGCGGGTCGAGCGGAGAGTTAAGGTGCTCGAAAGCATTTTCACTTTCCCCCCGCGTCCTCCTCATGAAGTCATCAAGGTTATCTGGGAGGACGTAAAGAAGGAGGTGCGCCGCGAAGTCGTCGAAAACATTCCGAAGCAGGTCCAGAAAGTGTGCGACGCGACGCAGGTCCGTTTCACGTTCCGCGTCGAACTCCATTCCCTCGACCTGTCGATGGCCGCGAACGTGTTGACCTGCGAGGCAGGGGTGGGGATCGTGGTCGTGGGTAAGCCAGTGGAGCAGGGGATCCTGCCGGACGGGCCGACCACGTTCACCCTCCCGGCCAAGTTGACGACGCGCAAGGAACTCGGCTGGGACAACGAAGGCAAGTTGACGTTCGCGGGCGGCGAAAGCAAAGTCTGGATCAAGCCGATTTCCGAGTGGAGCCTGTTCCCCGGCATGAACCCGGCCAACGTGTTGAAGCTCAACTTGCTCGCCGAGGTGTTCAAGGACCAAATCGACCGGGTCGTCGGTGACGAACTTCGGAAGATCGAACTCGATTCGCTGAAAACACTCGTCGGCAAGGTCGAGGAGACGGGAAAACTGGTCATTCCCGGCTTCAAGAAAACGATCCCGTACGTCGGCCTCGTCGAAGTGCCCGAAACGCCACTGACGGTGTCCGAGGTCCGCGCGCATCCGATCCACGGTGACGACAAGTCCATCCGTGTTTGCTTGACGTTGGACTTGGTCAATAAAGTGGCGGACAAGCAAGATTTGAAGATCGTCCCGATGACGAGCGCTGCCCCGAAACCGGACCTGGTCGGGGATCTCGTTACGAATGATCAGGGCGAACTGAGCGAGGTGAAGT
Organism: Fimbriiglobus sp.; assembly: GCA_043745295.1. Taxonomy (GTDB): domain Bacteria; phylum Planctomycetota; class Planctomycetia; order Gemmatales; family Gemmataceae; genus JALHQU01. The sequence continues at coordinate 12,017 of JAYTTN010000576.1, read as the reverse complement.
GGAATAATGACAAGAGTTGGCGTCCGAAGTAGACCGCCAACCCAGAACACCGGCCACCCGGCCGGTGTTCCCGTTTCCATCCCGCCACCTGCCCGCGTCACTTCTTCGCCGGGACTTCCTTCTCGATGGCGGCCAGGATCGCCTGGCGGTCGGCGTCGGACGGCCTGCCGTCCTCGAACGTCCACCGCTCGACCACCCGCAGGCGGTGGTAGAACACCACCGTCACGCTCTCCGCCTTGCCGTCGTCCAGCTTCCACGCGGCCGTCGCCTTCGACTTCTTCTCGGCCAGCCCGACCGGCACCACCCGCAGCTTCGACTGGTCCGCCATCGCCATCGCCGTCGTCCATGTAGAAGGCGCGGGCTTCGGCGGTGCGACCAAAGAACGAAACCATGGGCTGCTACCCGATCAAGAACTCGACCGCTCGGAAGCCATCACCGCGGCTCTTTTCGGCGGTACAATCCATGCAAGTCGATGTGCTTCTCGCGGAAGCCGTGGTGAACCGTACCGCCTCCATCGGTGTCCGAGCCAGCATGACCGCCGCCGTTCCCAACTTCCGGTTCCCGCCAACCCTCCGGCTGAAAAGCCCGGCGGAGTTCAAGGCCGTGTACGACCGCAAGCGATCCGTCAGCGACGGCCTGCTCGTGGTGTACGCCAAGGAGAACGACCGGCCGCACCCCCGCGTCGGCCTGTCGGTGTCGCGGAAGGTGGGCAACGCCGTCGTCCGCAACCGGTACAAGCGGTTGTTCCGCGAGGCGTTCCGGCTGCTCCAGCACGAGCTGCCGGCCGGCCTCGACTTCATCCTCATCCCCAGGTCGAGTGACACCCCGCCGACACTGGACGCGGTGAAGGCGTCCCTCCGGAAACTGGCCGCCGACGCCGCCCGCAAGTTCGTCCGGCCGACGGCGGTGGTCGGCCCATGACCGTCTGGCGCGGCTTCGTCTGGCTCGTCGGGTCGCTGCTGATCCTCCCGGTGAAGGGGTATCAGCGGCTGATCCGCCCGCTGCTCCCGCCGCTCTGCCGGTTCGAGCCGAGTTGCAGCAACTACTTCATCCTGGCCGTCCGCAAGCACGGCCCGGTGGTCGGCCCGCTGAAAGGGGCGTGGCGAATCTGCCGCTGCCACCCGTGGGGCGGCAGCGGGTACGACCCGCCGTGAAGTCGCGGCGGCCCCTCGCTTCGCCCGCGCGAACAGGTTCACCGCCGCCGCAACCCGGTCATCGCCAGCGATCCGGCGGCGGCCGCGCACCCCGCCACGCCCAGTGCCAGCACCAGCAGGATGTCGGGGATGGGGAAGTGCCGCGCGGCGAAGCCGGCCAGCAGGTGGCCGACCGGCGCGCCGCCGCTGAGCGTCATCGCCCACAGCGCCATCACTCGCCCCCGCACGTCGTCCGGCACGCTCAATTGGACGGTCGATTGGCCGGTGCTGAGGAACAGGATCAGCCCGAACCCCAGGCACCCGGACGCCAGGACGGCGAGCGGCAGGGTGGCCGCGAACGCCAGCCCGAGCAGGCCGAACCACGCCAGCACCGTGCCGGCGAGCAGGAACGCGCCGCGGCGGGCGACGGTGCCGAAGGTGGCGTTCGCCAGCGCCGCCACCAGCGCGCCGCCGCCCAGCCCGCTGACGAGGACGCTGTACTCCTTCTCCGCCCGGTGCAGCACCGTGTCGGTGTACGCCGGGAAGAGCGTCAGCGCCGGCCACGCGAACACGCACATCGCCCCGGTCAGCGCGAGCAGGAAGCCGAGCGTCGGGTTGCGGACCAGGTACCGCACGCCGTCCCACGCGGACCCGGTCGCGGCCTTCGTTCGCAACGTTTCCGGCGAGTCGATCCGCCGCAAGGCCGCCAGCACCGCCAAGTAGCTGACGGCGTTGAACGCGAAGCACCACACCGCGCCGAGGGTGACGGCCCGCGCGCCGGGGAACAGCGGCACGACGGCGTCGGCGAGGAGGAACAGCAGCCCGGCTACGGCCGGCCCGATCGCCCGCGCCGAGTTGAACAGCATCGAGTTCAGGGACACGGCGTTGATGAGGTCGTCCTTCGGCACCAAATCCGGGACGAAGGCCAGTCGGGTCGGCAGGTCGATGGACTGGATCAGCCCGTTCGCGACGGCCGCCGCCAGCAGCAACAGCGGACTCGTCGCGCCGAGCGCGACGAGGACCGCCAGCGCGACCGTGGAGAGGAGGAACGCGGACTGCGTGGCGAGGATCACGCGGCGCTTCGGCAGGCGGTCGGCGAGGGCACCGCCGAGCGGCCCGAGCAGCAGCGTCGGGCCGACCTGCCCGACCAGCAGCAGCGGCGGCCACAGCGGGTTGCGGGTGATGTCGTACACCAGCCACATGAGCGCCGCCGACTGCATCCAGCTGCCGGTGAACGAGACGATCTGGCCGAAGAAGTAGAGGCGGTAGTTGCGGTGCCGCAGCGAGCGGAAGGTGGTGTGCCGGAGGGTGCCGAGCAGCCCCCGCGGGGAGGCGGTCGGCACGGGGATGAGCAGGCGGCTGTCGGAGTGCATGAAGGGATTGTAGCCGCGGGCGGTGGGGATCGCCCGCGGCGGCCGGCGCGTCACTTCTTCACGGTGGCCTTCACGTTCTCGCCGTAGAACTCCAGGGACAGACCCTTGATGGCCGGAACCTTCTCCTTCAGTTTGGTCCACGCGGCCGGGGCGAAATCGGCTTCCGCGAACTCGAGGGGCGTGACGGCCGGGGCACCGCCGACGGCGGCGACGAGTTTGTCGGCCTGGATCAGCCCCCACCCGGAGTTCGGGTTCGGCTTCACCGGCGACTGGGTGAAGCTGGTCGTCTCGATCAACTTGCGGAAGTCCTCCTGGCTCGGCTTCTCGTTCTTCGCCTTCTTCGCCGCCACATACAGGGCGGCCACGCCCGCCACCATCGGGGTCGCCATCGAGGTGCCGCTGAACTCGGCGTACTGACCACCGGGGATGGTGCTGATGATGTTATCCCCCGGCGCGGCCACGTCCACCTCCGGCCCGCGGCTGCTGAAGTGGGCGATGTGCTGGCTGAAGTCCGACGCGGCGACGGTGATCACTTCCTCGTACCGGCCGGGGTATTCGACGTGGCCTTTCGGGTTGCCCACATTCTCGTCGTTGCTGTTCCCCGCCGCGACGACGACGATGATGCCCTTGTCCACGGCCTTCTTGATGGCCGCCCGGAGGTCGGGGAAGAACTGGTCGGGCGGGATGTCGGCGTACCCGCCGATGCTCATGGAGATAACGTCCGCCCCCTGGTCGATAGCCCAGAGCACGCCTTGGGTGGCCCAGTCGAAGTCGCCCGTCCCGTCGTCGCCCAGGATTTTGCCCATCAAGAGTTTGCACTCCGGGGCGACCCCGACGAACCCCTGGCCGTTGCCCTGCTTCATGGCCACGATGCCGCAACAGTGCGTCCCGTGCCCTTTGAGGTCCATGGTTCCGACCGAACTGCCGCTGAAGTCCTTGGAGCCGACCACCTGATCCTTCAAGTCCGGGTGGTTGATGTCCACGCCGGTGTCGAGGACAGCCACCTTGACGCCCTTGCCCTTCGTCGCCGCCCACGCGCCGGCCACGTTGATCCCCTTGTCGCCCAGCCCCCACCCCTGCGACTCGCCGGCATCGGCCGCGAGAACCTTGACCCGCGGGCGGAAGTCGCCGCCGGGGATGCGGAACTTCTGCTTGCCCGGAGCCACCGGTTCGGCCTTCGCCGCCCCCACCGGGGCCTTCACCGGCCCGGCCAGCACCATCGGGAGCGCCGCCATCAGCCCACACAGCGCCGTCCCGACCAGGACCGCCGTCCACGTTCGCTTGCTCATGTTGCTACCCACCTCGGGGTTCGGACGGCCGGTGCCCCGCGAGCGCGAGGCGAGACCGGTCGTCCCACCCAGGCAAGCGAACGCGGTCGAACGAGGAGGACACCGAATCTGGCAATTCTTCCGCGCAGGTCATACTGATACTTTCGACCCACACCCGCCGCGCACGGTCGCCATGCCACCCGCCGACGCCCCCACCCCGATTCAGGCGTGCTTGGACCGATTGGCGGCCGGCGACCCGGCCGCCCGCGACGAGTTGATCGAAGCGAGCCTCGACCGGCTGCGCGGCCTCGCGCGGGCGCTCCTCGCGCGATACCCGCAGCTCCGCCGATGGGTCGGGAGCGACGACGTGCTGAACGACGCCGTCCTCCGACTGTGCCGCACCCTGGAGGCGGTCCCGGTGGCCGACACCGCCCACTTCCTGGCCCTGGCGGCGACGAACATCCGCCGCGAGTTGCTCGACCTGGTCCGCCACATCTACGGGCCGCGCGGGTTGGCGACGAATCACGAGACGCCGGGAGCCGACGGGTTGCCGCACGTCGAGCGAGCCGCCGCCCGCAGTCGCGACCCGTCCGACGTGGCCGTTTGGCAAGAGTTGCAGGAGCAGATCGGGCGGCTGCCGGACGAGGAACGGAAGGTGGTGTCCTTCCGCCTCGACATGGGCATGACGAACGCCGAGATCGCGGCCGTCGTGGGCGTGTCCGAGCGGACGGTGAAGCGGCGGTACGTGGCCGCCCGCCTCCGCCTCCGACGGACGTATCGCGCGGATCTGGAAAGCGGGGATTTTTCTGACCCGGTTGCCGCCCCGACTCCGCTATCAGAGTGAACACCCTGCCGGCACACCCATGCACCAGCCCGATCCGAACACCGCCCTGCTGGACCTGCTCGTCGAGTGGGAGGACCGCCGCGCGGCCGGCGACCAGGCGTCGGTCGAGACGCTGTGCGCCGGCCGCCCCCAACTCGCGGACGGCGTGCGCGCGGGCATCGCGCACCTCGCCGCCATCGACGGGGTGCTGGCCGACGACACGGCGGAGACGGACGCCGTGCCGGTCCTCCGCGGGTTCGAGATCCGCGGCCGGCTGGGCGGCGGCGGCATGGGCGACGTGTACCTGGCCCGCGACAACACCCTGGCCCGCGACGTGGCGGTGAAGATTCCGAAGCCGGAGATCCGCGCGGTCGCCCGCGGGCGGTTCGAGCGGGAAGGGCAAACCCTGGCGCAGCTGCGGCACGCCGACATCGTGACGGTGTTCGCGGCCGGGGTGACGGACGCCGGCGTGCCGTATCTGGTGATGGATTACATCCCCGGCGGCACGCTCGCCGACCGCCTCCGCGACGGCCCGCTGTCGCCCGCCGAGGCGGCGCGAGTCGGGGCGCGGGTGGCGCGGGCGGTCCACCACGCGCACCGGCACGGGGTCGTCCACCGCGACCTGAAGCCGTCGAACATCTTCTTCGCCGAGGACGGCTCGCCGCGCGTCGGCGACTTCGGCGTGGCCGCCGTGCTGGCCGGCGAACCGGCGGCCGGGGGGAGTGAGGTCGGGGCGGTCGGCCGCCGGCTGACCGCGACCGCCGGGCTGGTGGGAACCCCGGCCTACTGCGCGCCGGAGCTGTTCGCCACCCCCACCCCGGCGGCGGACGCGGCCACCGACGTGTGGGCGCTCGGCGTCGTCCTCTATCAGGCCGTCACCGGCGAGTTGCCGTTCGACGGGGCGGACGAGGCGGAGTTGAAACGGGCCATCCTGACGGGGGCGTACCGCGCCCCCCACGCGTGGAACCCGGCAGTGCCGGCCGACCTCGCGGCGGTCATCGGGCGATGCCTGGCGACGAACCCGGAGGAGCGGTACACCTCCGCCGAGGATCTGGCCGTCGCCCTCGACCGGTGGCAGCGGGCGTTGGGTCGGACGCGCCGCGTCCGACAGTGGGCGGGCGGGATCGCGGCCGCCGTCGCGGTCGTGGCAGGGGCCGCGTTGCGGCCCGATGGCCACCGTCCGGCCCGCCCCGCCGAGGGGGCCGCTCTCGCCGTCCTGGCGGGAGCGGCGTTGCAGCCCCTGTCCGACGAGGAGCGGCACGCCCGCGCGTGCCCCATACTCCTCGCCGAACTCCGGGACCGGGGGGAATGCGTCCTCGTCACGGCGGACGGCGTGCCCGCGTCGGCCGTGACGCGGGTGAACCCCTTCGCCGTCTCGCGGGCGGCCAACGGCACGAATACCACGTTCACCTCCGCCACGACGGCCTTGATCGAATTCCTCCCCACTCCGGGGGTCGCGGACTACGAGTTCTCCGCGACCATCCGCCACTTGCGTGGTTTCGGCGATACGGCGGCCGGCGTGTACGTGTGCCGGACCTTCGATCCGACGAGTGGTGCCCACGACTTCGCGTTTCTGAGGTTCGCCGATTTCGGCCCCCTCGCCAACCGAAGCGCGGACGGGGCCGGCCGGCTCGGCGGACTGGTCCAACTCGGGCACGTCCGCTCTCGTCCGCCCAATCTCGCCGCCGAGAAGCCCGCCCAGAACGAGGGGGGAGTCGTCTGGGTCAGCGAGGCCAAAAAGCTGTGGCGACCGGCGGAACCACGGCCGGCGAGGGATCCGGGACCGCAACACCAGCTCGCCATCCAAGTGCTGTCCGGAGTCGGCCGCATCCGGTACAGTTTCGACGGCCGACTCGTCGGGGAGTACCCCCTCGCCAGACTCCGGAAGGAGATCGGGAGCATCGAGCAGCGCCCGGCGGTGGTCGATCCGAACGGCGGGTTGGGAATCTACCTTTACAACGCCACCGTCTCGCTCGGCTCGTGTACGCTGAAAACCATACCCCAACCCCAGTGAGTTCGACCCATGCCCCTGGCCATTGTCGTCACCCCGCCCCCCCCTCGGACGGTGAACACGCCCGTCACCTTCCAAGTGGTCGATACGATCATCACCGGGTGCGACGTCGAGTTCCTGGACGGTGTCCCGCCGACCACGACCACCGTCAACGCGGGGCCGCCCAATCCGACCGACAAGGTGACCGTCAACAACTGGCCGGCGACCGGCCTGTTCAAGATCACGATCCACGAGCCGGGCGGCCAGAAACGGGAAGTGCTCACGACGACTATCGAGATCGAAGCCGCGCCCATGCCGGGAGGGGGAACCACCACGCCACATGAGGGCGATGGTCCCACGGCTCCCGCATCGGGGGCGTTGGCCGGTGCGCCCGATGAAGTTGCTCTACCGCCCGCGACCTACTGCTGAACGCCAAGCCATCGACCGTCCCCGCCCGTCCGTGTCACTTCCGCGCCTTCAGCCGGGCCAGGGCGTCCTGCGCCTGGCGGGTGGGCGGGATGCCGGACTCGCCCTGGGCGACGGCCTCCAGCACCTGCACGGCCTCCGGGCTGGCGATATGTTCCAGCACGGCGATGGCGCGGGCGGCGCGGAGGTACATGGGCGGCGGGCCGGCGACGGCGATCAGCCGCGGCGTCAGGTCGAGTTGCTTGCCGGCGACGAACACCCGCGGCTGGTTGCCCACGTAGTTGATGTACGGCTGCACGCCCGGCTTCATCAGCGGGTTGCCCTCGGTCAGCGCCTTCTCGTCCTCCTCGGCGATGCGGATGCGGCTGAGGACCCGGCGGACGCGGTCCTGCGCCTCCAGGTTCAAGCTGGTCGCCGCCGTCCGCGCCTCCTCCAGTTCGACGCGGATGGTGCGGCCGTACGAGACCAACTCCTTCTGGGCGGCCTCGCGGACGTGGTAGTCGCGGTCGCCGAGTTGCTTCACCAGCCCCAGCAACTGCCCCTTGTCGGCCTTCAGCGAGTGCATCTTCTCGCGCAGGAACTCGACCGTCTCCTTCGGCGTCGCCGACAGCGCCAGCACGGCCCGCGCGGCCGTCGTCTCGTCCTGGCTCAGCAGGTCGTGCCATGCCACATCCGCGCGGGGGGCGTCGGCGGCGGGCGAAAGGGTCGGGGCGAACAGGGCGAGGGCGACCGCCAACCGGGGGAGCCGGAACATGGGAGGAGGTCTCGGGACGGGGTGCGGGGGCCGGGCAGAGGGGCATTATAGCCGAAAGCGGAACCGGCGCGTCCTCGGCCCAAAGGCGGAAACGAGGAGGCTAGGAGCGCCACCGATGTGCCGCCGCAACAACGTTGACCATTCGTGCAAGTGTCGGGAATCAAGAGTGCTTCCAGAAATTCCTATCAACTGGTAATGACCCCACGACGCTGGAGCAAGATAGTATCTAAAGCTGGAAGTCATTCGATAGGTCACACACACACACGAAAACAAGCATTCTAACAACATGGGCAGTTGTGGCCGCCACTTGTGGTTGTATTTTACTTGTCTCAGTTGCCTTGAAAGTTCAAGGTTTGGCGACGGGTACCGGTCAGCCACTTGGCATTTTCGCCCCGTGGGTGCAATTGACCGGGATGCAAGCCGAAGCGATTGTCGGGCTGTGGTTGCTCGTCGGCGTCGCGCGACACGGGGCGTGGTTAGCCGGACTGGTTCTCTTCGCGATCCTCGCAGGCGTGAGCGTCTACCTGATCGCCGTCGGGCAAAGAAGTTGCGGCTGTTTCGGACAGGTGGAAGTGAGCCTGTGGGCGTCTCTGGCCCTCGACTCGACATGCGTGGTGGCATTCCTCTTGGCCCGTCCAGTCGGCGTCGTCCGGGCCAGCGTTTGGCAAGTGTGCCTTGTTGCGGCGGCGGTCGGCCTATTCACGATTCTGTCCTCGACCGAGTTGGCGAGTCGGCAACTGGCCCGCTTGCGAGGAACGGCGATCCGCCTGCCGAGTGGGGACGCCGACGTGGGCGGTGCGCCGAGTGGCGAGACCCGGACGATCACCGTCGCGGTCGAGAACGTCACGGATGAGCCGGTTCGACTCATCGGCGGCACGACGAGCTGCGTGTGTGCCTCGACGACGGGCTTGCCTCAAACCGTTCCCGCTCACTCGACGGCCGATGTGACGTTGGTCGTGCGATTCACGGGAGTCGTGGGACTCTTCGTCCACGAATTCGAGTGGTTTACGGACTCCCCGAAACAGCCGCGCGTCGGTGGCCGAATCACCGGCCGCGTTCTGGGCGTCCGAGCGGAGCAACCCGCGAAGTAGCGGGAAGTGTGCGCGTGCTGAATCGTGTCGCCTACTCCCAACAGGAGGTCGAAGATGAAGATGTTCGAACGGCTGGCCAGCGTGAGCGCGGCCCTCGCCGTCGTGCTGCTGCTGGCGGGCTTGGCCGCCGCCCCGGTGCGGTTGGCCCAGGCCGCCAACAACGCGAACGTGTGCGGTCTCGGCACCTGCGTCGGCCGCGGAGTTCCCGCCGGCCCGACCGATCCGACGGGCTGCACCCCGGCGGGTGTGTGCGCCGGTCCCCCCCGCCGACTGCATTTGCGTCGTCGGCGTGCTCGCCAACCGATGCCAAGGCGCTTGCCCGGAGCCGCTCGTCGTCCCCAGCCCGTGATCTATGACGGATGCAAGAAATCCGCACGTGTTGAATCTTGAGGGTGTTCAGTCGAAATCGCCCCCGCCGATGTGCGGAATGCCGCCACGTCGGTTGAGGGGGTGCTATCTCCGCATCCGCGTATGGAGGAGGACATGTCTTTTCGCCGGATTTCATTGGCGTTGCTCCTTTCGACACCCTCGTTCCTGTTCGCAGCCGATTTGAAGACCGCGTCCGGGCAGGCCGATGAATTCGCCACTCGACTTCTCGCGGGGGACGTTTCTCTCGAAGAAAGTTCGAGATTCAACACCGTTAAACAAGCCGTGGCACCGACCGTCGTTGTACTCAATCAGCGCGCGCTCTGGTCGGGATCAAGATACGCCTACCACTGGTGGGACTCGTTCAAGGTCGGGGTGTTCATCGAACACTGTACGGCCAGCAATGATCGGTACCGATTCACATTGTCTAGGAAGGCAAGCAAACCCGACCGCGAGTGGGTGTTGCGGGGGATCCAAGACTCGGTGACGCCGAGCGAGCCGAAAGATCCGTACAGCGTGGCGAGCGAGGATTGTCGGGGTTACATCCGCAATCAGACCGGAGCGCATCTCCTACGGGAGTTCTGTCCCCTCTCGCGCCTGGAGTCGTTACCCGGATACGCGGCACTCCCGGCGACGGGTGCCGCCGCTCCCGGTCGGCAGGTGTTCGAGTTCGGTTACGATGTCGTCCCGCGCGGGTCGTCGGCAGCGCGGCGATCCACCGTTCGGGTGGAGGTCGATCCGTCCTTCCACTCCCTCCCGTGTGCGGTGAAGGAAGTCCTGGAGAGTCCGGCCGGGCGGGAGACGTGGACGTGGACCCGCGAGTGGGTTCGGCAGGACCGAGAGGGGTACGTGATCACCGAGAAGGGTCGGTACGATTTCGAGGCGACGGTCAAACGCGACACCTACTTCTACGAGACCGACACCCGGATCGCCGTTTCGCTCTCCTCACTCAAGGAATCGGCGTTCCGTCTCCCCGCGTTCGGCCTGCCGGAACCGGCCGGTTTCGAACCCAAGCCGACGCCCCTGTACGTGTGGCTACTCTCGGGGGCGGGCGTCTGCCTGCTGCTCTTCTTCCTATTCCGCCGGCTGGCGGCGCGGCGGGCGACCGCCTGACCCCACGCACGAGGGCTCGACATGGCCACCCGTCACCGCCCCGCGTTCACCCTGATCGAACTCCTGGTCGTCCTGGGCATCATCGGCCTTCTCCTGTCGCTGTTGCTCCCGGCCGTGCAGAAGGTGCGGGCCACCGCGTCCCGCCTCCAGTGTCAGAACAACCTCAAGCAACTCGCCCTCGCGTCGCACAACTACGAGTCCTCCCTCGGCGCGCTGCCGGCGGGTGTCCGTGCGGGTTCGAAAAGCGAGCCGTACCCGTACCTCAGTTGGATGGGGCAACTCCTGCCGCAACTGGAACAGGGGCCGCTGTGGGCGACCACCGTCGCGGCGTTCGAGACGAGTCGCAACAACCCGTTCCGTCCGCCGCACCTGGGCATCATGACGCCGCTGAAAATGACGAGTTGCCCGGCCGATAGTCGGCAATCGGAGGCCCACAACACGCACCTGGGGATGCGGGTCGCGACCACCGGTTACCTGGGCAACCAGGGGCTGGATTTCCGCACGCCGAACGGGGTGTTGTACTACGGCTCCGCCACGAGACTCGCGGACATCACCGACGGCACCTCGAACACCCTGTTCGCCGGCGAGCGACCGCCGTCCCCGGACTACTGGTTCGGGTGGTGGTACGCCGGCGCGGGCGAGGCGGGCACGGGGGCGGCCGACGTGGTGCTGGGGGTTCGCGAGTTGAACATCGACACGAGCGAGTACACGGCGGCGTGCCCGCGCGGGCCGTATGCCTTTCGGGCCGGAGAACCGGACCAGATGTGCGACACGTTCCACTTTTGGAGCCTGCACTCCGGCGGTGCGAATTTCGCCTTCTGCGACGGCAGCGTGCGGTTCCTCCGGTACTCGGCCGACCCGATCCTGCCCGCGCTGTCCACCCGCGGCGGCGGTGAAGTCTTCACTTTCCCCGACTGAAAGCCGCACGACGAGTCGCGTGCGCCGCGTCACATATTCCCGACACCTTCGAGAACAGGCCGGCGCGTCTTTGCCGGGCGTCGCCCGGTTCGTCACGATAGGAGGTGCCCCACGGCACGCTGCCGATGACGACGGTAATGAGGCCGTCTTGCCAGTGCCCTTGCGCGAACTGCGCCACCCCTTCCACCCAGTTCGAGAACGGCGTCGGGTCTGCCAGGCCGGTCGCACCGCCCCCGCCGGTGGGGACGGGTTCGGGCTTGGGCAGCGGCGGCTCGGCGCTGCCGACCGGCACCGGCTGCTCGTGCGGTGCCGGCTTCGGCCACGACCTCGGCGCGATCCGAGAATGTTGCCAATCAGACCGAATCGAACATGTGACTAATCGCGCGCAGTACCGAGGCAAGCCTATCGAGGTCAACGAACGTGCAATGGCGATTCGGATCGACAGCGAGGTTCCTCAACTCGTCCACGTCATCGTAGAGCGAACAGCTGTGAATGACTGGTTCGTCGAACCGATTCCAGCTCTCCGTGGGGATGATCCGGTAGTAGTCTTCCGGGAACTCCAACACCCCGGAAGTCGAGGTTGCGATTTTCCGAAAGACCGTCTCGACGACGGCGCGCAATTCCTCGCAGGTCAGCGTTTTCATGCACCCCTCCGGAATGTTGTTAGAAAGCATCTGAAAACCTAATCGAGCGGCGGGAGTCGCCGGAGCATGAGGTGAATCATGGCGGCTCGGATGGCGGCTTCGCTGGTCTCGGTGAGGG
>JAYTTN010000575.1:0-1223 GCA_043745295.1 Fimbriiglobus sp. | reverse complement strand
GACATGACGGATGCGTCCTTCCACGGCATGGCAGACCCTCCATCGGGGGAACTGCCACGAGGATAGGAAGGTGTCCACCACGTCCCCGAACGCCTGCTGACCATGTCCCCGGTCCAAACACGGGGAGAGGTGGAAGAACCGGTGTCTCCGCCAGGGGAACTCGAAAGAGGGGACACCGTCACCGGGTGCATGTACAAGACTAAGACCTCACCTTCCCCGCCAGGAACAGGCCGACGACTAGCCCGCCCACCAGGAGCCGGTACACCACGAACACGCCGGTGCCGGACTTCCGCAGGTAGTTCAGCAGCCACGCGATGGCGAAGTAGCCGACGACGGCCGACACCGCCGTGCCGACCGCGAGGGCGGTCAGTTCGTCCGGGCTGGCGAACAGGCTCGGCCGTTCTTCCCGCGTCGGGTCTTTGAGCAACTTGTACTCGTCGTACAGGTCTTTCAGCCCGGCCCCAAGGATGCTCGGCAGCGACAGCAGGAACGAGAACCGCGCGCCGGCGGAGCGGTTCATCCCGACGAACAGGGCGGCCGTCAGGGTGGTGCCCGACCGGCTCGCGCCGGGCATCAGGGCCAGCGTCTGCCACAGGCCGATCCACAGCGCGACCTTCCAGTCGATCCGCTCCTCGGCCACATCCGGCCGCTTCTTGTCCGTCGTGCGGATGCGATGCCACACCTCGGCGGCGAGCATGAGCAGGGCGAACAGGATGGCCACGACGCCCATCGTCGGCAAATCGTAGAAGGTGTCCTTGATCCGCCGCTTGAAGGCCAACCCGATGACGACGACGGGGATCGTGCCCAGCACGATGAGCCACGCCAGCCGCGAGTCGAGCGACGAGCCGAACCGCTTCACCCGCCAGTCGCCCCACAGGGCGCGGAGCATGTGGGCGATGTCGGCCCGGAAGTACACGAACACGGCCACCAGCGTGCCGAGTTGGACGACGGTGGTGAACGCATCCTCCGGGTGCGGGTGGCCCATCGCCTGCCGCGCGGCCAGCAGGTGCGCCGTGCTGCTGATCGGCAGGAACTCCGTCAACCCCTGGATGACCCCCAGGACGACCGCTTGCCACAACTCCATGCCGACGACCCCGCGAGTGGTTTCGTTCTTGTGGCACCGGCCTCCGAGCCGGTGTTTCTGTGTTTTGTTAGCCCGCCGCGCCAGCAAGGGGCCGATCCCTCAAGCGGTTCGCCCCTTGCTGGCGCGGCGGGCTAACAAG
>JAYTTN010000574.1:0-1224 GCA_043745295.1 Fimbriiglobus sp. | reverse complement strand
GTTGTACCGGCCCCGCCATGCCCGACGCCATGTCCGTTGCCGAAATCGTGCCGCCCCGCCCGACCCCGCCGGCCGGCCGCAAGTTCCCGTGCCCGTCGTGCGGCGCGCGGCTCGACTTCGACCCGGCCGTCCGCGGGCTGAAGTGCCCGTTCTGCGGCTACCAGCAGGCCATCCGGAAGGGCGTCGCCGGCGACGTGCTGGAGCGCGACATCGACGACTACCTCGGCCGCGAGGAGGCGCACGGCACGGCCATCCCCGGCCGCGAGACGCAGACCCGCTGCCCCGGCTGCGGGGCGGTGGTGCTGCTGGAGGAGAAGGTGGCGACGGACCGCTGCCCGTTCTGCGCCACGGCCCTGGAAAACGAGCCGGAATCGGCGGCCGGGATGATCCCGCCGGAGTCCCTGCTGCCGTTCGAGGTGGACCTGCGCGCCGCCCGCGACGGCTTCACGGCCTGGCTCCAGAGCCTGTGGTTCGCCCCCACCCAACTCCGCACCGCCGCCCGCCTCGGCCAGCTCACCGGCGTCTACCTGCCGTACTGGACCTACGACGCCCACACCGTCACCTTCTACGACGGCGAGCGGGGCGACGACTACACCACCGCCGAGACGTACACGACTCGCAATGCCCAGGGGGAGTCGGTGACGGCGACGCGGAACGTCGTCCACACCCGCTGGTATTCCGTCTCCGGCGACGTGGCCCACTTCTTCGACGACGTGCTGGTGCAGGCGTCCAAGAGTGTGCCCGGCGACCTGCTGGCCGGTGCGTCGCCGTGGCCGCTGAACAAGCTGGAGCCGTTCCGCCCGGACTACCTGAGCGGGTTCCGCGCCGAGCGGTACGCGGTCGGGCTGAAAGAGGGGCTGGCGAACGCCAAACGGGTCATGCAGCCGACTATCGACGACATGGTGCGGCGGGACATTGGCGGCGACCACCAGCGAGTCCACGAGCAGAAGACGCGGTACTCGGCGGTCACGTTCAAGCCGCTGCTGCTGCCGCTGTGGGTGGCCGTCTACCGCTACCACGACAAGACGTATCAGGTGCTGGTGAACGGCCAGACCGGGAAGGTGACGGGCTACCGGCCGTACAGTTGGGTGAAGATCGTCCGGCTGATCCTGCTGGTGACGGCGGTGATCGGCGGCATCGTGGGACTGGTGCTGTGGCTGCGGAAGTGAGGGCGCAAGTCGCTCGCTCCCTGCGGTCGCGGCGACGACATAGGATTTTTCGTCG
>JAYTTN010000573.1:0-1228 GCA_043745295.1 Fimbriiglobus sp. | reverse complement strand
GAGGTTCTGGCAATGACCCGTTCGCGTCTCGCCCTGCTGCTCCTCGGCCTGTCGGCGGCCGTCGCCCCGGCCCAACCGCCGGCCGCCCCCACGCCGGTGCCGCTGATCGTCACGCTGCTGCCGTGCGTCGAGGACGAGAACTTCGGCAAGGAACTCAAGCTGACCCCCGACCAGGTGAAGAAGTTCGTCGAGTTCCGCAAGAAGCAGTGGGACGCGCAGTACTCCACCGCCCCGGCCGAGTCCGCCAAGGGGGACGCCGACCGGGATCAGGCAACGGTCGCCCTGTTCAAGGAGTTACTGTCCGCCGAGCAGCACAAGCGGGCGCAGCAACTGGCCGCCCAGAACGTCTGGGGCAACCGGTTCGGCGGGTTCGGCGGACCCGGTGGCGGCGGTGCCCCCGCCGCCCTCCCGCCGCCGGACGTGGCCAAAGCTCCCGCCACCGCCCTCAACTGGTACGCCGAACTCGCCGAGCCGCTGAACCTGACCGACGCGCAGAAGAAGTTGGCGGCCGCCGGCGCGAACCAGTTCGGCCGGTTCGCCACCACGGTGTTCCTGACGGCCGAACAGTCGAAGGTCGCCAAGGAACTCCTGGGCGAGCCGGTGAAGACGGCGTGGAACACCGCCTTCGACCAGCGGCAGAACCGCATCTTCGGCAACATGTCGATACCGCTCTTCTTGACGCAAGCGAAGGACATCCGCACCGAGATCGCCATGACGGACGAGCAGGTGAAGGCGCTCGCCCCGCTGCTGGCGAAGTGGCAGCCGCTGACGGGGCCGGGCGGCGGCGGTTTCCCCGGCGGTAGGGGCGGCACCAACTTGAGCGCCGAGGCCCAAGACAAGCAGGTCGCCGAACTCACCGCCGAGACGGAAAAGGCTCTCGCCGCGACGCTGAAGCCGGAGCAGTTGACCCGCCTCCGCCAGATCGAGCAGCAAATCGGCGGCCCCGGTGGGGGTGGGTTCGGTCCGCTACGGACGACGGTGCCACTGTCCGCGCGACTCCGCACGCTCGTCATCCAGAAGGCCCTCGCCATCACTGCGGATCAGATGAAGGCGCTCTCCGCCGCCGACGGGAAGACCCGCGACGCCATCGCGGCGGCCGTCGCGGCCGACGGGTCGGTGGACGACGCCATCAAGGCCGTCACCGCCGTCCACGCGGATCACGAGAAGGCGTGCGCGGCGGTCCTGACCGCCGACCAGACGAAGAAGCTCGACGAGATGATGGGCAAGC
>JAYTTN010000572.1:0-4536 GCA_043745295.1 Fimbriiglobus sp. | reverse complement strand
TCGCTCCGCGAGCGGTCTGGCGGTGCCGAGCCAAGACCGCTCGCGGAGCGAGCAGAACACGTCCGAGCCGGGTCACTTCTTCAGCTGCGGGGTGGTCTTCTCTTCCGGTTTGATGTGGTACACCGGCTTCGCCTTCTCCTTCCACTCGGCGAACCGCTTCGGCATGGCCACGAGGACCAGCCGCCATCGTGCCGCTTCGACCAACCCCGCCTTCTCGTCCTCGAACCGCTTGCCGGCCTCCGGCGGGACGACCTCGACCAGCTTGACGAGTGCCGACATCTTCGCGTCCAGATGTGCCAGGGGAATCAGTTCGCTCACGTCGCCAGCTTTCTTCAGGGCAAACGCCGCCTCCGTGATCGACTCCCCGTCTTCCAAGTGATCCGTTCGACCGAACGGCCCGATCCGCCCCTTGCTCGCGGCGAAGTCCTTGTGCGTTTGGCCGGCCGCGATGCGGTCGAACGCCTCGGCGTTTTTCCGCGCCTCGGCGACTTCCGCCTGGACCTGTTCGGGTTTGGCACTCTTGTCCCACAGGATCAACTGAACGGTCCGCTTCTCACCGAACTTGCCGTCGAACTGGATCCGCAGGTCGGCGTCCGTCACCCGCGCGTCGGCCGCCACCAGTTTCTCCATCGTCATCTGCGAGACCAGAACGTCGTCTCGGTAGGATTGCGGTGTCTCGCCCGAGTCGCGCCGCAGCACCGCCTCGAAGTCCTTGCGGGACATCGACAGAACCTCCATCGACTTTTGGATGTTCGCTTCCACCTCTTCGGCCGTTACCGTCACGCCCTTCTTCTTCGCCTCGGCGTCGATGATTTTCCTCATCACGAACGCCTCGATCTCCTTCGCCCCGTGCTTGCGGATGAGGTACTCGCCGAACTCGGCGCGGCCGATGTCCTGGCCGTTCACGGTCGCCACCGGGCCAGCCTTCACGGGTGCCGCATCCGTCATGGGCTTCGCCGGCGGGTCAGCCTTCGCCTTCGCGGCCGGCTGTTCGTCGCCGCCGCCTTGCGCGGACAGGCCGAAGCCGGTCAGTCCGATCACCGCCGCCACCAGCACCGCGCCCAGCTTCAGCTTGTAAATGGCCATCGTCTTCAGCGCCTCCTGCGTGAGTGCCCACACCGCCGCCGGGACCGTCCCGACGGCTCCATTCACCAACCCCACCGTCGCCGCCGTCAGCTTCGCCGACACGGCCGCCGTCGCCGGGATCGCCAGCGCGATGCCCCGCGTCGCCAACCGGTCCCGCAACACCTTCCGCGCCCGCGCCAGCCGGCTGCTCAGCGTCCCTTCCGTGATCCGCAACTGCTCCGCCGCCGCCGCCCGGCTGACGCCTTGCAGCTCGCACAGCACCACCGCCTGCCGCATGGCGTCCGGTAGTGCCGCCAGCTCGTCGTCGAACGCCCGGTGCAGTTCGTCCGATTCGGCCCGGTCGGTCATCGTCGTTTCCGGGTGCGGCACGATGTCCACCTGCGTCTCCACGGCGAACCGACGGTCACGTTTGAACCGCGCCTTCCGGCTAATCCGGTGCGCGACGCCGTACAGCCACGGGCCGACGGTGGCCCGCCACGGCATGGTGTCGGCCTTGCGAATCAGCACGAGGAACGTGGCCTGGAAGGCGTCGTCGGCGTCGGCGGTGGCCCCGAGCGCCCGCCGACAGACGCCCAGCACCAGCGGGCCGTGACGGGTCACCAGCGCGGCGAACGCCGGCGGGTCGCCGGATTCGACGAACCGGGCGAGCAGGTCGGCGTCGGTGCGGGGGTCGTCGCGGGCGACGGCCGCGACGCGGCCGCGAAGGGTGACTGTCATTCCGCCTCCGTGCGGTGGGTACGAGTGGTATTTCCGGCAGCAGCTTGGCGCGTCCGTCGGAATTCCGCAAGTCCACCGGCCGGGTTCGGTATAGGATAGTGTCAACTGGCACGTCGCTGCACGCCACATGGCCGAAGGCCGGTTCCGAGGGTGTCCCATGTCCGCCGCCGCCGTCCTCACCGCCGAATCCCTGCTCGGCCTGAAGCCGATCGCCCCCATCGCCATGCACGACGCCCTGCTGGAGGGGCTGCCGTTCTCGGCCCTGGCCAAGTTCCTGGAGAAGTCCGGGCTGCCGCCGGCCGACGTGTACGCGGTTCTAGACATCCCCGCCCGCACGCTGGTCCGCCGCAAGGCGGCCGGCCGGTTGTCGTCGGACGAGTCCATCCACCTGCACCGGCTGTCCGGGCTGTTCGAGCAGACGCTGGAGATGTTCTCCGGGCACGCCAAGGCGGCGCGGGAGTGGCTGACCGAGCCACACCACACGTTCGACGGCCGTCGCCCCATCGAACTCGCCCAGACGCCGCTCGGCACTAAACAAGTGGAGACGCTGATCGCCCGAGTCCAGCACGGGGTGTACATGTGATGGAGATCACGGCTTGGCGGGTGTCGGCCGCGAAGTACGTTCGCCCGCCCTACGATCCGCTCGACGGCGAAGGCGCCCGCGGGCTGGGCGGGCGGTGGAACTCGCCCGGCGTCCCGATGGTGTACCTGTCCGCCACGCTCTCGCTCGCGATTCTGGAAGTCCTCGTGAACGGGCAGCAATTGTTGTCGCTGCTGGACAAAGTGGCGGCGCGGCTCCAGTTCACCGACGCGGACGTGACCGCCGTGGAACCGCGCGCGACGGGTCAACTCCGTCCGCTGGCCGAATCTCAAACGTTCGGGAATGCGTGGATCGCGGCGAAATCGTCGGCCGTCCTCCGGGTGCCGAGCGTCGTCATCCCGCAAGAGTTCAACTACCTGATGAACCCCGAACACCCCGACTTCCCCCGCATCCGTGCCACCGCCACCAAGTGGGGACCGCTGCCCATCGACCGCCGCCTTTTGGAGACCAAGTGACCCATGACCGTCGCCGAACTGTCCGCTGCTCTGCTCGCCGATCCCGCCGCCGTGCTGCACTGGATGCTGCCCGACGGCGACTTCGTGCCGCCGCACTTCCACGTCACCGAGGTCGGCCGTATCCAGAAGGACTTCATCGACTGCGGCGGCACCACCCGCTCCGCCACCACCTGCCAGATTCAGTTGTGGGTCAGCACCGACACCAACCACCGTCTGACGGCCAGCCGATTCGCGTCGATTCTGAAGATGGCCGCCCCACTGCTGAAGTCCGAGGAGCTGCCGGTCGAAGTCGAGTACGAAGCGGGAACCGTGTCGCAGTACCCGCTGGGTGGACTTGAGCGGACGCCGGCCGGGTTGCTGTTCCACCTGGGCACCAAGCACACCGACTGCCTCGCGCCGGATCGCTGCGGGGTGCCGGGCGTCGCCGGCGCGGCCTGCTGCTGATCCGCCTATCCCGCCGGCCCCTCCCTGCGGTATCATTACTACACTTCCCACACCCACGAGGGGCGGTCATGGTGCGGCCGATTCTGCTTCTGTTGATGGTGCCCCTCGTCGCGCCGCTGGCGTGTTCGCCGACGGACAGCCCGGCCGACGAACCCAAGAAGGGCGGGTTCGGCGACGCCCGCCCCGGCCGGAACGGGGGCGACGACCCGAAACCGCGGCCGAAGTTCGGCGAGGACCGCGACCCGCCGGCCGCGAAGTTGCCGGTGCCGGCCGACCCGAAGGCGACCAAGTTCGACGGCGACCGGTGCATGAAATACCTGAAGGCGGTGTGCGACCTCGGCCCCCGCGTCAGCGGCACCGACGGGATGACGAAGCAAATCGCCCTGCTGACCAAGCACTTCGACGACCTCGGCGGCAAGGTGACGAAGCAGGAGTTCAAAGTCCGCCAGAAGAGCCGGCGGGAAGACACGGCGATGACGAACCTCGTCGTGTCGTGGTTCCCCGACCGCAAGAGCCGGGTCATCCTGTGCGCCCACTACGACACCCGGCCGTTCGCCGACCAGGAGGCCGACAAGAAGAACTGGGCGAAGCCGTTCGTCTCGGCGAATGACGGCACGTCCGGCGTGGCCTTGATGATGGAACTGGCCCACCACATGAAGGCGCTGGACACCGCCGTCGGCGTGGACTTCGTCTTCTTCGACGGCGAGGAGTTCGTGTTCACCGGGCCGGAGCGGGCGGACGACAGGTACTTCCTCGGCTCGGATCACTTCGCCGCCGAGTACAAGAAGGCGAAGGACACGCTGCCGTACCAGTACGTCGCGGCGGTGCTGTTCGACCTGTTCGCGCACGACGGCGCGCGGCTGGCCGTCGAAGGGTACTCGTGGGCCAACGCCCGCACCCTGGTGGACGAAATCTGGGGCGCGGCGGACAAGGCCGGGGCGAAGACCTTCAAGTACGAGCGCGGCTTCAACCGGGGCAACGACGTGCAGGACGACCACCTCGCCCTGCAAGCCGTCGGCATCCCGGCGGTGGACGTGATCGACTTCGATTACAAGCACTGGCACGCCCTCGGCGACACCGCCGACAAGTGCAGCGGCAAGCAGTTCGCCGAAGTGGCGACGGTCATCACGAGCTGGCTGAAGGGGAAGAAGTAGCGACCTTGCGAGCCGCGACCGCGAGGGAGTGGCATCTTCCCGGCCTCAAAAAGATGCCACTCCCTCGCGGTCGCGGCTC
>JAYTTN010000571.1:0-1232 GCA_043745295.1 Fimbriiglobus sp. | reverse complement strand
AGAGTCGCTGCACGATAGCGGGTTTGGCGGTATGATAGCGGGATGAGCCACACCGATCGCCTCCGCCGGAGTCCGGGCACGTTCCGGCAACGGACGGGAATCACCCCCGACGCCTTCGACCGCCTGCTCGCCGAACTGGAACCCCGGCACCGGGACGCGGAGACCAAACGCAAGACCCGCCGCCAGCGGAAGCCGGGGGCCGGGCCCAACCACACCCTCGACTCGGGCGACCGCCTGGTCATGCTCCTGTTGTACTACCGGACGTACACCCCCCCGCCTTCCGCGGGTTCCTGTTCGGCCTGGGCGACCCGACCGTGAAGATGCTAGGCGACGTGGCCGGGGACCCCCGCCTTCCGCGGGTTCCTGTTCGGCCTGGGCGACCGTTCGGTCGGCCGGAACATCAACCCCCTCCAGCCCTTGTTGGCCGGGATCTTCCGGACCCCCGAGCGGCGGGTCGAACTGGCGGCGGGCGGGATCCGCGCGCTTTTTTCCGCCGCCACCGAGCGGCCCATTCCCCGCCCGACGCGGGGGCAGAAGAAGTCCGACTCGGGGGAGACGAAGCGGCACACGGGGAAGCACCACGTGGTGGTGCGGAAGCGGAAGGTTCCCGGCCGTCCGGGTGAGCGGCGGCGGGTGCGGGTCGCCGCCGTATCCGGGGCGTTCCCCGGTACGGCGCATGACAAGACGGTGTACGACCGGACGCGGGTGGGGGCCCCGCCGGGGGTGCAGCGGACCGGGGACACGGCGTACCTGGGGACCGGGCTCGAGACCCCGACCCGGCGGCCCCGGGAGGGATCGCTAACGGCCCGCCAGAAGGCCGGGAGCCGGCGGGCGTCGCAGCGGCGGATCGTGGCCGAGCACGGGATCGGGACGAGGACGATCTGGCGGATCGCGGCCGAGCGATACCGGACCCCGCGCCGGTGCCACACCGTGAGGATGAAGAACATCGCCGGCCGGCACAACCGGATGTTCGCCTGAGTCGATGTGGGGAGGGGGAGTTCCACCCACACCATCGCTGCCAACTGTTGCGCAGCGACACTAATCTCTTCCTTGACCTCGGGCCGCTGTGCAGCATCGTCAAGTTCCTGAACAACGCCGAGCCGTTCTGGGCGGACCAGATGGCCCACGGCGACTATGACGACTTCTGCAAGGCCCGCAACCTGCGACCACACATCAACGGGATCAAGCCGGCCGTACTCACCGTCGGCGGGCGGTACGATGCCGAGGACTTG
>JAYTTN010000570.1:0-17281 GCA_043745295.1 Fimbriiglobus sp. | reverse complement strand
CTTCATCCGCGCTGAAATCCGCGTCATCCGCGTCCCTCTTCTTGCTTCATCTCACGAGTACCACCCATGCCTTCCCCGTTCGATCTCGCCGGCAAGGTCGCCCTCGTCACCGGCGGCAACAAGGGCCTCGGCAAGGCGATGGCCCGCGGCCTCGCCGAGGCCGGCGCGGACGTGTTCATCGCCTCCCGCAGCGAGGAGGAACTGAAGACCGCGCTCGACTTCATCCTGAGCGGCACGGGTTGCCAGGGCGGGTACGCCGTGTGCGACGTGAGCGTCCGCGACGACCTCACCCGGCTGGCCGCCACCGCCACGGCCGAGATGGGCCGCATCGACATCCTCATCAACAACGCCGGGATGAACGCGCCGCAGGCCATCGACGCCATCACCGACGAGGCGTGGGACCGCGTGGTGGAGGTGAACCTCACGTCGGTGATGGGCCTGACGCGGGCCGTGGTGCCGCAGATGAAGGAGCGCAAGTGGGGCCGCGTGATTCACATCTCTTCGATCATGGGGCAGGTGTCGAAGGAGAAGCGGAACGTCTACTCGGCGACCAAGTCGGCGCTGATGGGCCTCGCCCGCGCGAGCGCCCTGGACCTGGGGCCGTTCGGCGTGACGGTGAACTGCCTCGCCCCCGGCCCGTTCATGACCGACATGCCGATGTCGCTGCTGTCGGACGCCGAGAAGAAGGCGTTCAGCGACCGCACCGCGCTGGGCCGCTGGGGCGACCCGACGGAGTTGGTCGGCCCGATGCTGATGCTGGCCAGCGACGCCGGCGGGTACGTCACCGGCACCACGCTGTTCGTGGACGGCGGGTACACGGCGCGGTGAGGTGCGCGGCGCTCCCTACAGTCGCGGCGAAGACGCCCGCTATCCTGACTGCATCTCCCTCCAGCGAAGGCTCCTCCCATGAAAACCACGCTCGCCATCCACGGGGCCGCCGGCCGCATGGGCCAGCGGCTCGTCGCCCTGGCCGCCGAGGATCACGCGCTGAAAGTCGTCGCCGCCGTGGACGCGGCCGGCAGCCCGCACCTCGGCAAGGACTCCGGCGAACTGGCCGGCGTCGGCCGCAACGGTGTCGTCATCGCCGACGCCATCCCGACCGGGATGCTGGTCGATTGCGTCATCGACTTCAGTGCGCCGGCCGGCACGATGGCCGTGCTGAAGACCTGCGTGGACCGCAAGCTGCCGGTCGTCATCGCCACGACGGGCCTGGAGAAGGAACACCTGGCCGAGATCGACCACGCCGCGCACCACACGGCCGTGCTGCTGTCGCCGAGCATGAGCCTGGTGGTGAACCTGCTGTTCAAGCTGACGAAACTGGCCGGCGAGGCGCTGACCGGGAACGGCTTCGACGTGGAGATCGTCGAGCGGCACCACCGGCACAAGAAGGACTCGCCCAGCGGAACGGCGGCCCAGTTCGCCAAGATCGTCCAGCAGGCGATGGGGCAGTCGAAGATCGTGTACGGCCGCGAAGGGCTGATCGGCGAGCGGACGGCGGACGAGATCGGCGTCCACGCCGTGCGGGGCGGGGACAACGTCGGCGAACACACCATCATCTTCACCACGCAAGGCGAGACGATGGAGTTGGTCCACAAGGGGAGCAGCCGGGACAGCTACGCCCGCGGCGCGCTGGCGGCGGCCAAGTTCCTGGCCGGCAAGCCGGCCGGCCGGTACGGCATGGCCGACGTGCTGGGACTGTGAGACCTAGTCCCGGCCACTCGGCAGGAGGCGGGCACGAAGACCGGCCCCTACCCCGGCCGCTCAGCGGATGACGCCGATCCGCCAGCGCGGCCAGAAGGTAAACACGGCGCGGCCGATCATCAGCCGCTCCGGCACGACGCCCCAGGTGCGGCCGTCCGAGCTTTGCGCGCTGTTGTCGCCCAGGCACAGGTAGTGGCCGGGATGGACGTAGTAGGTCTCGACGGTGTCGCGGGTGGTCCCCGACCGGAAGAAGTCCGGCGTGTAGTGGGTGTCCCGCCACAGCTTCAGGCCGGACACGGCGACGGTCCCCTTGGCGGCGACGCCGGCCGGGGCCTCCAGGTTGTTCGGGTGATCTTCCTTGCCGTCGGCGGTCGGCGGGTAGTCGGCCTCGGCCCCGAAGTCGATGGCCGTCTCGTTCACCCAGACCCGCAGGCGGCAGTCGATGTTGGCGAACCGCAGTTGGTAGGTGCCGGGCTTGCCGATCGTAGTCGGCCGCGTCACCGGCGGCCAGTTCCCCGGCCCGGTGCGGACGAGCGTCACCCGGCCGTCGGCGAAGGTGGCCTGATACCGGTGCTCGCCCTTGGACAGTTCGAGCGTGAGCTGGCTGCCGGCCTCCAGCTTGGCGGCGCACTCCAGCATCAGGTCGCCGACCCAGAGGTTTTCCGAGCCGCCGACATCGGACTTGAGCGACCGCAACCGGGCGGGCTGGTCCGAGTCGCCGTAGCCCAGGCCGCCGTTGTACCCCATGCCGTTGGTGATCTTCTGCGGGGCGTTGTCGCCGTCCCGCGCTTTCACCAGGTGGCGGTAGCCGATCCACCCGATCACGTCGCCCTGGTGGGTGAACGTCTTCGCCGGCTTCGCGTCCTCGGCCGCCCAGCCGGTTCCTTCGGCGGGGCGGGTGGCCCAGCGGGGCGGCACCTTGCCGAGCAGGTCGGCCGGCTGGAAGTCGTTGTCGCACACGATCCGCCGCATCGCCATCGCCAGCTCGTCCGGCTTGCGGAACAGTTCGAAGCCGTCGATGCCGGCGGGGAACCCCTTCGCCTTGCCGTCGGCGAACAGGGCCAGCGCGGCCGGGTCGCGGGGGAAGGTGAACGCCTCCTGCCACTCGTCGCGGGGGTCGTCGGGCCGCGTGCGGTCCGCGTATTTCAGGGCCTTGGTGACGTACAGGTCGCCGTAGGCGAGGGCGATGGTTTCTTCGCCGAACCCGACGCACCGCTTGATGTAGTTCTGCGCCTGCTGCTTCTTCTGCGGGGCCACCGGGTACTTGAACACCACCACCCGCCCGCGCTCGTCGGCCGACATGGCCTTGTGGACTAGCACCCGGTCGCCGCTGGTCGGCGACACGCGGTCGTTCCAATCGACCATGCCGACGTTCTGGCAGTTCGGGCACTTGTACCCGTACACGTAGGTGTCGCGGGACGGCCGCTCCACCTCGTCCGAGCAGTTCACCGGGAACCCGTACTGGCACTGCTGGCAGACGACGTTCTTGTGGTAGCCGAGCTGCGTCTCGGCCATGCTGCCGGTCGGGATGACGAACGCCTCCAGCACGAACAGTTGCAGGATGAGCACCAGCACGACGACGAACACGAGCGTTTCTAGCGTCTCGCGGACGTGGTCGCGGGGCGGGGCTTTGGCGTCGGCGGCGGGCATAGCGGCTCTCGGTGGCGGATAGTCCTGGCGGTCAACGACACGGCGGATCGGTCAAACTCTTGCGGTACTGCAACCCCGCCACACCTCTCTCCGCTGGGGAGAGGTGGAGGAGTGGTCGGGCTTCCGCTCGGGCGGAGGTGTGCCGGCGACCTACTCCAGCAATCTTACGCGGTCCCAATCGACGGTGGTGTACTGGCGGTCGTTCCCGTTCACCGTCACCCGCCCGGCCTTCAGCGGCTGGTGGATGAGGAACGGTTTACCGATGAACGCCCCGCGCGGCACGCCCGGTTTCGCCCACATGCGGCTGTCGTGCGAGTTGCCGGCATTGTCGCCAAGCACGAAGAACTCGTCCGGGCCGAGCAGGTACGGGGTGGCCGCGTGGTGCCGCTGGGCGTCGGCGAAGTAGTGGATGTCGCGCAGTAGCACCAAGTCGCGGACGACGACGGTCGCCCCGCGCACCCCGAATTGCAGCGGCCGTTCGACCTTCTTCCGGTCGCCGGCGGTGGGCGGCAGGTCGAGCGGCGGGGCCAGTTCCACGCCGTCCAAGGCCACCATCGCCCGCCGGTCCACGAACGCGAATTCGAGCCGATACTTCTTGCCGGGCACCAGCCGGACGCCGGGCACGACCGTCGGCGGCAAACCGCCGTCGTGCGCCACGACGGCGGGGTACGGCGGTTCGGCGCCCGCGGCGACGGGCAACTCGACCTTC
The DNA here is from genome assembly GCA_043745295.1 of Fimbriiglobus sp. GTDB lineage: Bacteria > Planctomycetota > Planctomycetia > Gemmatales > Gemmataceae > JALHQU01. The sequence goes on along the minus strand of JAYTTN010000570.1, from coordinate 13,221 downwards.
ACCGCATCGGCCCCGTCGAACAGCCGGCAGGCGAACAGGCCCCGGCCGGCCGTCACCTCGATCTCGCACCGGACGGCGAAATCGTGGACGCGGGCCGGTTCGCCCCACTCCTCGCCGTTGTACCCGAGTCGGTCGAGGACCGGTTCGTCCTTGTTCGTCTTCAGGTTCCGGTGTCGGTAGGTCAGGCCGACGGCCGTGTCCGGGGTGGCGGCGGCGTCCAGCGTCAGCACGGACTCTTCGATGGACGCGGTGCCGAGTGGGGCGGCCGGTCGCTTCGTGTCGGCGGCGACCGCCTCCGTCACCCACCGGGGTGCCCAGCCGGTGCCGGCCGGCACATGGGCCATGCTCATCACCGGGATCGCCGTCTGCCACACCTGCGACAGCGACTTGCGGCACAGGACGCCGTTCGCGTGGAGGTCGCCGTCCCGAATCTGGATCGCCTCGCCCGGCAGCCCGACCACCCGCTTGACGAACGGCTCGCCGGGGCTGCCCACCGCGCGGAGGCTGAACGGCCGGCTGTCCTTCCCCTGCTCCGGCGTGTAGAAGACGGCGACCTCCCACCGGCGGGGCGGGCGGACGGTGAAGACGGACTTGTCCACCAGTAGCCGGTCGCCGAGAATGTCCCGCCCGTCCAGCGTTTCGCGGATCGGGCCGTGCCCGCAGTTCGGGCAGACGGCCAGCCGCTGCGCCTGGTCCGGCTTGTCCGGCACGCCGACGGCGATGGGGAAGTCGCAGTTCGGGCAGGCGATCTCGCGGTGGTTGCCGATCAGCGCCGGGGCCATGCTGCCGGTGGGCACGCCGAACGGCTCGAGGAACGCCGTCCGCACCACTAGCAGCAGCGACACGATGAGGGCGAGGAGCTGCACGAACTGGCGGAACATCGACCCGGCGGTCGGCATCGGGAGGGGCGGTGGGGGGGGAGCGACGACGGCGGGTTCAGTCGGCATCGGCGGTCCTTCGGGGAGTCGCCGGGCCGGCGGCGCGGGCGGGACACCCTTCATCCTATCTCACCCGCCGCCGGGCGCGAAGTTCGACCGCGTGCGGTCGTCCTTCGACCGCCCGACGGCGTCTGGGTCACGGCTGTCACGCGAGTCCAGTCGAGGATCGGCGTGGCGAAACTCCGTTCGGGTGTCAGTACGTTTCGGGCAACTCGCCCCGCTGCTTGCGGGCGAAGTGCGATTGCGTTACTCCATCGGGTCGCGTGTTGTTCGGTGGGCCGTATCGTGACAAATCCGGCAGGTCGGTCGGGAAACCCATCCACTTCCGATACGTCTCCGGGCGCGACTCCGCAAGGAGGGCAATCAACTGGATGAACTGAGCGCGTGTCTCGATTTCTTCATCGGAGTTTAGGTCGAGCAACTCCACGATTCGTTCGGCTTCTGAACTTCGGGTCGTGATCGTCCCCACGGCGTCGATCTCGACATCGGCCTCGACCGAAATCGCGTCCGCGACCATCGCCGATAACGGATCGGGAATGGCCACGGCCAACTTCGCCAAGTTACAACTGGCGCAGGCGTAGATGAGGTTGTCGTACTCCGTCACCCGATCTGGTTCGACGCTCACGGCGGTTCGGTGGTCGATGTGGAACGCGCCACGGGTCTTGCCCCACGTCTCCCGCCACAAGCAATACACACAACGGAACGCGAACTCGTCGCGGAGCCACGGGCGACAACTCTCGTATCCGGCGTACCCCGCCGGCCCGTGGCGTCGGACGTGTGCGATTGCCGGGTACTGAAACGGCTCCGTCACCCTCCTGCCCTCCGCTTCGCGGCCTCTTCCAGCAGTTCCTGATGCAGTTGGCGGATTTCGTCGAGCGGTCGGGGCGCGACCTTGCGGACGTACCTTCGCATCTGCTGGGTCAGGGCGTCCAACTCCTCCAATTCCTCCGGCGTGATGGACCGGCCGATTTTCCGGTCCACCAACTCGCAACGTCGCTGGTTCTTGGCCGGCGTCCACTCGCCGTCACCAACGGGCGGTGTGGTGATCGGCACGACCCGGACGGTTGGTTTCCCGCCGCGCTCGATGACGGCCCCGCCGGACACCGCCGCGAGGAACTCGCGCACGGTCTCCGGCAAGGCATCCCAGTCCAGGCGTTCGGCGGTGTCGGTCATGCGCGTCACCTCGCGGGGAGATGCTGGATTGTACCGCACGTCGGCATCCGATCCGAGCCGGAAGCGCGAGCGACGGTCTTCCGTTCATCCGTCGCTCGCGCTTCCGGCTCGTCGGCTCGTCACTTCACCCCGCTCGGCTTGAAGTCGAGCGTCTTCACCAGGAACGCCCACAGGTCGGCGGCCTCCTCGATCACCTTCGCCGTCGGCTTGCCGGCCCCGTGCCCGGCCTTCGTCTCGATGCGGGCCAGCACCGGCGGGCCGCCGGCGTGCGCCTCCTGCAACCGGGCGGTGAACTTGAAGCTGTGGCCGGGCACCACCCGGTCGTCGGTGTCGGCCGTCGTCACCATCGTCGCCGGGTACTTGGTGCCGGGCTTCAGGTTGTGGTACGGGCTGTACTTGAACTGCGCCTCGAACTCCTCCTTGTCGTCGCTACTGCCGTAGTCGTCCACCCAGAAGCGGCCGGCGGTGAACTTCTGGAACCGCAGCATGTCCATCACGCCGACGGCCGGCAGGCACGCGCCGAACAGCTCCGGCCGCTGCGCCATGCACGCCCCCACCAGTAGCCCGCCGTTGCTGCCGCCCTGGATGGCCAGCTTCGGCGACGACGTGTACTTCTCCGTGATGAGGTATTCGGCCGCCGCGATGAAGTCGTCGAACACGTTCTGCTTCAGCAGTTTCGTGCCGGCGCGGTGCCACGCCTCGCCGTACTCGCCGCCACCGCGCAGGTTGGCCACCGCCAGCACCCCGCCCATCTCCATCCACTGTAACCGACTCACCGAGAAGCCCGGCGTCAGGCTGATGTTGAACCCGCCATAGCCGTACAGCAGCGTCGGGTTGGTGCCGTCCAGCTTGATGCCCTTCTTGTGGCAGATGAACATCGGCACCCGTGTGCCGTCCTTGCTCGCGTAGAAGATTTGCTTCACCTCGTAGTCGTCCGGGCTGAACGACGCCTTCGGCTGCTTGAGCAGCTTGCTCTGGCCGGTGATGATGTCGTAGCGGTACGTCGAGGTCGGGGTGTTGAAGCTGCTGAAGCTGTAGAAGGTCTCGGTGTCGGACTTCTTGCCGCCGAACCCGGCGGCGGTGCCGATGCCCGGCAGGGCCACGTCGCGGACCAGCTTGCCGTCCGGCCCGAACAGCCTCACCACCGTTTTGGCGTCTTGCAGGTAGCTGCACACGAACTGCCCGCCGACGATACTCACGCCTTCCAGCGTCTCCTTCGCCTCGGCCACGACCGTCTTCCACTCCTTCTTGTCCGCCTTGCGGGTGTCGATGGCAATGACCCGGCCCTTCGGCGCGTCGGCCTCGGTGCGGAAGTAGAAGACCGGGCCGTCGTTGCCAACGAACGCGAACTTGCCGTCGTGGTTGTCGATCAGGTCCACCGGCAGCGCGTAGGGTTCGAGCAGGTCGCGGTAGGTGATCCGCACCTTCCGGCTGGTGGTGCCGTCGCCGATGGAGATGATCAGGTAGCGGCCGTCCTCACTCACTTCGCCGCCGACGGTCCACTTCGGGTGGGCCGGCCGCTTGTACACCAGCACGTCATCGGATTGCGGGGTGCCGACGCGGTGGTAGTAGAGCGTCTGGTTCTCGTTGGTGGACTGGAACTTGCCCTCGCCGGTCGGCTCCGGGAAGCGGCTGTAGAAGAAGCCTTTGCCGTCCACGGTCCAGCTCGCGCCACTGAACTTCACCCACTTCAGTTCGTCGGCCAGCGGCTTGCCGGTGGCCACGTCCAGCACGCCCCACGTCTGCCAGTCGGACCCGGACTCGGAGCGCCCGTAGGCGGCGTACTTGCCGTCGTCGCTGACGGCGAACCCGGCGATGGCGGCGGTGCCGTCCTTGGTCCAGGCGTTCGGGTCCAGGAGCAGCCGCGGCTCGGAATCCAGCGTGTCCTGGATGTACAGCACGCTCTGGTTTTGCAGGCCGTTGTTCTTGCTGAAGAGGTACTTGCCGCCGACCTTGCTGGGGGCCGAGAACCGTTCGAAGTTCCACAACTCGGTGATGCGGGCGCGGATGCCCTCCCGCTGCGGGATGCTTTCCAGGTACGCCTGCGTGACCTTGTTCTGGGCGGACACCCAGTCGGCCACGACGGACGACTTCCGCACGTCGTCCTCCAGCCAGCGGTACGGGTCGGGCACGGTCGTCCCGTGGTAGGTATCCACCACGTCGCCCTTGAGCGTCTGCGGGTAATTCAACTTCGGCGTCTCCTTCTTTTGGGCGAACAGGCCGCCGGCGGCGAGCAGCGCCGCGACGGGGACCAGCGCGAATCGGGCCATCATGACGCGAACCTCCGGACGTGAGCGGGCACCGGTCACACGGCCGCGTGCCGGAGGGGGTGTTGTAGGCGGGCGGAGTTGGGCGGCGGGACGGGATCGAACCGAATCACTTCTTTCCGGTCGGCACGCGGCGGAGCAGGTTGTAGTACACGCCCGGTTTCGCGTCGAAGTCGGTCGGGCGTCCCGCCGAGGCGAACGCGATCTTGATGTCCGCGCCGTCGAAGGCGTAAATGCCCTTGTAGTGGCCGATGTCGATTTCCTTGGGCGACTTGGTCGGGTCCAGCTTGATGACCCAGTTCGAGCCAGGCCCGGCCCCGCCGAGCGAAACGGAGGTCATCTTCAGTTCCGCGTCGAACGTCCACGTCGCCTTGCTCGTCGGCACGCCGGCGCTCTCGGCGACGACCGTGTCCCACGCGCCGACGAACACCTCGGCGTCGGGCCGCTTCTTGACGAAGTCCTTCGGGACCGGAGCCGCCAGCGCCGCGGCAGCAAGGCCGAACACGACGACGATCGCGCGCATGGTCTCGTCCTCCCGAAAGGGGGTTCGCCGATCTCACGCCAGGATCGATTCGATCACGTGGCCGTGGACGTCGGTCAGCCGGCGGTCGGTGCCGTTGAAACGCACCACGAGCTTCTCGTGGTCGATGCCGAGCAGGTGCAGGGCGGTCGCGTGCAGGTCGTAGCAGTCGGTCTTGTCCTTCGCGGCGAGGTACGAGAACTCGTCGCTCTCGCCGTGGGCGGTGCCGCCCTTCACCCCCGCGCCGGCCAAGAACGTCACGGACGTGCCGCCGTTGTGGTCCCGGCCGACGCCGTTCTGCGTGAACGGCATCCGCCCGAACTCGGTGGTGAATATCACCAGCGTGTCTTTCGCCAGGCCGGTCGCCTTCAGGTCGGCGAGCAGCGCCGCGACCGGCTGGTCCACCTGCCGGGCGATGGCCGGCAGCTCCTTCGGGATGTTCGAGTGGTTGTCCCAGTTGTTCGACGGCCCGCCGGCCCCGCTCCACAGTTGCACGAACCGCACCCCACCCGCCAGCATCCGTCGGGCGAGCAGGCAGTTGCGGGCGAACCCGCCGTCCGCCCCCGCTCGCGCCGTCCCGTAGGCCTCGTGGACGGCCTTGCTTTCCTTGCCCAAATCGAACACCCGCGGCGCGGCGAGCTGCATCCTCGCCGCCAGCTCGTAGCTCTCGACCCTCGCTGACAAGCGACTGTCACCGGGCCGCCCGGCCGCGAACCCGGCGTTCATCGATTTCAGCAGTTCCAGCCCGGCGTCGGAGCTTTCGCTCGTGACGAACTTGGCCGACGGCGGCGGCGCGAGGTCGGGGATCGGCGACGGCGCGGCCGGGTTGACGATGGTGCCCTGGTGTGAGGCGGGCAGAAACCCGGCCGCGAAATTGCCGGTCCCGTTGTACGGCAGCCCGCGCGGGTCCGGCAGCACCACGAACGCGGGCAGGTCGTCGGTCAGTCGGCCGAGCGCGTACCCGACCCACGCGCCGGCGGCGGGGAAGCCGGGCGTGAGGAAACCCGTCGTTTGCAGGTACGCGGCCGGGCCGTGGACGCTCGACTTCGACGCCAGCGCCATCAGGAACGCCATGTCGTCGACGTGCTTCGCCAGGTGCGGGAACACGTCCGTCACCCACCGCCCGCACTGGCCGTGCTGCTTCCACGCGAACGGCGATTTCATCGCCGGCCCCGGCGTGCCGGTTGCGGTCGCCTTCAGCCCCACGTCCACGATCTTGCCGTCGCGCTTGGCCAGTTCCGGCTTGTAGTCGAACGTGTCCATCTGGCTCATGCCGCCGTTCAGGAACACCTGCACGACCCGCTTCGCCTTCGCCTTGTGGTGCAGCCCGCCGTCGAACGCCGGGTCGGGCTTCGCCTCGGCGACGTGCGCGAGCAGGTGCGACAGCGCCAGCCCGCCGAAGCCGGAGGCCAGGAATGTGCGGCGGGAAGGGGTCATGGTCGTTCTCCTCGAATTGCATTCGGCAATGGCGTACCAAAGCACGAGAGGAGTTGCAACTCGTCCGCCTCTCCACGGGGGTACAGGTAGTATCGCATTTTTCGGGGTTCGCAGGGTGCCGGCGTGAGATACTTTCCGGACGTCTGACCGATCCGGTTGCGGACGCTCGACAAGTCCGACGCGGCGTCGGGGCGACAATTCCCACATCCCCGGAGGCCTCCGCGATGAGCGACCTCGACGCCTTGCTCGCCGGCATCGTGGCGGACCCGCACGACACCCTCCGCTGGCTGATCGTCGCCGACTGGCTGGACGACCACGGCCAGCCCGACCGCGCCGAACTGCTCCGCCTGCACCGCGAGTTGATCCGCACCTGCTGCGTGCCGGACCAGCATCCGGAGCGCACCGCCTGGCAATCGCGGTTTGTGGAGTTGATCGACCTCGGCGTGAAACCGTGCGTCCCTCAACACACCCTGATGCTGCCCGGCGGCATCCCACTGGTCGGCCACTTCATCCCGCCGGGATCGTTCCTGATGGGGAGCGAGGAGGACGCGGACGAAAAGCCGGTTCACAAGGTGACGCTGACAAGGGGGTTTTTCATCGGCATCCACCCGATCACCCGGATACAGTGGCGAGCCGTGATGGGAACGAATCCGAGCCAGACCGACTTCGTCTCCACTCTCGACGACGCGCGTCCCGTGGATTCCGTGAGTTGGGATCAAGTGACGGCGTTCCGCGAGCGCGTGTCGGAGCTGGCTGGGCACCCGGTGCGGTTGCCGACGGAAGCGGAATGGGAGTACGCCTGCCGGGCCGGGACGACCACGCACTTCCACTGGGGCGACGGGGCGGACGCGACCCGGATGAACGCGCGTCACGTGGCGTTCGGCGGCCGGACGACGGCGGTCAATGCGTTCGCGGCGAACTCGTGGGGGCTGTTCGATTGCCACGGGAACGTGGAGGAGTGGTGCCGGGACTGGGAAAACGGGTGGGGGTACTGGTCGTGGCCGGGGATCGACACCGATCCGGTCGTGGAGGGCGGCGATTTCTCGCACGAGGGCAACATGGTTCGCGGCGGGTCGTGGGTCCGGCTCCCCCAAGACTGCCGATCCGCCGCCCGCGGAAGGCGCACACCGACGGACGCGGGCACCACCGGCTTCCGCGTCGTGTTCACCCCGACCTGACCCTTCTTTCCGCTTGCCACTCTGCACCGCGGAGCGGTGACGGACTGTAGCCAGGGGTGAAACCCCTGGTATTCGTCGGGAATCGGAGCGCACCCCGGAGGGGTGCCGGATTCGTCCGGCCGTCCGGCACCCCCTCCGGGGTGCGGGGGTTTTCGCTACGATTTCCAGGGGTTTCACCCCTGGCTACAGTCCGCCACGCCTCCGGCGTGAAGATAGGATCGCGGGTCTTTCCGCTTGCCCGACCCGCCTGCCGTGTCGTAAACTCCACGCATGCCACCGGGGGCGTTCGGCCCCGCTTTCGAGACCGCGAAATGCCCACCCCGTTGCCGGACGTGGTAGAGTGAATCCTCACGCCCGATTCCCGAATGAGGTGCCCAATGTCTCGCCTGCCGATGGATGCGACGCTCCCGGACAAGCTCCGTGCCGCGTCGGACGTGACGGAGTTGTTGGACGACGCCGGCCGCCTGCTGGGGGTGTACACGCCGACTCGCGTTCCCGCCGCCCCGCCCGCCGGCTGGCAACGCCCCGCGCCGGGGCTGTTGAAGGGGCAGATCGTCCACATGGCCGACGACTTCGACGCGCCGCTCGACGACCTGCGCGAGTACATGGAATGAGGCTGCTGCTCGACACCCACACGTTCCTTTGGCTCGCCGACGGCAGCCCGCGGCTGAGCGCGACCGCGACGGGGTTGTTGACCGATCCGGCGAACGAGCTGCTTCTGAGCGCGGTGTCGGTGTGGGAGATTGCCATCAAGGTGAACATCGGCAAACTCACCCTCTCTCGCCCGTACCCGGCGTACATCGCCGACGCGGTCGCCGGCTATCGGCTGACGGCGCTGCCGCTCATGCAGGATGACTGCGACGTCTATTCGTCGCTGCCGTTTCCGCTGCCCAACCACCGCGACCCGTTCGACCGGATGTTGATCGTCCAGTCCTTGCGACTCGGCTTCTCGGTCGTGGGCGTGGACGCCAACTTCGACGCCTACGGCGTCACCCGCTTGTGGTAATCCTGAACCGGAGCCGTGTTCCATGTCCGACCTGGACGCCCTGCTCGCCGGTATCGTGGCGGACCCGCACAACGCCCTCCGCTGGCTCATCGTGGCCGACTGGCTGGACGACCACGGCCAGTCGGAGCGTGCCGAACTGCTCCGCCTGCACCGCGAGTTGATCCGCACCTGTTGCGAGCCGGACGCCCACCCGGAGCGCGCCGAGTGGCAGGCTCGGATCGTCGAGTTGATCGACCAGGGCGTGAAGCCGTGCGTCCCGCAACACACGTTGATGCTTCCCGGCGGCGTCCCGCTGGTGGGGAACTTCATCCCGCCGGGGTCGTTCCTGATGGGGAGTGAGGAAGGTGAAGACAATGAGAGGCCGGTTCACAAGGTGACGATCACGAAGGGCTTCTTCATGGGTATTCACCCTGTAACCCAAGAGCAGTGGCAAGCTGTAATGCCGACGGTGCCGAGCGAATTCAAAGGCGACATGTTGCCGGTGGAGTGCGTAAGTTGGCATGACGCGCAAGCGTTCTGCGATACTGCGTCCCAAGTGGTCGGGCACCCCACGCGATTAGCGACAGAGGCGGAATGGGAATACGCTTGTCGTGCGGGGACGACAACTCGGTTCCATTGGGGAGACATGCCGGACGAACGGCGGCGAAATTCTCGTCACGAGTCCAAGCTGAACGGGTTGAAGAGGGATGTGGCTCGCGAGCCTACATCGGAAGTTGGCACTTATGCTGCAAACCCGTTGGGGCTTTTCGACTGCCACGGCAACGTGTGGGAATGGTGCCAAGACTGGTGGGACGACAATTTCTATTCCCGTTCACTGGAAAGCGATCCGGTGGCCGTACCCGATCCCTCGGTCAGTGACGACGATTACTACATTCTCCGTGGCTGCTCGTGATTCAATCATCGAGAGGCTCGTGCAGCCATTCGCGATGCGGCTGTAGCGGGGTGTCGGACCAACAACAATGGCTTCCGCGTTGCGTTCACCCTTTGATAACCCGTCTTTCCGCTTGCCCGACCCCGCCTTCGTCCGCTAAACTCCACTCATCCCACCCGGGGCGTTCGGCCCCGCTTTCGAGACTGCAAATGCCCACCCCGCACGCCATCGGCATCCACCGCCGCGAACTGCTCCAGATCGGATACTCCGGGTTGCTTGGCGTCGGGCTGGGTGGGTTGCTGCCGCGTGCGGCGACGGCCAGTTCGCCCGCCGGCAGCGGCGAGAAGCGGAAGCCGAAGTCGGTCATCCTCGTGTTCCTCACCGGGGCCGCCAGCCAGCTCGACACGTTCGACCCGAAGCCGGACGCGCCGGTCGAGATCCGCGGCGAGTTCAAGACGATCCCGACGAAGATCCCCGGCGTCCAGTTCGGCGAACACCTGCCGTTGCTGGCCGACCGCGCCGACAAGATGGCCGTCGTCCGCACCCTGTCGCACAAGGACGACAACCACACCGCCGCCACGCACCACCTGATCACCGGGGCGAAGCAGCCGGGCGTGCGGTTCGACAAGCCACTCTCCCGCGACGACTGGCCCTGCTTCGGCGGCGGGGTCGCGTTCCTCCGACCGCCGGGCAAGGGCGTTCCCGCCGGGGTCACACTGCCAACGTTCCTCGGTGAAGGGCCGCTCGTGTGGCCGGGCCAGCACGCCGGGTTCCTCGGGCCGAAGTTCGACCCGTGGCAGATCACGAAAGACCCCAGCAAGCCGGACTTCCGCGTCGAGAACGTGCAACTCGCGGCCGGACTGGACATCGAGCAGTTCAACAATCGTCTGGCACTGCTGGAATCGGTGGGCAAGCAGCAGCGGACGATGGCCGAGTCGCTCGAAGGCCGGCGGATGACCGACCAGCAGAAGCAGGCGGCGGACATGCTGCTGAGCGGGGCCGTGTCGAAGGCGTTCGAGATCGACAAGGAACCGGCAGCGGTGCGGGACAAGTACGGCCGGCACATGTTCGGCCAATCGCTGTTGCTGGCCCGGCGGCTGGTGCAGGCGGGCGTGCCGATGATCCAGGCGAACATGGGCCGCGTGCAGAACTGGGACAGCCACAGCAACAACTTCAACCGGCTGAAGAAGGACCTACTCCCGCCGCTCGACAAGGCCGTCTCCGCGCTGCTGGACGACCTGAGTGAAACCGGATTACTGGAAAACACGATGGTTGTGGTGGTCGGCGACTTCGGCCGCACGCCGAAGGTGAACAAGGACAAGGGCGGCCGCGACCACTGGGCACCGTGCTTCAGCGGGCTGTTCGCGGGCGGCGGGGTGCGCGGCGGGCAAGTGATCGGCAGGTCGGACAAGACGGCGTCCTTCCCGACGACGCACCCGTACTCGCCGGATGACGTGGGCGCGACGGTTTACAACCTGCTCGGCGTCGATCACACCGCCGAGGTCCGCGACCGCACCAACCGCCCGGTGCAGTTGAACCGGGGCGAGGTCATGAGCGCGCTGTTCACGGGGTGACGAGTCGCCGACGCATATCGCACCCGGTGACGGCCGGGCGTCACTTCAGCCTCTTGCCGCGGGTGATGATGAAGATGGCCACCGCGCCGACGATCAGCACCGTCAACAGGACGGCGTTGCGGTTCTTGAACCAGCCGGCCCAGAAGTCGATGAACCCGGACCAGTAGCCGTTGGCGAACGGCGGGTCGCACGGGAGCGGCGCGGCGACGGCCGCCGGTGCGGCGAGTAGCAGGGCGAACAGGGCGGCGAAGAGGCGGGGCATGGTGTCACGCGCGGTGGGGGTAACGACCGACGCACCGGCAAAGGCCGGTGCGTCGCAAGGATAGCTCACGTTTCCGCCGTCACTTGCCCCCGGACGAGCCACTCGACCCGCTGGAGCCGCTCGACCCGCCGCCCTGCGACGAGCCGGACGAGTTGCCGCTGCTCGGCGTGCCGCCGGCGGTGCCGCCGCCCGCACCGGCTTGACCGGAGGTGGTCACGCCGGGCGCGCCGGCGGCGGGTCCGCCGCCGGTGCCGGTGAGCGGCAGGCCGGCCGCGCCGGTGATGCCGCTGCGGTACTGCGAGTTCAGCCCGCGGACGGCGGACGCCGGCCCGACGACGCTCATGGCCGTGTCTTGCGGGTCGAGCGGGGTGATGTCGTACGCCTTGCCGCCCGGCTGGGTGCCCATGTACGCCAGCACCGCCTGCCCCCGCTTGGAGTCGAGTTCGCCGCGGTCGGCGACCAGCTTGCCGGGGTTCTTCGGGTCGTACGGCAGGTCGCGGGCGGTCTGGAGGTACAGGTGCCCGTCGGCGCACGTGCCGCGGCGGGCCAGGTAATCCAGCCGCTGCCGGCCGGCGTCGCTGAGCGCGTCCTTGCCCGGCTCGAACAGGTAGTTGGCGACGGTGGCGTCGGCGATCAGGGCGTTCCGCACTTGCGTCTCGTGCGGGTGCAGGACGGCCTCGCGGGCCAGGTACGAGTACCGCTGCGGGTAGTTCGGGTCGACGAAGTCGTTGTACCGGGCCTGCGCGCCGGCCCCGCCGCCCGTGCAGCCGACCGCCGCCATCCCGCCGACCGCCACCGCCGCCGTGAGGGCGGTTCGCAACATCCGGGTCATCGTCAGTCCTCCGTGAAATAGGGCGTCGGGCGTCCTGCCCGCGACCGGGTTGGTGACAGTCCGCTGTCACTTGTTCAGCAGGTTCTTCGAGATCAGGATGGCCGCCGGGCCGACGAGGACGACGAAGATGGCCGGGAAGATGAACAGGACGAGGGGGAAGATGAGCTTCACCGCCGTCGCCGCCGCCTTCTCCTCGGCGATCTGCCGCCGCTTCGTCCGCATGGCGTCCGACTGCACCCGCAGGGCCTGGGCGATGCTCGCCCCGAACCGGTCGGCCTGAATCAGGATGGCCGCCAGGCTCTTCACGTCGTCCACGCCGGTCCGCACGCCCAGGTCGTGCAAGACCTCCCGCCGGGGCCGCCCCATCTGCAGCTGGAGGTTGGCCAGGGCCAGCTCCTCGCACATGATCTTGGCGTGCTCCTTCATCTCCTCCGTCACCTTCCGCATGGCGGCGTCCAGGCCGAGGCCGGACTCGACGCACACCACCAGCAGGTCCAGGGCGTCCGGCAGCGTCAGGAACACCTGCTGCTTGCGGTCGTTGATCATCATCCCCAGGGCGAGCCGCGGCAGGTAGAAGCCGGCACACCCGCACGCCATGATCTTCCACATCGACGAGAGGGTGAACCCGTCCTTAATCAGAAAGAACAACAGGCCCGGAAGGAGGAAGCCGGCGAGCGTCGCCAGCTGGATGCCCTGGTACACGGCCGGGGCCGCCTCGCTGCGGAAGCCGGCGTTGGCCAGCCGCACCCGCAGCTTGCTCTTCTCCAGGTCGGACTGCGGCTGCATCGACGCGCCGATGTTCGAGAACAGGTCCTTCAGCCCGCCGAACGTGTTGCGGCTCTCCGCCTGGGACAGCTCCAGCTCCATGAGAGACCGCGGCCGGCCGATGCGGTCCAGGCGGTCCTCGGCCTGGCTGTTCCGCTTGGAGATGAGCGACAGCATCCAGAACGTGCCCGCCACGATGGCGGCGAACACGAACACCGGGGCCATCTCCTCGGCGGTGAAGAAGGCGAACAGTTCCACGGGTGAGGCTCCAAGTTGCGGTGCGGCGGTCAGCCGCCGGTTCGGTCGTTGTCCAACCACGCCCCACCTCTCCCCGCCGGGGAGAGGTCGGTTCGAGCCGCCGGCGAGAACCGGGTGAGGGGTTGGTTTCCGAAACAAGA
>JAYTTN010000569.1:0-1233 GCA_043745295.1 Fimbriiglobus sp. | reverse complement strand
GGATGTGGCCGTGCACTACCGCACCGCCAACCGCGCCGGGGGCGACTACTACGATTTCTTCCCGTTGCCGGACGGCCGGCTCGGGGTCCTCCTCGCGGACGTGTCCGGGCACGGGACCCCGGCGGCGGTGCTCATGTCGATCACGCACTCGCTGACCCATGCCCGGCCCGATGTCCCCGAACACCCCGGCGAGTTCCTCGCGTACTTGAACGAGCACCTCGCCAAGCGATACACCCTTACGACGGGGACCTTTGTAACGGCGGTCTACGCCGTGTTCGACCCGCACGCGGGCACGATGACCTATGCCAATGCCGGGCACGATCCGCTGCGGGCGCGGCTGGCGCCGAGTGCGCAATTCGCCCCGCTCGATCAAATCCGCCGCTTGCCGCTCGGGGTCACGCACCGGACGCATGGGCCATACCCGGAGCAAGTCGTCGAACTGCGGGCGGGGGACGCCGTCACGGTCTTCACCGATGGCATCACCGAAGCGAGGAACCCGGCGGGGGAAGCGTACGGCGTCGGCAGGCTCGACGATGCCCTGGCCACGGGCGGGGACGACGCCGGGCGGTCGGTGGCCTCGCTGGTGTCGAACATGGAGCATTTCTTGGGATCGGCGTCCGCGGAAGACGACCGCACGCTGGTCCTCGTCCGCTTCACGGAGCGGACGAGAAGCCCCCTGAATATCGGCCGCGCCGGCGCGGCGCGGTGAGCTGGCGTTGTTTTCCCGTCGCTCCGAGTCTACGATTGCATGGCCGATCCACCGCGGAGCCCGTCAATGCCCGTCGAAGCCGAAGTCCACCAGCGCGAGTTGCAAGTCGCCACCGATGCCCTCGTCGCCTCGTACTCCGAATGCGGGACGCTGCACCACCTCGGCTACCACCCGTTGCCGAACCGCGAGGCCGTGGCGGCGATCCTCGGCGACCTCTACGAACTTGTCTACCCCGGCTACGGTAAGCGGCAGAACCTGAACGCCGGCAACATCGGCTACTACGTCGGCGGGCTGATGGAGAGCGTCTGCAACCAATTGATCGAACAGGTGAAGCGGGCGCACCAGCACGAGCGCTGCGAAGACGACGCCGACTTCCACTGCGATCAGGAAGCCCGCCGGACGGTGCTCGACTTCCTCCGCCGGCTGCCGCACATCCGCTCGATCCTCGAACGGGATGTCGAATCGGCGTTCCGCGGCGACCCCGCCGCCAGCGGGCACCACGAGATCATCTTCAGCTACCCCGG
>JAYTTN010000568.1:0-17304 GCA_043745295.1 Fimbriiglobus sp. | reverse complement strand
CTGGTGGGGACGCTCGAGCAACGGGCCGCAAGGGATGCGGAGCGAAACTGCTGGAATCGCTAGGATTTGAAACGAATCGAGGCGACTTGAGAGCGGCTGAAGGCAGCTCCCCCGGTAGGATTCGAACCTACGACCCGCCGGTTAACAGTCCGCCCGTCGCAGGCGAAAACGCCACGATTCCAAGCGAATTCGCCGATCCCGTCCGCGACATGTCGAAAAACATTCCCCGGCATCACCCCGACCTGGCCCGCGTCGTCGAACTGTGGCCGAGCCTTCCGCCGGCCATCCGCGCCGCCAGGCTGGCGTTGGCGAACGCCGCCGCCCCCCAGCGCTCCGCCCGTCGGCACCACCCTCGTCGAAGAGCGACTCGACCGCCTGCCGCCCGGTTACGAGAAGCGGGCGGACCGTTGACCAGATTTGCTACAGGCTGGATCATCGCCCACATCACCCGCACCGGTCGGCCCGCCACGAACCGGCGGGTCCTTCCGCCAGCGCTTCCCGTGGTTTCCGTCCCGCTGGCTGGCGGAATTGCCGGCGGACGGGTGGGAAGGGACCAGCCGCGAACCGTGGGACGCCATGACCGCCGCGGCCCGGCCGTTCGACCGCATCCCGGCCCCGGACGCGCGGCTCGCCGCCATTGGGGAACACGTCGCCGCCGTGACCGCCGCCGGGTGTCGGGTCCGCGCCCGGCGCAACGCCACCGCCCGACTGGTCGTGGTCGTACGGCTCGCCGCCGGTGACGGTATGGCCGTCGCCCTGGACATCCCAGGGCCGAACCCCGTCACGCATCCCTACGCGGTTCGCCGGACGGGTACCCTGAATCATGGTGGCTGGCAGGAGAACTACGAGCGTTGGTTTGTCGAAGCCCTGAAGCTCAAGGGACGGTCTGTCCTCGATGTCGGTTGTGCGCGTGGAAGCATCGCTTGCGGCTTCGGGAAGACCGGGGCGTTGGTGTCTGGTTGCGACGCGAACGAACACGCGATCGTCAAGGGCCGGGAACACTGGCTGGCCGATCATCTCAAAATCCGTGACGCGACGAACCTACACTACTGGAAGGACGGAACTTTCGACTTCGTGCATTCAGCCCAGGTCTTCGAGCATTTCAAGCCGGAACTGGTGCCGCACATCCTGGCAGAAGTCAACCGGGTGACGAAGCCGGATGGGGTCTTGTTCGTCTGCCTGGACACAACCGAGACGTTCGCGAGGCAGGGGCGCGACCTTGAAGAGCGAAGACGCCACCCACGTTTGCGCAAAGCCGATGGCGTGGTGGGATGAGCTACTTGAAACGACGGGCTGGGAACATGCCCCGGACTTGGCGGAAGCCCTGAAAACCCACCCCGACAACCACTTCGAGAACTACGATCGGGACTGGTTCATTGCGAGAAAGAGGAACAATGGCAAAGCGTAAGAAGGACGAACTGACGGCTCAACTCGAAGCTGCGAAGGCGTCGGGGGCGTATATGGTGGCCGTGTGGCGTGTCCAAGACGGCAAGCTGGAACTGTTCCGCCTGTTCGGCGTCGATCCGTTCTCACCGTGCGCGACGACTGGAACTCCCTTCGCCGGTCATTCCTTAGGGGCGGCGGCGTCCTTGGGCGGCCGCGCCGACTGGGCGGCTTCCCGGCGGCCGTCGTTGTCGGGTTCTCGACGATCGGCGTCCACTGCGGGAATGGCCGGTTGCGGGTGAGCAGCACGCGGCCCCGCTCGTACCGCTCGGCCAGCAGCGTGAACAGCACCCCCATCTCCTCCCGCGTCTGCGGCACGTACCCCAAGTCGTCGGTCGCCGGTGCCGCGAACCCGCCCCGCCGGCGGATGAACCGCTCCACCTTCCGGTCCGGGTTGGCGGCGGGCAGGTCCTGCGCCGGCAGGCGGCACGAGGCGAAGTACGCCGACTGGCCCCGCCGCACCAACCGCTCGTCCCGCGCACAGGGCGTGCGTCTTCCCCGAACCCGGCTTGCCGAACACCGGCACGTTCTCCCGCCGGTCGAGGACCGTCCCGCCCCGCAACCCCCGCATCCGTCGGGCGGCCGACTCCGGCACCCGCGGCCACGGGAACGTGCCCCCGGTGACTTCCCCGCCGGCGGGCGCGACGCCTTGGCCGGCCGCAGGATCCGCCCCCGCGCCCGCGCCTCCCCCTCGCGGGTGGTCAGCGCCTCCAGGTACTGCGGGTACGTCGGCCCGCCCGCCGCCGCCGCCGCACGCGGTCGTGGTCCCGCACCGCCGGCCGCGGCGCCGCGGCCGGCGGGATCTCCGTCCGCGACGCCTCCGCTCGCGCCGCCGCCGCGACCGTCCGGCGCGACATGCACCAGGGAATCGAACTCGTTCGAGTCCGGCGGTTCGACCCGCCGCGGTCCGCCGTCGCGGCGGCGACGGGCGGTCTTGCCGGATATCCCTGTCCTCCGGGCCGCGCGGGCCGACGGGATTCCCCGGTCGGGAACGTGCCGCCGCTTGCGGACGTGCCATCGCAGCCCTCCCAGTTGGCGGAGGCGGCCTCTGGCCACACCCGGCTCGGGCGGGAACTCGAGTTGTCGGCCGAAGGGAAAACTGGTTGACGCCGTACAGCCCAGAAACGGTTCATGCCCCGCCGGCTGCTGCCGCGCCTGGGGGGCGACATCTGCGGCTACCGCTGGAACCGACGGAACTCCCGCGGGCGCTCACTGCCCGCGCCGCCCCGATCACGCTGCGGTTGGCCATGCTGTACGCTCTGTTGGATCGGTCGCAGGTCATCCGCCCGCCGCACCTCATGGCCGCCCTCGCGCTGTGGGATTACTGCGAGCGGTCGGTGAACTTCCTGTTCGGCGACCGCACCGGGAACCCGCTGGCCGATGAAGTCCGGGAACTGCTGCGGAACGCCCCGGCCGGGTTGACACGAACGGAGTTGGTGGCCGCGCAGGGCCGGCACCTGTACGGCGACAAACTCACCAGCGCCTTGGCCGCCCTTCTATCGGCGGGTCTGGCCCGGTGCGAACGACAGGACACTGGCGGGCGACCGTCCGAGCGCTGGTTCACCTCCGACAAGGCCGCGACGGAATCGCACCTGATGCGGACGGCCCGGACGGCACTGGCGGGGTGCGACCAAAGCGACGAAAGCGACCGAAGCCCGCGCCTGCCCTCGCCAACCGCTGCCTTAGATCGCTTTCATCGCTTATGTCGCACTCCCGATGGGGGCGATGGTTCTCGCCCGAAGCAGTCACCCGCGCCGGTGCCCGTTGCCGATCCGGAGGAACTGTTCCCGTTCGGCTACAACCTGCCCGTGCCGGTCGCCGATTCGGACAGCGCCGATTGACCTCGCCGGGTTCACCCTCTCCCCGCGTTCTTCTACGCCCCGGGGCACACAAGAACGCGGGAAGAAGGCCCGTGACGCCGGAGAGGCTCAGTGAGCCACTTTCTCGTCCGGTTGATCCGTCGCCGGGAAACCCGTACCCTCATGTTCGCCTTCGGGCCGGTGTCCGGCGCGGGGTGGAAGTGAGACGCCACCCCCGCCGGCGCTCGCCCGTCTCACCGAAGGAATCGCACATGGCCAGCATCTCGAAAGACGCGAAGGGCAACGTGACCATCCAATTCGTGGGGGCGGACAAGCGCCGCCGGTCGATCCGCCTGGGGAAGATCAACGCGAAGACCGCGAACGAGGTGAAGTTGAAGGTGGAACACCTGAACGCGCTGCTCGTGGCGAAGCTGCCGATGGACGCCGACACCGCCCGCTGGGTGGCCGCCATCGGCGACGACCTCGCCACCGTCGGGCTGATCCCGGCCCGCGTGTCCCGCACGGTGGCGGAGTTCCTCGCCGGGTGGCTCGCCGGCAAGGAAGCAGCCGGGTTCAAGCCGACCTCGCTTATCGCCTGGGGGCAGACAGTCACCGAGCTATCAGCGCTTCTGAGAGCTCGTTCGCTCGACTCGCTCACACACGCGGACGGAGAGGCGTTCCGCGACCGGATGCGCGTTCGCGGGCTTCGACCGACGACGGTCCACAAGCGGCTCTCCCACGCGAAGGGGATGCTCGAAGACGCGGTGCGGCTGTCCCTCATCCCCGCGAACCCGTTCCGGCACGTCCGCACGCGACAGGGCGACCCGTCCGAGCGGCGGAAGTACGTCCCCGTGGCGGACATTCAGCGGGTCATCGACCACTGCCCGAACGTGTGGTGGAAACTCATGGTCGCGCTCGCTCGATTCGGAGGGCTTCGGACGCCGAGCGAATCGTTCTCGCTCACCTGGGGCGACGTGGATTGGGAGCGGAACCGGATGTCGGCGGCGTCCCCGAAGACGGAACATACCGGGAAGTCGCACCGAATCGTCCCCCTATTCCCGCTGCTCCGCCCGCACCTGGAAGCGGCGTTCGACGCGGCGGCCGAAGGGGACGTGTACATCTTCCCGGAGAAGTACCGCAAGCGGGGACAAGGGAAGCGCGGGTGGAACGGGGCGAATCTGCGGACCACGTTGGGGAAGGTCATCCGCCGGGCCGGGGTGAACCCGTGGCCCCGACTGTGGCAGAACCTCCGAGCGAGTTGCGAATCCGATCTCGCTCAGTGCTTCCCGCTGGCGGTGGTGACGAAGTGGCTGGGGAACACGCCGTCGGTGGCGATGCGGAACTGTGTGGACCCGACCGACACCGCATTCGCGCAAGCGGCGGAGTGGACGCCGGGCGGTGCAAAAAGCGGTGCAGTCGGGAGCGGACACGAGGGGGCAGGAACCGCCGTCGCCGGTGGACGCACTAGGAAATCAAGGAAAACGGCGAGTCCTGTCCGCTCCGGTCATCTCCTGTTCTGATGTACAAATGGAGGCGGCGGGAATCGAACCCGCGTCCCGTGGCACCGAACTGTCGGCCTCTACGTGCGTAGCCTGCTAATGCTCGGGGCCTGCCAGTCGGCCGCCCCACGTTCGCTCCCGCCGTCCCCAGCAAGCGGGGTGCGACGGTCGCTATCGGTCAGGTTTTTTAGCGAGTGCCGCCACCGAGGCGAAACCGGTTGCCCGGCCTCTCAGGCACCCGCGATCCGGATTTGGCGTCCAAACACGCAGCCTCTCCGGTTAAGAGTGCGCGAATGGCCTGCGGGTGTTACGCCGCGAGGGAGAACTGCGTTTCAGCAGTTGTGTTCTGATCGGCTTTTTACGGGGCCAACCGATCAACCCCGGCACGCCACACGACACTTCTGATAGCCCGGTCGAAACCATTTCGCCCCCGGCACAGACATCATACGCTGCCGGGGGTGCAGTATCAATACGCCCCGCCGCTTTGTCCCACGAGGTTCCGGCATGTCCGCCTTCTTCTCCGCCGTCGGCGACCTGCTCGCCCGCGCCGCCGACCGCGCCGCCACCGCGAGGGCGCTGTACGACGCGGCCGTGGCCGTCCAACGGTTGCTCCCCGACGCGACCGCGGCGGAACTCGACGACGCCCTCCGCCGGATGACGGAGTCGCTGCCGACCTTGCACCGGTTCGCGGCGGCGAAGGTGGCGATCACCTACGGGGCGTGCGTCGAACACGGCGGCGACCCGCACATCGCCGGGCCGGCGCTGATCCCGTTGCTACCCGACGTGCTGGAATGGACGCTCCGCTTCCACGAGTTGTGCGCGGACAAGGCGCGAGCCGACGGGACGATCACTGCGGAGAACGAGGACGGGGATCGCCCGTCGCCGGCCGAACTCGGGAAGAAGTACCTGAACGCCGTCTTCGCCGACGTGCCCGAGGCGGCGTGGGGGTACGCGGCCGAAGAGGAATCGACGCTCGCCGTGATCGCCCACCTGGCGCGGTCGAAGGCGTTGCGGAAGGCGACCGAGCGGCGGCCGGAGTTGCTGGAGTTGTCCGACCGGCTGGACGGCGTCTTCGGGTCCGGCCGGTCGTTCCTCACCAAGATGCTGCTGACGCTCGACGACGAGCCGCTGCTGGTGCTGCACCCGGAGCAGGGGAAGGGGTATCGGCTGACGGCGAGCGCGATCCCGGACAACTTCATGCTGCACACGGCCCTGATGGGGCACCTCCTCGGCGACCCGGCGGAGGGCTGGATCGCGGCCGAGAGGATCGATCCGGCCGCCGTCCGCCGGGCGATGCGGCAACGCGGCGACGGTTCCGCGCCGCACATGACCGGCGCGTTCAACCTGTGGAACTGGACCGGCGTGCGGGCGGACGGGACGCTGCCGGCCCCCGGTTCCGCCTCCGAACACTGGATTTGGAACGAGGGCGTGCCGGCGGACATCGCGCCGTTCGACGGACGGCGGGTCGTCGTCCTGGGGCCCCCGCCGTACAGCCGCGGGTGGCCGGGCGGATCGATCTTCGGCGGCCTGTTTCCGGAAGTCGCGGTCGAGGAGAAGTTGTCGGCGGACGCGGTGACGGGATGGATGACGACACTCGCGACCGCGCCGAAGCCGGTGGCGTAGGTCCGGCGCGGGGCCGGACCCCTGGGGCCGTGGCTACCGCCCGCCGTTCAGTTGCTGCTGCTGTTGCTGCTTCTGGATCTGCCGCATCCGGTCCTGGTACCGGCGGACGTCGGCCGCCACGAGGGACGCCATCAGGTCGTCGCCCATCGCGTTCGCCTGTAGCTGTTGCTGTTGCAGGGCGAACAGTTGCTGCCGCATCAGCATCTGCGAGTTGCCCTGGCCCTGGTAGCCGCCGCGGCTCATCTGCGACTGGCCCATTCCGCCGCCCATCTGGTTGGACATCTGGGGCGGCCCGCCCCGGCTGCCGCTGCCGCCCCCGCCGTTGCACCCCGGCCGGCCCTGCGCGGCCGCCGTCCCGCCGAGACCGAACAGCAGCACCGCCCCCGCTAACACCGCCCATCCGCGAGTCGTGGACATGCGCCTTCCTCCGTCCGACAGTTTCGACGTGGTGAACCGACCGTCCGCGCGACACCGACCGGTGACGTGTGGCGACCCCGCCCCGTTCTGTCGGAGGGAACCGAGCCGGGTCGTGTCGGGGAATTCGTGGCGCGAGTCCGCCAATCGTTAACGGCGGGCCGGCGTCCGGCGTTGGCGAATGCCCGGATTTTTTCGATTACCACACCCGGCGGACGGGGTATGCGTCGAAGGCGACATCGGCCGACACCACCGGGATGTTCTCGGCGACGGCCTGCGCGATCAGCAGCCGGTCGAACGGGTCCTTGTGGTGCTTCACCAATCGGGTCTGCGCGTCGCAGTGTTCGACCGAGATGCCCAAGTTCCGGAGGTCGAGTTCGCGGCTCGCCTGGGCGATCCAGTCGCGGAACGGCGCGGACAGTTTCAGCTTCTCGTTCCCGTACTTGATGCTCATTTCCCACACCGTCGCCGCGCTCAGGAGTAACTCGTTCGCCCTGTCTTCGATCTGCTCTCTGGCCGTCATGGACAGCTTCTCCGGCTCGTCCACCGCCCACATCACGACGTGCGTGTCCAGGAGAATTTTCATCCGGCGTACTCCTCGAACCCTTCGGGCAGGGCGTCGAAGTCGGGGGCGACGTACAGCACGCTGCCGCGCATGGTGCCGAGTTTGCGCTTCGGTGCGGGCGGCGCTTCGGCGGCGGTCAGTTTGGCCACGGCGCGGCCGCCGGACTCGATCAGGATGTCTCCGGAAGCGCCCAAGCCGGCGATCAGTTCGGGCAGTTTCGCTTGCGCGTCTTCGAGTGTGATGCTGGCCATGTGGTGGACTCCAGAGTGCGCGACGGATAATGCGTCGAGTTGATGTACGCTGGTTTTGTTAGCCCGCCGCCATTCTACCCGACCAGGTTCACCCGTGCAGCATGAGCGGCTCGCCGAGCGGGCCGACCTTTTGCAGGAAGGCGAGGAACTGGTCGAGCAGGCCGGCCGAGTTGCCCGCGCGGCCGCGGACCGTCAGCGCCGTCCGCTCCACCCGCACCCGGCCGGCGAACTTGGCCAGCGTCAACTCGACCGCCCCGCCGTCACTCTCGACGTGAAGCGTCACCCCGGCCGGCGTCGCGTCCTCCAGCTTGTCGATGAGCGCCTCCACGTCCACCGGCTTGGCGAACTCGAAGGCGAGCTGGTCGAAGGTGCCGCCGAACACGGCCGCGAACCCGGTCCCGCGCACGAACCCGGCGTCGGACAACTGGCCGAGTTCCCGCCGCCACGTCACCCGCGACGGGTCGGCCTTGTCCAGCGCCGCCGTCACCGTGTACTCGAAGTCCGGCGAGCGGAGCGACCCGAACCCGTCCTGGCCGGCGATGGTGTCGATGTCCTTCCGCTTGTACCCCAGGTGGGCGCGGGCCGCCTCGTACACCCCGTCCACGTCGGCCCGGATGTCGTCGGTCGCGCACTTGGCGATGAACTTGCGGGACGACGGGCCGGCGAAGTCCGGGATTTGAAAGCTCTTGCGGAAGCCGCGCAGGTCCTTCACTTTCGTGGACGAGTCGGCGCGGAACATCACCCGGCGAAGGCGGTCGGAATCCAGCAGCCCGCCGGCCGCCGCGCCCCCCAGCACCGCCGACAGGTCGAGGACCGTGAGCGCCCCATTCTGTTCGCCGTACAGCACCGGCGTCTGCGTCGCACCGCCGTCGAAGTGCTTGCGGAGCAGCCGGGGCAGCTCGTCCGCCGCGAAGTGGTGCAGCGACGACGCCGTGATGATGCCGGCCTTGGTCGCCGCCCGCGCCGCGCGGCCGGCCAAACCCTCGGCGATCAGGTGCGCCCACGCCCCGCTCGCCACGGCCGCCGCCCACAGAGACGCTTCGTCTGGGTCGCCGGACATCATCGCCACCGCTTTCGGGTGGTCGGCGAACAGGGCGTGCAGTTCATCCGCGTCGAGGGTCGGTTCGACGCCGGCCGGCTGGGCGTTCGCGGGCAATGCCGTGTGGCCGACATCCAGGAACAAAATGGCGGTCGCGGCTTTGGTGGCGGTCAACTCGGCGACCAGACCGGCGACGGGAAGCGACGAATCGAACAGGTCGTCCGGCAGCGTGTCCCAACAGCCGACGGCCCCGCGCCCGCCCTTGGAGTAGCCGCGCCCGGCGACCCACGCCAGCACCGTGTCGCCCTTCTTCACGGCCTTCTTCAGCTTGCGCAGACGGGACTCGACGGCGGCTTTGGTGGCGTGCTGGCCGAGCAGCACGAACTGGCGGGCCTTCGCCACGCCGTTGGCGGCGAGCGCGTCGGCAACGGCCTTCGCGCCGGCCTCGCCGTAGGGCAGGTGGGGGAAAGCGGGATCGAGCGGCTTTTCGACGGCGACGACGAGCGCCCAGGTGTCCGGCACGGGTCCGACTCCGAACGGCAACGGATGCGACGGAGTAGGTGTACCACGCCCGGTTGACCGGTGCCATGTCCGTAGCAGGCCGGGTTCGCCAAGAAACTTCGCCGCACCCGGCGGTCGGCTCGCCGCGCTGTTACTTCTGGGCCGCGCGGAACATCCAGTACAGGATCGTCTTGATCTCGAACGGCTTCAGGTCCGGCTTCAGCGACAGAATCCGCGCCGCGATGCCGGCCAGGTGCGGCGTCGCCCAACTGGTAGCCGGCTCGCGGGCGAACGGCCCCAGGTAGCCCCGCCCGTGCGCCTGGAACTCGATGTGTTCGCGGAGCTGGTAGGCGAACCGCAGCGGGTCGTCGAACAGCGCCTTGTCCACGGAGATCAGCGGCGGGGCGAACGCGGCCGGGTAGCTTTTGGTGTACGGATGTTCGTTGTGCGCGGCGGCGAACACCAGCACGTCGCGGAAGTAGGCGTCTTCGATGGCCTTCAGCAGCAGGTTCCGGCGGGGCAGTTGTTGCAGCTTCTGTTCCGGCACGCCGAGGGACAGGTTGATGACCTTCACCTGCCAGACTTCGACCGCGTGCCGAAGGGCGGCGACGACCGTCTCCACTTCGCACGTCCCTTGCGGCCCGAACACGTCGGCCGAGTACAGCTTCGCCCCCGGCGCGACGGTCAGGATGATGTCGGCGACGGTGGTGCCGTGCGGCGACGACTGGTGCCCGTCGTAGGGCAGCGGGGCGGCGATGCTCGCCCGGAAGACGCCGCCCTCGATGGGCAGGATGGGGGTGTTCCGCTCGGCGAACCGCCGCTCCAGCACGTCCCGCTCGATGCCGGAATCGATGACGGCGATGGCGACGCCGGCCCCGGTCGCCCGCGGGTCGCCGAGGATGCGATCCGGGGACAGCAGGGCGAACATCTCGTCGAACACGGTCGGCGGGTTCATGGGGGGTGACTGGCCGGGGCGGAGGGGGCGGGCCACCGGCGGGCGACATCCGTGCCGGGGAGCAAAGCCACTCCCCACAGTATACCCATGTGCGGAACAACCTTTCGAGGCGAACTGCGGCGGGGCGTGCGGGGGCGCACCGCCACCCGTCCCTCCGTTGACGACCGCGGCGGATCGGACTACGATTCGTCTTTCCGTTTCGCCGTCGCCGAGACGCCGCCCGCAATGCCCGACCCCGGTTCGCCGTTCGCCGTCCTCCGTTCCGCCGCCGCCCGGTTGCGGGCACTCCGCGGCCGCGCGGTCGTGGTGAAGCTGGGCGGCAGCGCGATGGAAGAGCCAGCCGCCACGCGCGGCACGCTCGAATCCGTCGTCACGCTCCACAGCCTGGGAATGAAGGTCGCGCTCGTCCACGGCGGCGGCAAGCCCATCGACCGCGCGATGGCCGCCGCCGGCATCGAACCGGTGAAAGTGCAGGGCCGGCGGTACACCGACGACGCGACGCTCGACATCGTCGTCCGCGTGCTGTCCGAACTGAATGTCGGCATCGTCGAGCAACTCGAAGCCCTCGGCGGCACCGCCCACGGGTACACCGACTTCGACGCCTTCCCCATCGTCGGCCGGCCACTCGTGCTCGCGGGGTTCGACCTCCAGCCCATCGACCTCGGCCGCGTCGGGCAGATCGCCCAGATCGCGCTCGACCCGTTCGAACTCGATCTCGACCGCGACCGCCGCATCCCGGTCCTCCCGTCGCTGGCGGTGGACATCGACGACGGCGGCTGGCTGAACGTGAACGCCGACTCCGTCGCGGCGGGGATGGCCGGGGCGCTGGACGCCGAGGCGGTGCTGTTCCTGACCGACACGCCCGGCGTGCTGCGGGACCGCCACGACCCGCAGTCGCGGCTGCCGAAGCTGACCGTCGCCGAGTGCAAGGAACTCATCGCCGCCGGCGTCATCGACGGCGGCATGATCCCGAAGGTGGAGGCGTGCTTCGAGGCGCTGACCGCCGGGGCGAAGCGGGCGGTGATCCTGGACGGCCGCAACCCGCAGTCGCTGCTGGCCGAATTCCTGGGCGAACCCGGCGGCACGGAAGTCGTCCCTTGAGCCATTCCACCCGTTCCCTTTTCTCCGGTAGGGGCACCCCTTGTGGGTGCCCGGTTTTCGGAGGGCACCCACAAGGGATGCCCTTACCATCCAGAAGGCATTTCGCACATGACCGCACTCGACACCCTCAGTTCCGCCGATGTCATCGCCACCGCGAAGAAGTACCTCATCGGCAACTACACCCGCTACCCGGTCTGCCTGGTCCGCGGCGAGGGGTCGTGGGTGTGGGACGCCGACGGCAACCGGTATTTGGACTTCTTCCCCGGCTGGGGGTGCGGCATCCTCGGCCACTGCCCGCCGAAGGTGGTGGACGCGGTGCGGGACCAAGTCGGCACGCTCATCCACGTCCCGAACACCTGGTACACCGAGCCGCAGGCGCTGCTGGCGAAGGAGCTGAGCGAGCGGACGGGGTGGGGCGGCGTCTGCTTCTTCTGCAACAGCGGGGCGGAGGCGAACGAGGCGGCCATCAAGCTGGCGCGGCTGAACGGCAAGCCGAAGGGGAAGTACAAGGTCATCACCATGACCAACGGCTTCCACGGCCGCACCTACGGGGCGCTCTCCGCCACCGCCCAGCCGAAGTACCACGCCGGCATGGAGCCGATGCTGCCCGGCTTCCTGTACGCCCCGCACGGCGACCTCGACGCCCTCGCCAAGCTGATCGACGCCGAGACCGCCGCCATCCTGATCGAACCGATCCAGGGCGAGGGCGGCATCAACATGCCCCCGGCCGGCTACCTCGAAGGGCTGCGGGAGCTGTGCGACAGGCACGGCATGCTGCTCATGTTCGACGAGGTGCAGACCGGCATGGGCCGCACCGGCAAATGGTTCGCCCACCAGCACTGGGACATCGTGCCGGACGTGGTGACGCTGGCCAAGGCGATGGCCGGCGGGGTGGCCCTGGGCGGCGTCATCTGCAAGCCGGAAGTCGGCGAGAAGCTGACGCCCGGCACGCACGCGGCCACCTTCGGCGGCAACCCCATCGCCTGCCGCGCGGCGCTGGCGGTCATCGAGACGTTCGACGAGGACGACCTGCTGACGCGGGCGCGGGAAGTCGGCGAGCGGTTCCGCTCGCACTTCGAGGCGCTGAAGGCCAAGTGCCCGCTCGTCGCCGACATCCGCATCCTCGGCACCATGATCGGCCTGGAACTGGCCGTCGAAGCCGCGCCCGTCGTGCAGAAGGCGCTGGCGCGGGGGTTGCTCATCAACGCCACCCACCAGACGGTCATCCGGCTGCTGCCGGCGGTGACGATTTCGGACGAGCAGATCGACGAGGGGTGCGAACTGCTGGCCGATTTGTTGACGAGCCATCAGGTGTGAGCCGCGAAATCCGAGCCGGAAGCGTGAGCGACGGTTCTTGGTTCCGATCTTGTAGCACCGGCCTCCGAGCCGGTGAATCGAAACACACCGGCTCGGAGGCGGGTGCCACAAGAAGAAAACCCGTCGCTCACGCTTCCGGCTCGGACAACCCAGTCGGATCGATACCCGCTGACCGCTCCGAGCTTCCCGACATGAACCACTTCCTGAACCTGATCGACCAGCCGGCGGAGCGCCTGCGGCAACTGCTCGCGCGAGCGGCCGAGTTGAAGGCCGACCGCAAGGCCGGCAAGCCGAATGCCGCCCTCGCCGGCAAGGTGGTCGGGCTGGTGTTCGAGAAGCCGTCGCTGCGGACCCGCCTCAGCTTCGAGGCCGGCGTCGCGCAGCTCGGCGGCACCAGCCTGTTCCTGCCGGGCAACGAGATCGGCCTCGGCTGGCGCGAGCCGCTGCCCGACTTCGCCCGCGTAACGAGCCGCTACCTCGACTGCCTCGTGATGCGCGTGTTCCGCCAGGAGACCGTGGACGCGATGGCCAAGTACGGCACGGTGCCGGTCATCAACGGCCTCTCGGATCGCTCCCACCCGTGCCAGGCGATGGCCGACCTGCTGACCATCCAGGAGGCGTTCGGCGGCGTCGCCGGCAAGACGGTGGCGTTCATCGGCGACGGCAACAACGTGGCCATGTCGCTGGCCGTGGGGTGCGGCAAACTGGGCGCGAACTTCGTCCTCGCCTGCCCGAAGGGGTACGCCTTCGACGACGCCTTCCTGAAGGGCTACGCGGCGAAGGTGGGCGAGTTGCTGCCCGTCGTCACGCACGACCCGGCGGCGGCGGTGCGGAACGCGGACGCGATCTACACCGATGTCTGGACGAGCATGGGCCAGGAGGCCGAGCGGGACGAGCGGTTGAACAAGTTCGCCCCGTTCCAGGTGAACGAGGCGCTGCTGGCGAAGGCCCCGGCCCACTGCAAGGTGCTGCACTGCCTGCCGGCGCACCGGGGCGAGGAGATCACGGCCGGCGTGGCCGACGGCCCGGCCAGCGTCATCTTCGACCAGGCCGAGAACCGCCTGCACGCCCAGAAGGCGGTGCTGGAATGGCTGCTGGGGTGACGCCGTCGCTATCCTACCCTCACCGACGGAGGCCCGGCGATGCGCGTCGTTGTGAAGATTCACCGCGTGGCGGCCGGTGGGGTCGCCGGTTGGCGGGAACGGATCG
The DNA here is from genome assembly GCA_043745295.1 of Fimbriiglobus sp. Taxonomy (GTDB): domain Bacteria; phylum Planctomycetota; class Planctomycetia; order Gemmatales; family Gemmataceae; genus JALHQU01. The sequence goes on along the minus strand of JAYTTN010000568.1, from coordinate 3,588 downwards.
CCGCGCAACCGCCACACGACGACGAACTGTGGCGCGTTCACCTCGACGCGATGACGGCCGAGTTCGTGCGGTCGGAAGGGATACCCGACGGGGCCGAGTTCGTCAACCGCCTAGTGCCGCCGCGCTACGTGTGGCGGTTCGCCAGCGACTGCTGGGTTCACTTCGTGCTGAAGGAGTTGCCGAGTTGGTTCCGCTCCGCCGGCCGGGAGGTGGTCGTCATCGATGTCACTGACCGACCGCCGGACGTGTGAGGTCGGCCAACTCCTCTTCGGCGAGCGTGTCGTTCAAGTCCAGATCGAGGTAGGGTTTCATCAACTCCGCCCGCATCTCCGGGGCGAGGGAGAAGTAGACGCGATCCGCAGCGGGTCGCCCCGAATCCGGGTCGCGCAGCAGTTCGGCGAGCACCGCTTCGCGAAACGGGTCCGGCATGGACTGCACCAACTGGCGGGCGGACAACATCGGGGCGGTGGCGGTACTCATCGGCGGTTCCCTCGGCGGTGCAGTCGCATTCTACCCGCTCCGGTCGCCACCCGCCACCCACCCGGCAGCCTCAGCCTAGGGGTTCTTGGCCGGCCGGCCGGCCGACCCGATCTACTCGCCACCCGCCACCCGACCGACGGCCGCAGCCGAAGACAGGAGACAACGGCCCCGTCGCGATAGACCTTGTCGGGGGGTGAAAACCGGGAGCCGGAAGTCACCCGCGGGCCAGGCGGCGCGGGCGTCCCACGCGCCGGGGTCAGGAACCGTTACTGACAATCAACCGTCACCGGGGGATGTTCCTGGGGCGGCGTTACCCGCTCCGCCGCTGCCAGCGGATACCTTTCACCAGGATCCGCTGCCCGATCGACCTGTTCCACTCGGCGATGAACCCCGCGTCTTGCACAGCGCGCCAGATGCGGTGGCCGATGTCTACACCGCGTTCGTCGTCGCCGTGGAAGTCACCGAAGGCGAGGCACAGGTTGCCGCCCTCCATGACACGGTCGAGGTCCTGGCCGTGGTAGTAGCAGTACCCCACGATGCCAGCCTCCTCGCCGTCGGTCTTTGCATCCTCATAAGTCTCGGTCACGATCTCGAGGCCGTCTGACTTCGTCAGGCCCGCGTCCTGCTCGACGATAATGCCCTGCGCCTCCAGCGCGGCGAACACCCGGTCGAGCCGATCACAGTCCGTGGTCGCGGGCCAGGTCTCCTCGTCCGTCCGCTTCCTGACGAACTCCTTCTCGACCTCCGCCCGGAGCGACGCCTCACCGCTCTGTCCCAGCAAACCCCATGACTCGGCCAGGATGATGGTGACCTCTTCGGGGTCGTACAGCCCCGACCGGACGTACCGGCGAACGGAATCAAGAATCTCGGCCCAGTCGTCCAAATTCCGCTCTCCACCGCCGAACATGGGACTATCCGACATTGGGGGTGGTCGCAACCCTCCGGCAGGGTACGCGGGGGGTTGACCCCGTGCAAGCGTCAAACTTCGCCACTTCGTCCAAGATGGGCTGCCGCGGCGGCTCACCACCGCAGCTGCGCCCCCAGCGTCAGCCCGTGCGTCCAGAAGTCGGACTGGCGGAACAGCGGCATCGGCCGGTTCTGGCCGCTCGCCGGGACGCCGGCCGGCGGGTTCGGCACCAGGCTCACGTCCACCACCCGGTCGATCTGGTCGCCGGGGCGAATCACGTTGCTCCAGTACAGGAAGTTGTACCCGGCCGTGAGGCGGACGTTCGGCGTCACCGCGTAGCCCAGCGTCGCCGTCGCCTCCGGCACCACGCCGAACCGCGTCGAGTCGAACCGCCCCAGGTTCGGCCCCGTCGCCAGCAGCCCGCCGCGAAACGTCTCGGTCGCCTGCCCCGGTCGCGTTCGCTGCTGGAACCCGTCGATTTCCAGGGTCTGCACGGTCACCCCCAGGGCGACGCTGGCCCGCAGGTCCAGTTCCCACCGCCCGAACCGCCGCTGCGACAGCCAGCCGACTTGCCCGCCGTGGAAGCGGTTGTGCGTGCGGAACTGGTCCCGCACCACCACCGTCGTGCCGATCGGGTCGGTGGCGAGCGGGCCGGTCGCGGTGATGGTCTCGGTGATCGTCAGCGACTCGCTCAGGTTCAGGTGGCGGTAGCCGGCGAACCAGGCCGTCGTCCGGTCGCAGGTGCGGCACAGGGCGTGGCGGTAGTTCACGTCCGCGCCCCACAGGAAGCTGTCCGTCTCCACCCGCAGCGAGCCGGTGGACAGGTTCGGCAGCGCCACCACCTCGCCGAACTCGCCGTTGAAGTTGGGCGCGAAGAACGGCCGCGTCAGCGTCGGCAGGCCGTCGAACGACCGGCTTTCGCTCCGGCGACCGAGGAAGAAGAAGCTGGCGTCGATGCCGTGCCCGCCGCAGTCGTCCAGCCACCCGCCGGCGCGGATGCGGAAGCCGTCCCGCAGCGACGGACCGAACGTGCCCGGCCCGAACAGCGGCCGCGTCCCCGGCTGGCCGACGAACCCCTGCCCGGTGCCGTCGCTGGTGGTCGCCAGCAGGGGGATGCGCGGGCGATTGGCCCACCACAGCAGGTACTCGGTCTCGACGAAGAAGTCGTCCGAAGTGGGGCCGGCGTCCGACACCGGCGCGGACATCTCGGCCAGCTCCGGCCCCGTCGTCGCCTTGGCCAGGTCGAACCCCAACACGTCGCGGAGGGCGTAGTCCCGCGACAGGCGAATGGGCGGGCTGCCGAACGTCTTGCCCCGCACCGGCACGCCGCCCAGCGTGTTGCCGGGCAGGTTCGGGGCCGGTTCCAGCACGGGCCGCGTGTCCGGCGGGCAAGCGGCGGCGGCCGGGTTCACGATCCACATGGCGGGCGGCGGCTCGGCCGCCGGCTTCGCGGGGTCGGGCGGCACCGGGCGCGGCGACGGTAGCGCGTCCGACTTCGGCGCGGCCACCGGGCGCGGCGACGGGGCCGGTTCCGTCTTGTCGTCGGCGACCGCCAACTCCGGGATGGCGAGCGTGGGCAACTGCGGCGGAAGGAGTTCGCGCGGCGGCACGGCCAGCGGCAGCGCGGCGGGCGGCGGGAAGTCCGGCTGTCGCGGCGGGGTCGGCGCGGGCGCGATGGCGCGGAACTCCAGCACTTCGACCACCGGCTTCACCGGTGTCGGCGCGACCGGCAGCGGGGGCGTGGACGGCGGCGGCGCGGCCGGGGTCCACTGCGTCGAATCAGGCGGCGCGGCCACCGGCACCACGCCCGGCACGGGCGGCGGCGCGGCGGGAGCCGGCGCGGCCGGCTGCCAGTTCACATCCTCGCCACGCACCCCGGTCGCCACCGCCACCAGCGCTGTCGCAAGCCACATTCGGTACATGCCAACGTCCTCCCGGAGTCGGGAACGGCCAGTCCGCTCCGGCGTCAGTCGCGGTTCGAGGCCCGTCGGTTTACTTCGGCAGATGGGCGTCGCCGTCCGCAAGGTTTCTGGAACCGAATTCTTCCGGACAATCGCGCCGCCTTGCCGGGTCGCCTGCAAATCGCCCAAAATGACGGGCGGCGTCACCACACCAGTCGCTCGCCGGCGGCGCGGGCGGCGTCCAGGCGGTCGTAGTAGTCGTGCCCCTCCTGGATCCACGCCCGCAGGTCGGCGGTCAAC
>JAYTTN010000567.1:0-4559 GCA_043745295.1 Fimbriiglobus sp. | reverse complement strand
ACCCAAGGGTAAGCCGAACCGGCTGGCGAAGGAGTCCAGTCCGTACCTGCTCCAGCACGCGCACAACCCGGTGGACTGGTATCCGTGGGGGCCGGAGGCGTTCGCCAAGGCCAAGAAGGACGGCAAGATCATTTTCCTCAGCATCGGCTACTCGTCGTGCCACTGGTGCCACGTCATGGAGCGGGAGAGCTTCGAGAACGCCGACATCGCCAAGACGCTGAACGAGCGGTTCGTCTGCGTCAAGGTGGACCGCGAGGAGCGGCCGGACGTGGACGAGGTGTACATGAACGCCGTCCAGGTGACGGGCGTCAACGGCGGCTGGCCGCTGAGCGTGTTCCTGACGCCCGACGGCAAGCCGATGTTCGGCGGCACCTACTTCCCGCCGGAGGACAAGAAGGTCGAAGGCGGCACTGTCACCGGCTTCAAATCGATCCTGTCGCGGGTGCTGGACCTGCACGAGAACAAGAAGGACGAGATTTACGCGCAGGCGGACAACATCGCCAAGCTGACCGTCGAACGGATGGACGGCAGCGCCCGCGGCGCGGCGGTGGTGCCGCTGACCGCCGAGTTGGTGAAGGAGGCCGTCGGCGAGTTCGAACTGGACCCCGAACACGGCGGCCTCGGTCGGGCGCTAGTGAAGTTCAAGGGCACCAAGTTCCCCCGCGTCGCCGCCCTCCGATTCCTGCTCTCGCAGACGGTGAAACCGGGCAACGAGGCGCTCGCTAAACTGATGAGGACGACGCTGGAGAAGATGGCCGAAGGCGGCCTCTACGACCACCTCGGCGGCGGCTTCGCCCGGTACAGCACCGAACGCACCTGGACCGTCCCGCACTTCGAGAAAATGCTTTACGACCAGTCGCAGTTGGTGGAACTGTACGCCGACGCGCACAAGCTGACGCCGACGCCGGCGTACCGGCGGGCGATCGACGAGACGCTGGCGTTCGTGAAGCGGGAGATGACCGCCCCAGACGGCTACTTCTACTCGGCGCTGGACGCCGACAGCGACGGCGAGGAGGGCAAGTTCTACGTTTGGATGGCGAAGGAACTGAAAGCGATCCTGGGGCCGGACGCCGAGTTCGTCGCCTCCGTGTACGGCACCGGCAAGCCGAACTTCGAGGAGAAGTATTCCATCCTGCGGCTATCGAAGCCGCTGGCCGAGACCGCGAAGGAGCAGAAGACGACCGAAGACGAGTTGCTGAAGAAGCTTGCCCCGCTAAAGGCGAAACTGCTGGCGGAACGGGCCAAGCGGAACCGGCCGTTCCTGGACGCCAAACTGATCACCGGCTGGAACGGCCAGATGATCGCCGCCTACGCGAGGGCCGGGCAGGTGCTGAAAAACCCGGAGTACGTCGCGGCGGCGGAGAAAGCGGCGACGTTCGTGCTGAAGACGATGAGGAACGGCGACACGCTGTTCCGCACGTTCGCCGCCGTACCGGGCGAGAAGCCGACCGCGCGGGGGACCGGCTACCTGGACGACTACGCCTTTCTGACGCACGGGTTGCTGGCGCTGCACGACGCGACCGGCAAGGCGGAGTGGCTGGCGGCGGCGCGACGGGTATACGGCGGGCAGACGGCGAAGTTCACCGCGAAGGGCGGCGGCTACTTCAACACCCCGTCCGACGGCGAGACGCTGTTCGCCCGCGGCAAGGACAGCTACGACGGCGCGCAGCCGTCGGCCAACGGCGTGTCGCTGTCGAACGTCCTGAAACTGTGGCGGGCCACGGACCTGGACCACTTCCGGGGGCGGTTCGCGGACGACCTCCGCCGGTTCGCCGGGTCGATGAAGTCCGAACCGACGGCCGTGCCGCAAGCGCTGGCCGCGCTGGACGCCGCGCTGCCGCTGGGCGCGCTGAAGGACTTGCCCACGCGGCTAGCCGAGACGGTGAAGGATCCCAAGAGTTCGGCCGATGTGGTGAAGGTGGAACTGCTCCCCGGCAACCTCGCCGACGGCCTGGAGACGTACCACGTCGTGATTTCCGTGGCGAAGGGCTGGCACGTCTACGCCAACCCGGTCGGCAACGACACGCTGGCCGAGTCCGCCACGCGGGTCGAGATCCGCGCCGACGGCAAGAAATTGGGGCACCACGAGACAACATATCCGAAGGGGACGAAGCAGAAGTCCGAGTTGGGGGAGTATCAGGTGTATGAGGGCGAGGTGTCCATTCCCACCGTGCTCGCGCACGACCAAATCAAGGACGCCAAGGCGCTCGCGGCGCGGGTGACGGTCACGGCGTGCAACGACAAGGTGTGCCTGAAGCCGGCCACGATCACGGTGAACACGAAGTGAGCCACATGGCCGTGCCGCCTGCCGTCCCCCTCGACGCGCTCGTCCGGAAAGCGGTGGCGGCCCCCGCCCGCGCCGACCAACTCCGCGCCGTGGACGACCTCATCGCCCGCACCTACCCGACGCCGCAGACGGTGGCGGCGTTCGACTTGCTCCGCGCGTCCGGATCGGACGGGAACAAGCGGGCGATGGAGTTCGTCGCGCGGATGCCGGAGCCGATCCCGCCGGCGCTGCTGCTGCTCGCGGCGCAGGCGCTGCAGATTCGCACCACCCCGATCCAGCTTCGCCTCGCCGTCGCCGGCAAGCTGCTGGCCAGCGTGCCGGACACGCCGCAGTCGGTCGGCCCCATCGTCCGCTCCGTCACGGCCGGGATGTCCAAGTCCCGCACCCTGGAGCGGATGATCCAGCTTCAAAGCCGAGTGGACAAGTGCCGGGTGCTGGACGACATGGTCTGGACCGGCGAGCGGCGGGTGAAGTGGAAGTGCCCGAAGTGCAAGGCGAAACTGCACCGGCGGGAGTTCATCCGGCACCTGTGGGACGACCACCGGCTGCGGTTCGACCGCGGCGCGGCCTACGACCCGCGCGGGGCGGTCGAGACGGCGGTGAACGCGGCGGCCGCCGGTTCTTCGCCCGAAGCGGTCGAGTCGGCGTTCGCCGCCACCACGTTCTACTTCCCCGAAGCCAGCCTCGCGCAGGTGTTGCAGGGGGTCGCCTCGCGGCAACGACTGACCGGCGCGGGCATCCCCGCCGCACTGACCAAGGCTGCCACCGACCGGAACGCCGGACTCTGTCCGAGTTGCCTGACGGCCATTCCCGACCCGATTCCGCCGCTGCCGCCGCCGCTCGCGCTCGGCGGCGGGCGGCTGGCCGGCGACGGCTATTCGGTGCAGGTGACGGACACCGCCCTCGGCCAATCCGCCACCGTCGAGACGCCCGACGGTGCGCAGGCGATAGGCTCGGACGCCCGCCAGTTCAGCCCGCGCGGGTACGCCGTCCTCGTCGCCGCGCCACTGCTGTTGGTGGTGGTGCTGACCGTCGCGCTGATGCCGAGTCGGCTGGCCTCGCCGGGGTGGGTGGCCGTCGGCCTGAGTGTCCTCGCCTGGCTGCTGTATTGGGCCGTGCAGTCGTCCCGCCCGCCGCTGCCGTCGCCGGATGATCGCGCGGTGGAACTGGCCTGGGAGGCGCTCGCGCCGGGCGTCGGACGGTCGAAGAAGGCGGTGAGGTTCCTCACGCGGTTGTGCCGGTCGAGCGCCGGGGTGGGGTCCACGGTGGACCGCGTGCCGAAGGTGTGGCAGTGGGTCGAACAGGCGGAAGTCTTGGCCGAGAAAAGCGCCGCGCACGCGCAATTCCTGGCGGCGGTGCAAGCCCTCCAGGCGTTCGACGGGGTGACGTTCGGCAAGGACAAACTCGGCGGGCTGGCGGTGGCGTTCGGCCGGTTCGTCCGCGGCGACGCCGGCGCGGTGTACGCCGAAGCGATGGCCGAATTCGCCCTGACGTCCGGCCAATTGACGACCGGGGAAATGGCCCGCCTGGCGATCCTGCTGACGGCCGAATCCTTCGAGGCGGGGCTGTTGCCGGGCGATCTCGTCCGCGTCGTCCGCTTCCTGCCGTGGGTTCGACGGCTGCTCGGACGGCCGACGGCGACGGTCCTGCAACACCGGTACGCCGTCTGGCGCGGGCGGAACACCGAGCCGTGGGCGGCCGTCGGCAAGGCGGCTTCGATCTTCGAATTGGTGCAGTCCGCGCCCGCCACCGCCCGCCGGGTGCTCGCCGCGCACCCGGACGCGGTGCTGAAGGTGGACTTGCCGGACAGCGCCGACCGCGATCTCGGTGACACCGTGCTGACACCGAAAGGGCTGGTGGTCGGCGGCAAGGTGCTGTCCGATCCGACCGATGGCTTCGCCCTGAGCCGGTCGCCGAGCGGATCGGGGTGGTGGCTGGTGCTGGGGGTGGAGCGGCTGACGCTCGACCGCCGACTGACGACGGACGTGGTGAACGTCATCCGCGAGTGGGTGAAATACTGGGCGGCCAAGCAGGTGCCGCAGGCGGCCGCGGCCGACCGCTCGAACCCGGCGAAGGTGGCGAAGTTGCTGGCGGCGGTGGCCGTCGCCTGCCCGCTGTGCGGGGCGACGTGCGCCTGCCGCGCCGGGAAGGTCGGCGAGCCGTGGCCGCCACAGTAGGGCTTGCGAGCCGCGACCGCCAGGGAGTGGGATCGTTCTGGTCGATCCGAGCCGGAAGCGTGAGCGACGGTTCTTGCCAAAGACCGTCGCTCACG
>JAYTTN010000566.1:0-4567 GCA_043745295.1 Fimbriiglobus sp. | reverse complement strand
GAGCGACGGGTCTTCAACACCCGTCGCTCACGCTTCCGGCTCGGATTCGTCACCACTTGATCCGCTTCAACAAGCGCCGGATCGGGCCACTCGGCGGTTCGACCGCGCTGGCCGGCACGATCACCGGTTGCGCGACCGGGGCGAGTTCGATCACCGGCGGCGGCACCGGCATCACCATCGGGACCGGCCCCGGCAGCGGCCCCGGGTCTTTCTTCGGGACTGCCACCGTCGCCAGGATGGCAATGGTCTTCTTCAACGCGTCGCCGGCCAGTTTGGTCTTCTCGCCGGCGTCCTTCTCGAAGTCCTCCGTCCGTTTGGCGTTGCCGCTGAGGACGACGCCCTCCAGCGACACTCCGGCGAACAGCCCCCGCGACCGCGAGTACGAGAAGATCTCGGACTTCAGCGCCAGGTCGGTGGCGATGGCGGCGTCGCGGCCGACCGGTCCGGCGGCGACGGAGGCGTCCGCGCCGAGCTTCAGCTTGGCCTTGCCGTCGAGGATGCGGTCCAGCCCCTTGCGGTTCTTGAACACCAGCACCACGTCGGTGGACTGCACGCCCACCTGGAAGCCGACGCTGGCCCCGCCCAGATCGACGAAGCGGATGTCGCCCCACCCGCCGGCCTTATCCTTCACCACGACGACGCCGTGGCCGAGTTGCCCGCCGACGCCCAGGCCGGCCTTGATGGTGTTCGGCACGATCAGCACCGCTTCGGCCTCCTGGAGCAGCTTGGCCGGGATCGCTTTTTCCTTGTCGGTCAGGTCGTCGAGGACTTGCTTGGCGTCGGTCAGGGTCTCGCGGGGCGACGGCGGGCCGGCGACGGCGGACGCGCCCCCGATCAGGGCGAGGGCGAGAGCGGAAGTTCGGAACACGGGGCTTCCTCCGGTTGGGATCGGGAGCCGGGATGCGGCTGTCCCATGCTATGCACGTCCGGTGCCGCGTGGGAACACCAACCCGAACGCGCGAACGGCGGGGACTTGCGCGTGCGGCGGTAACGGCGCAAGACTGGGGGAGTACTCGATCCCGATGGGGCCACGCCGCCCACACCCGCTCGCTTCGGTTCGCCATCACTCCGTCAGCTTCTTCCTTCTCAGAGTGTGCAGGTAGTGCTGGGCGAAGCGGTGAGCCTCGTCGCGGACGTATTGCAGCAGCCGCAGCGCCGCCGAGTGGCGGCTCAGCTTGATCGACTCCGACACGCCCGGGCGGAAAATTTCCTCTTCCTGCTTGGCTAGGGAGATCAGAATCGGCGGGTCGATGCCGAGCAGCTTGAACGAATCGACGGCCGCGTTCAGTTGCCCCTTGCCGCCGTCGATGAGCAGGATGTCCGGGAACACCGACTCGTCGTCGTGCATGCGCTTGAACCGTCTCGTGACGACTTCCCGCATCGAGGCGAAGTCGTCCACCCCCTCCACCGTGCGAATCTTGTACTTGCGGTAGCCGTCCTTGAACGGCAGCCCGTCCAGGAACGACACCAAACTGGCCACCGTGTCCTCGCCGCTCAGGTGGGCGATGTCCATGCCCTCGATGGCGCGGGGCACTTTCGCCAGTCCCAGCACCTTCCTCAGCCCGAGGAGGCCGCGCTTGGGGTCGAGCGGGAACACCTCCGGCTGGGCGTGCTTGTCCACGTCGCCGCGCAGGTCCAGGTTCTGGAGCGCCGTGATCTCGTCGCGCAGTCGCCCGGCTTTTTCGTAAAGCAAGGCCGCGCTCGCCTCCTTCATCTCGCGCTCCATCCGGCGGATCAGTTTCCCGGTGCGGCCTTCCAGCACGGCGATCAGCTTGCGAATCTGCCGGCGGTAATCGTCCTTGCTCACCCGCAGTCCGCACGGGGCGGTGCACTGGCGGATGCTGTGCAGCAGGCACGGGCGGAACCACCGCCAGCGCGGCTCCTCGGACTTGATGTCGAGCGTGCAGGTGCGGAACTTCAGTACCCGTTGCAGCACCGTCAGCGCCTGCTTGATGCGGGCCTTGCTCATGAACGGCCCATACAGCCGCACGCCGCGCCGCCGGGGGGTGCGGGTGATCTCGACGCGGGGGAACTCCTCGCGGGTGCGAATCTGGATGTACGGGAAGCTCTTGCCGTCCTTCAGGTCTTTGTTGAAGCGGGGCCGCAAGTCCTTGATCAGCCGCGCCTCGCGCATGAGGGCATCGACCTCGTTCTCGCACGGGATGAAGTCCACGTCGGCGATGAGCGGGATGAGGTCGCGGGTCCGCGGGTCGATCAGCGCTTCCTTCTGGAAGTAGTGGCCGACCCGCGCCCGCAGGTTCTTCGCCTTGCCGATGTACAGCACCACCCCGTTCGCGTCCTTGTGCAGGTAGACGCCGGGCGTGGTCGGGAACGTGCGCGCCTTGTCCGCCGGGCTTTGGCGGGGATCGGGCGTCTGCGGGCTGACGAGATCGACGGCGGGCGTGGACATGGCGACAAATCCATCCGGGACGGGAACGGATGTATTGTAGGCGCGGCCGCACGTTGGGAAAAATCGGACGAACTGGACTTGCCCGCGTGCGGTCCGAAATTAACCTTCTACACCGTGGAACGCATCGCAAGACGCACAGCCCGAGGTCGGTCATGGTTCGCTGGTTGCACCAAGTCGGTAGTCTGGTGGGGGGGGGGGTAAGGTAGGCAAACCTTGCCGGCCGACTCTCGCCCTCGAAACCCTCGAACGCCGCGACGTGCCGGCGGGACTGCCCGACCCGCTCCCCCTCGCGCCCCCCACGTCGCTCGATCCGGCCCCGCTCCAGGCCACGACTCCCACACCCGTCCCCGCCGCTGCCGACGGCACCGACGGCGATTGGCGATGGGTCTGGGAGGTCGTTCCGCTCGACCCGACGGCCACCGACGATCCGTCGGACTGGTGGGCGCGGGACGTGCCCCTCGACCCCACCGCCGACGGCGGTTTCGGCGACAGTTCGGAACCCGACCTCGAAACGCCGCGCACCGGCCCGGACGAACTTCAGCCGCTGCCGTTCGGGCTGGACAAACTCGACGCCGATCGGGACATCCAAGTCACCCTGTACGAGTGGCGGACGGGGTTCGAGGCGCGGGGTGTTCGGACCGCCGACGTGGCGGCCACCTATGTGCTGCTGGACTTGAACAACAATAACTTTCTGGATGGCGCGGAACTGGATGCGGCGACCGGACGGCTGCTGCCCGCGAGCGAGCGAAGCGACCTCCAGAATACAGCCTTCGCAGCGCTGACGGCTCTCCTGAACACGGCCGCCGGCGGGAACACCCCGGCGGGCACGGTGGCGACACTGCCGTCCCACGCGGACGACCCGAAGCCGGTGGCGGGCGGCACTGGTGGGGCGGGGATCGGAGCCACCACCGACCCGGCATGGCAAGTCAAGTACGGCCAGCAGCTTCGCGACTACCAGGCCGCGATGCAGGTCTGGGTGAACGACTTTTACCCGCGCTACAGGCGACAGTGGACCTTGGAGCACCGCGCGACGGTGATGATGAGCGGCTTCGAGACGAACGCGCAGTTCGCCGCAGACAACGTGGCCCTGGCCCAGTCGGTTGGGGACTTCCTCGCGGACGTGGAGATGTGGTCCGTGGCGGACCCGAACGACGGTCCCGCGAATCGGGACACGTCGCCGATCCGGACGTGGGGCGGGTACATCACGAACGTGATGTCGAGTGCCGAGTTGGACCGGGCCGAGGCGAAGTTGACGACGCTACAGGCGGACTACCAGTCGGCCTGGGATGCCTACCGCCTGTTCCTCCGGGCCAGGGGCGTTATCGAGGTGACCGGCTACGTCGATCCGACGCCGGTGTCCAGTTGGGTGGACGGGGCGTTCGAGTTGGTGGAGGGGAACTGGCAGGCGGGGCTGGTCACCATCTTCGTCGGCAGCGTGCCGTTCGTGGGTGGGCGGGTGGTGCGGTGGGTCCGCGGCGGCCGGACGGCCGGGGCGGTGGCGCACGCCGAGCCGGGGCTGATCGCGACCGTGCCCGGCCTGCCCCGGCAAGGGGGCCTGAACCTCCACGAGCCGCCGGTCCTCGGCCGCCCGCACTTCGACCCGGCGCTGGGCAACCGCCCGCCGGTGGTGGCCACCCGGCCGAAGCCGGCCCCGCACGAGCAGCCGGTGCCGGTCGGCAGCGCCGACAAGCCGCCCCTGCCCAAGCCCGAACCCACGCCGACAGGCGGTGGCGGCACGGGTGGCGGGGCCGGGCCGACCGCGCCGCCGCCGGGTGGGGGGAAGCCCAATCCATACCGAAACCTCACGAGGGAACAGCTCGAATCGTCCAAAGCGTCACTCGAAAAACTGATCAAGGATCACGAGAAGAAAATCGCCGACTTCCGCAAAGATCCGATCGGCAACTCAACACCCGAGTGGCTCGCTCAAGCGACGCGAGACAACCCGACGGCGGAAGTCTTGCTGCAACGCGCGATGGGGCGAATCACGCAGTTGGAAGCGCAACTTCGGAAACAGCGTGGCGAACTGGAGAAAATCATCGACGCCCTGTCTCGACTCTAAGAAAGCATCTGAAAACCGGCCTCGCCTCGCGGCGGTGAATTTGTTACCTGTTTCGGTCATGACACGCAAGCCGTACCCGACCGACCTGACGGACGCCC
>JAYTTN010000565.1:0-4570 GCA_043745295.1 Fimbriiglobus sp. | reverse complement strand
CCCCCTGTTCCCTGGGGATTTCGACCACAACAGGGGGCTGACGCCCCCCGCTCGCCCGGAGCCGCTGCCGCACCCCCTGCAAACTTGCCTCTGGACCGTGCGGCCGGCTTCCTGTCCAATAGCGGTATGACACCGCTACTCCTCTCCGCTCTCGCGTTCGGCCCGGCCGCGCCGGACGCCACCTTCGACGACGTTCGCCCCGTCCTCGCCGCGCACTGCGTCGGCTGCCACGGCCCCACCAAGCAGAAGGGTGGCCTTCGGCTCGACCGCAAAGTCGACGCCCTGCGCGGCGGCGACGGCGGCGCGAGCATCGTGCCGGGCAAACCCGCCGACAGCCTGCTGCTGAAGAAGGTGCGGAGCACCGACGCCGGCGAGCAAATGCCGCCCGACGGCGACCGGCTGTCCGAGGCGCAGATGAAGGCGCTGACGGACTGGATCGCGGACGGGGCGAAGTGGCCGGAATCGGTGGCCGCCACGGACGCCCCGCACTGGTCGTTTCAACCGGTGAAGCGGCCCACCGTCCCGGTGAACCGCGAGGCAACGCCGAGCGCGAACCAGCTGGATGCGTTCGTCCGGGTGAAGCTCGCCGCCGCCGGCATCAAGCCCAACCCGCCGGCCGACAAGCGGACGCTGCTCCGCCGGCTGAAGTTCGACCTGCTGGGTTTGCCGCCAACACCCGAAGAGGTGGAGGCGTTCGAGAAGGACACGGCGGCCGATGCCTACGAGAAGCGGGTGGATGGGTTCCTCGCGTCGCCGCAGTTCGGCGAGCGGTGGGCGCGGCACTGGCTGGACGCGGTGCGGTTCGCCGAGAGCCACGGGTTCGAGACGAACGTCGCCCGGCCGAACGCCTGGCCGTACCGCGACTGGGTCATCAAGAGTTTCAACGACGACAAGCCGTATGACCGGTTCGTGTTCGAGCAACTCGCCGGCGATACCGTGGGGGCCGACGCCGCGACCGGGTTCCTCGTGGCCGGCGCGTGGGATCAGGTGAAAAGCCCGGATCCGGTGCTGACGGCGAACCAGCGGGCGGACGAACTTCACGACATGGTCGCCACCACCGGCTCGGCGTTCCTCGGCCTGACGGTCGGCTGCGCCCGCTGCCACGCGCACAAGTTCGACCCGGTGTCGCAGGTCGATTACTTCCGGATGAAGGCCGTGTTCGCCGGGGTGCAGCACGGCGAGCGGGCGGCGAAAGCCGGCGAACCGATGAAGCGGGAGGCGGAGTTGAAGGCCGCACGGGAGGTGGTAGCCGAACTGGAAGCGAAGCTGGCCGCGTTCGAGCCGCTGGCGGACCCGACGGCGAAGACCCCGGCCCGCCCGCCCGTGAGTGCGAAGTTCAACCGCGAGCGGTTCGCGCCGGTGACGGCCCAGTTCGTGCGGTTCGTGGTGCTGGCGACGAACGGCGCGGAGCCGTGCATCGACGAGTTGGAGGTGTTCACCGCCGGGCCGAACCCGACGAACGTGGCGCTGGCGTCCGCCGGGGCGAAGGTCACGTCGTCCGGCGATTACCCCGGTTCGCCCGACATTCACCGGCTGGCGTTCCTCCACGACGGCAAGTACGGCAACGGCCGCAGTTGGATTTCCAACACGGCCGGCAAGGGGACGGTGACGTTGGAGTTGAAGGACGCCGTGGAGATCGACCGCATCGAGTGGGCACGCGACCGCGAGGAGCGGTACGCCGACCGGCTGGCCACGAAGTACCGCATCGAGGTGTCGGCGGACGGCAAGGCGTGGCGGGTGGTGGCGTCCTCCGACGACCGGTTGCCGATGGGGTCGAAGGAGTTCGCCACCCCGCCGGGGCTGACGGGGAACGCGGCGGCGAAGTGGAAACAACTGGCGGGCGAAGCCGCTGCCGCGCGGGCGAAGCTGGCCGACCAGACGCGCTCCGAGATGGTCTACGCCGGGCGGTTCACGACCCCGGAGACGACGTTCCGCCTGCACCGGGGCGACGCGATGGCGGCACGGGAGGCGATCAGTCCCGGCGGGCTGGAGCGGTTCGGCGCAAAGCTCACGCTCGCGGAAAAGGCGGCGGATTCGGAACGCCGGGTGGCTCTGGCGAAGTGGATCATCGACCCGGCCCACCCGCTGACGGCCCGCGTGATCGTCAACCGCCTCTGGCAGCACCACTTCGGCACCGGCCTCGTGGACACGCCGAGCGACTTCGGAAGGAATGGCGGCAAGCCGAGCCACCCGGAGTTGCTGGACTGGCTGGCGAGCGAGTTGACCGCACTAACGTTCCGGGCGAGCGGGGGGCGTAAGCCCCCTGTTGGTGTCGAAGAAACAGGGGGCTTACGCCCCCCGCTCGCCAAGAAAGACGAGGCCAAACCCTGGTCCCTCAAACACATTCACCGGCTCATCGTCCTCTCCGAGACGTACCGCCAGTCGTCGGCCGGCACCGCCGAGGGGACCGCGAAGGACGCGCAATCGCGGCTGCTGTGGCGGTATCCGCCGCGCCGCCTGGACGCCGAGGCGATCCGCGATGCGATCCTGGCCGTGACGGGCAAGCTGGAACTGACCGGCGGCGGGCCGGGGTTCGACCTGTTCGAGCCGAACGGCAACTACGTGAAGGTGTACACGCCGAAGAAGGACTTCGGCCCGGCCGAATTCCGCCGCATGGTGTACCAGAACAAGCCGCGGATGCAGCTCGACGACACGTTCGGTGCGTTCGACTGCCCGGACGGCGGCCAGATCGCCCCGAAGCGGAACGCCTCCACGACGCCACTCCAGGCGCTGAACCTGCTGAACGCCCCGTTCCTGGTGCAGCAGGCGAAGTTCCTCGCCGACCGTGCGGCGAAAGACGCCGGCGATGGCATCGAGGGGCAGGTGCGGCGGGCGTTCGCGCTGGCGTTCCAGCGCAATCCCAGTGACAAGGAGTTGTCAGCGGCGGTGGCACTGGCGAAGGCACACGGCCTGCCGGCGCTCTGCCGGGCGCTGCTGAACGCCAACGAGTTCCTGTATGTGGAGTAGTTTTTTCAATCGGCCCGCAGAGGACGCAGACAAGACGCGGATGAAGATGAACAGAGAAAGAATCCTGCTGACTTTTCCTGCCTTCATCCGCGTCTTGTCTGCGTCCTCTGCGGGCACTCTTACTTTCAACCACCATGCGTTCCTCCCTCCTCGACCGCCGCAATTTCCTCGCCGACGCGGGCACGGGCCTCGCCGGAATCGCGCTCGCCGCGCTCCTCGCCGACGCCGCCGAGAAGTCGCCGATCCCGCCCGACATCCGGCTGGACGCGCCGCTCGCCGCGCGCAAGCCGCACTTCGCGCCGAAGGCCAAGCGGGTGCTGACCATCTTCTGCTCCGGGGCTGTCAGCCACCTGGACAGCTTCGACTACAAGCCGGAACTGGCGAAGCGCGACGGCCAGCCGATGCCCGGCGACAAGCTCGTCACCTTCCAGGGCGAGAACGGCAACCTGACGAAACCGCTGTGGAAGTTCCAGCCGCGCGGGAAGTCCGGCAAGATGATGTCGGACCTGTTCCCGAAGCTGGCCGAACACGCCGACGACCTCTGCTTCCTGCACGGCATGACGGCCAAGAGCAACACGCACGGCCCGGCCGAGAACCAGATGAGTACCGGCTTCACGCTGGATGGCTTTCCGAGCATCGGGGCGTGGGTGAGCTATGCCCTCGGCAGCGACGCAAGCGATCTGCCGAGCTTTGTCGCCATCCCCGATCCGCGCGGCGTGCCGCAGGCCGCCTCGAACAACTGGAACAGCGCGTTCCTGCCCGCCGTCTTTCAGGGAACGCCCTTCAACGCCGACAAGCCGATCGCAAACTTGGCTCGACCCGCCGAGATCACCGCGCCGACCGAAGCCGCGACGCGAAACTTCCTCAGGCGGCTGAATGAGCGTCACCTCGCGAAGCATCCCGGCGATACGGACCTCGCCGCACGGATTGCGAGTTACGAACTGGCGGCCAAGCTGCAACTGCGCGCGGCCGAAGTGTCGGACCTGTCGGGCGAGAGCCTCGAAACGCAGATGCTGTACGGCGTCCACGACGAGAACAAGACCAAGGCCGGGTTCGCGAGGAACTGCCTGCTCGCGCGGCGACTGCTCGAACGAGGTGTTCGCTTCGTGCAACTTTTCAACGGCGCGTATGCGATGGGCGAGGGAGTCGGCAACTGGGACGGTCACAAGACGCTCAAGACGCAGTACGAGGTCCACGGCCCGATCCTCGATCAGCCCGCCGCAGCACTGTTGCGCGATCTGAAACGGACGGGTTTGCTCGAAGACACGCTCGTCGTCTGGGTGACGGAGTTCGGCCGGATGCCGACATTCCAGAAGGGAGCCAGCGGTCGCGATCACAATCCCAAAGGCTTCACCGCATGGCTCGCAGGGGCTGGTGTGAAGCGAGCCTTCAGCTACGGAGCGACCGACGATTTCGGGCACACCGCCGTCGAGAAGGTCTCCACGATCTACGACCTGCACGCGACGATCCTGCACCTGTTGGGCCTTGATCACGAACGGCTCAGCTTCTACCACAACGGCATCGAGCGCCGCCTGACCGATGTGCATGGTCACGTCCTGCACGACGTGTTGTCATCCGGCATGTCCTGAGCGCAGCAGCGGCA
>JAYTTN010000564.1:0-4577 GCA_043745295.1 Fimbriiglobus sp. | reverse complement strand
GGCGGAGCCGCCGGCGGACGGGTGGGAAGGGACCAGCCGCGAACTGCGGGACGCCATGACCGCCGCGGCCCGGCCGTTCGACCGCATCCCGGCCCCGGACGCGCGGCTCGTCGGGCGAGCCGCACGCGGCCGGGAACTCGGGCTATTCTACACCGCCCGCCCGACGGTCGAGCCCGTCTCGTTTCTGGTGCCGGAGGAGTCGCCCCTCCGCCCGCTGGTTCGATTGGGCCGGGGAGCGTTTTCGGCCGCGCGTTTGGTGACAACGCGGTGTCACTCGCTGACGCCGCGGTGATCCCGTTGGGGCGGCTGTTCCGATCGCCGACTCCCCCGCCTGGCGGGCATTCCTCCCCCACCCCGGAGCCCGCCGTGCCCGATCCCAAGCCCCCCGCCCCGGCCGACCTGGACGCGCTGCCGGTCGCCCGCCCGCACGCCGCCGGCCTCGACGTCGGCGACCGCACCCACTGGGCCTGCGTCGGCCCGGCCGACGCCGACGTCCGCGAGTTCCCGGCCCACACGCCCGGCCTCCGGGAGCTGGTCGCGTGGCTGCGACAACGCGGTGTCACCGGCGTCGCGATGGAGGCCAGCGGCGCGTATGGCCATGTGTTATATCTCACCCTCGTCGAGGCCGGCTTCGAGACCGTCATGACGTCGCCGGCGTTCACCCGGCAGATTAAGGGCCGACCCAAGACCGACCGGCTGGACTGCCAGTGGATCTTCCGCATGCACGCGCACGGCCTGCTGCCGCCGGTGTTCCAGCCGGACGACGTCACGCAGACGCTCCGCGCGTACGTCCGCCAGCGGGGCAACCCGGTGCGGCTGTCCGGCCATTACGTCCAGAGGATGCAGAAGGCGCTGGTGCTGATGAACCTGAAGTTGACGCGGGTGGTCGGCGATATCACGGGCGTGACGGGACTGAAGATCATTCGCGCCATCCTGGCCGGCGAGTGGGACGCGGCGGAGTTGGCCAAGCTGCGGGACCGCCGGTGTCAACACACTGTCAGTGAGATCGCCACGCCCCTGGACGGCCGGTACCGGTCGGAGCACGTGAGCGAGTTGCGGTCGAGCCTGGCCATGTGGGAGGCGCACCTGACGGCGATCGGCGAGCTGGACGCCGAGATCGCCGGGCACCTGCGGGTGATGAAGCGGACGAGTGAATTGCCGCGGCTGGCGGCGAAGGCGCGGGTGCGCGGCGGAAGCCGCACGACCCCAAGTTCGACGTGCGGACGGCGTTGTACTACGCCACCGGCGTGGACCTGACGGCCATCGAAGGTATCGACGAGATCCACGCATTAACATTGATCAGTGAGCTGGGCGCGGACATGACGAAGTGGCCGACGGTGAAACAGTTCGCGTCGTGGCTGGGGCTGTGTCCGCAGTTCCGGCAGACGGGCGGGAAGGTGAAGTCGAGCCACACGCGGAAGGGGAAGAACCGGGCGGCGACGGCGCTGCGGCTGGCGGCGTGGGGTCTGATGCGGAGCAAGAGTTATCTGGGCGCGTACCTGCGGCGGCAGCGGAGTCGGCTGGGCGCGCCGAAGGCGATCACGGCGGCGGCGCACAAGCTGGCGCGGATCATCTATAACATGATGCGGTACGGGGTGGCGTACATGAAGCGTGATGTGTAAGCGGAGCAGGTGCGGGAGAAGCTGGAGAAGCAGTTCCGGCGTCGGGCGAAGGAGTTTGACTACGAGGTGGTGAAGAAGGCGGACCCGTCGGATCCGGCGGGCACGTCCGCGAGTGACACCCCGCTGTCGGCGTGAGCGGCGGGGTGGTGGACGGGGCGAGTCGGGACGGGGATCGGCAGACCGGTGGCGACAGCACCGTCGAGGGGCGGACGGGGTGTCCGCGCGCCGCCCGGCGGAAACGAAGGCGATCCGTCACCGACCGTCAACCGTCACCGGGGCAAGTTCCTGGGGCGGCGTCTGCGTCACACCCAATCGAAGTACCTGATCCGCCACGACGGGATGCCCGTCACGCCGGGGTTGCTGCCGGTGTACGCTGCATCCAGCACGGCTGCCGGGACGTAAGTGTACCCGTGCCGGGCGAGCAACTCCAGCACCACCGCCAGCGTCGGCTTGGGGACCGGTTCGCCGTCGCCGACCGTGGCCAAGTCGCCGAAGTTGCCGAGCCGGATCAGCCCCTGCCGGCCGCCGGGCAGCGGCAGGAACACTTGGCTGTGAAAGCTGGCGTCCTGGATGTGGACGCCGGTCTCGGATGCCACCGGTTCGCCGAGTGCGGCGGATAGCGTGGCCACAAACTTGCCGAACCGAGCGGTCGCCGTTCTGTAGTCGAAGCCTGGCGGGTACTCCCA
Organism: Fimbriiglobus sp.; assembly: GCA_043745295.1. Lineage (GTDB taxonomy): Bacteria > Planctomycetota > Planctomycetia > Gemmatales > Gemmataceae > JALHQU01. The sequence goes on along the minus strand of JAYTTN010000564.1, from coordinate 2,269 downwards.
ATGCGTCGGGTGGTCGTGCGCGGCGAGCAGCCGGGCGTAGTCCATCGGTGCGCCCTCCGGTCGCCGAACGACCTAGCTCACCGGCGGCGGGGGCTGCTGAAGCTATGAAGCTGGAAAAGCGATCGTGCCTTCGCCGTCGGCTGCAGCGCCTGGTTCGGCGTGCCTTGCAGACTACCAGAACCGCCACCACGGTTTTGCGGGGCAATCTACGCCCCTCGACAACTGCTGTCGCACCCGCTCCAGGGCCGCCGGCGTCGGCGGCTCCATGAACAGCACGGGAGCGCTTGTGGCGAGATTCTCGGGCTTGGACCCCTTGTTGAGCAACTCGTTGACTGCGTGAACCTCGGCTGCCATCAGGGCCAGTCGCTCGAAACCCGGCGTGCCGACGTAGCGGCCTGCGATTGCGGTCGCCGCCGCAAAGTATGGCTGCTCGACCAGTCGGCCCGACTCGATGGCGTCGCCATCGGCGTTGAAGCAGGTGTAGTCAGGCGAGAAGGAGATGCCCATGCCGCTGAGCAACTGTCGGCCGCTTGCGATCTGGGCGAACTTGTACGCGCGATCGGCAACCGGTCCCGGCACGCCCGCATCCCCCATCGCCTCGTACACCGCGTCTTCGGTGAACTCGGCGCGGGGGGCAATGATGTCAAACAGACGAGCGACGGCCGCTTCTGGTGTCACGCCTCCACCCCCGATGCCTTCTGCCGCCGAACGACCCAGCTCAGCCGCGGCCCGCTTTAGGGCCGTCCGCTGCAGCGCCTGGTTCGGCGTCTGGGCAGGCACCCCGGTCAGAGATACCAAGTGTGGACGACCTGCACACCCTCCCGCACGGCGAGCCGGCAGAGGCGGATCAACTCGCCCACGGCCCGAGCGGCATCGGGGGTGACCGCCCCGTAGTCGAGCCGCCCGAACCACACCACCGCCAGCTCCAGGGCCGCCGCGTCGTCGGCCGCCGCCACGGCCCGCACCCAAGCGGGCGAGACGAGGCTGGCCCCGCCACCGCCGTCGTCGAAGGCTCCGACCTCGGCCGCCAAGCTGTCGCTCAGCGGCGGCGCGCCGAGTGCGGCCGAGAGAGCATCGAGGTCGTCGGGGGCCAAGTGGAGCGAGAAGTCGGCGTAGGCCCGCGCCCGGCTGTCATCCCGCAACCCGTCGAACTCGATCTCGGCGAAGTCGGCCCCGATGACGGTGGCATCGCCGGCGTAGAACTCTAGCGACAGCCCCACCGGAAGCCCTCCGCCGCCGAACGACCCAGCTCAGCCGCGGCGGGGGCCACGGCGAGCTGTGGTCAGGAAAAACCTATCGGCCCCCGCCGTCTGCTGCAGCGCCTGGTTCGGCGTGCTTTCGCTGCACTGGCCCGAACTCCCCGTGCAGCAACTCGTCCAGCGTGTCAGCGAACCAAGGCAGGAAGCCAAGCGGCTTCCCCGCCCGCGTCAGCTCGGGCACCCCAGAGCAAACCCCGCACCACACCGAGCCGCGGAGGTCGCCGGCGGTGACCAGGAGCAGGGCATCGGCGCTGGGTACTGGCCGAACACTAGTCAACCGGGCGGCTGGTCGATCTGCTCCCAGTACGACTCCAACTCCGGAAACAGCACGCCCTCTGCGGGCCAGCCCTCCGCCGCACGTTGACGCATCCGCGCCCGCAGCCGCTTGGCCGTCACTGGGAACGGTGTCGCCGCGTGAGGCCCGCCCCGCACCCCGGCGAGCGCATGGATGATGAAGTCGCAGTAGTGCCCAGGCATCCTCCCGCCGTTGCCGACCTCGCGGCGGACCTGCTGTAGTACTCATCGGGCAGCGCCACCCCGTGCCGCGCCTCCCAGGCGACGACCGGCCGCTCCGCGATCCGCCGGCCGGAGCGATATCCGGTCTCGATTCCGGCGCATTCAGCGAGCAGTGCGCGAACACGGGACGTGGCGTCATCGCTCACACTGCCACCTCCGATGCCCTCTGCCGCCGAACTTGTTATTAGATTGCGTCGGCGCAATCTATCCCGGCCTTGGTTCCGACGACTCGTTACCATGCGACCGTTCGGTCGCATGGTAACAGACCCGAAGCGGCGTGTCAACTATCCCACTAACAAACGGGTGTGCCACTGGAAGTAGGCGGCGGTTTCGGGTATCGGAGAGCCACTCGCGAGGTGTGAGGGAGGAATCGCCATGCCCGTCGGCACGTTCGGGCATCGGGACGAGGCGGAGAAGGCGGCCATCGAACTGCACGTCGCGTTCGTCGCCCAGATGCGGGACTCGGCCGGGGACGCCCCATACGGGCAGGTCCT
>JAYTTN010000563.1:0-4578 GCA_043745295.1 Fimbriiglobus sp. | reverse complement strand
CCGGAGTCCGCCCGTGCTCACCTTCGACGCCCTCGCCCGCTTCCCGGCCGTCTTCCCGAGTCTCTTCGGCGTCACCGCCGCCGAATTCGAGACGCTGTTCGCCGACTGCGAGGCGGCCCGCGACCGCCGCCGCGCCGCCTCCCGCACCACCCGCCGCGGCACCCCGCGGGTCCGCGCCGTCGGCGGCGGCGACACCCCCGACCTGGACGACCGCACGCAACTCATGCTGGCCCTCTTCTGGCTCCGCGTGTACCCCACCTACGAGGTGCTCGGCTTCTTCTTCGCCCTGCACAATACGAACGCCCGGCACACCGCCCGCGCCGTCCTCGCCGTCCTCCGCACCCTCGACGAGTTCCCGTTCGACGACCCCGACGCGATCCCCGGTGAGGACGGAAAGGCCGAGAACCGAACCGGGGGCCAAGCACGCCAGGTCGCCGAGCGGCAGGCCGTGCGGGCGGGTGAGCGGGCGGAGCGACGCCGCGACCGCCGCGTGGTCCGGCCCGAACGGGATCACCGCCAGCCGGTACCGATCCACCTGCCGCCGGGCGCGGTCCAGCGACCCGGCGCGTTCGGCGGCGCGGGTGAGGACCTCGGCGTAGTTGACGGCCGACACGCACCCGTCCGCGAGGTGGCGTCTCGCGTCCCCGGCCGACACCTCGGCGAACAGCACCGCCTGGACCACCGAACTGTCGAGGACGCGGCGGGCCACGCTACGCCCGTTCCCCCGTTCCGCCTCGTCGCGGGCCGCCTCCGCGCGGCGCTCGGCGATCAACTCGTCCACGACGCTTTCGCCCGCGACGCGGAACGGCGCGAACGCGGACTGCGTCTCGCGGATCGACAAGGAGTTGGAGAGCTGCGACGTGTCACGCGCCGGGTGATCGAGAAGGCCAATGCCGGGTGGACGCTTTGCGCCGACGAAAGCGTCGTGGAAAAGGTGATGGCGATGCGGGCGGAGAAACTGCCGAACGAAACGGGGAGGATCCTGCTCGGGTCGTACGACATGCGGCGGAAGATCGTATACGTGGTTGAGCGGAGGCGTCGCCGCGCAATAGCCGGGAAGCGCCCACGTTGTACATCCGCGGGTCGGAGGGGATGGCGGCGCGGCTCACCCACATCGAGGCGGCGACCGCCGGGAATCTGGAGTACGCGGGGAGTGGCACTCGCACCCACGCGGACACGACTGCATGCCGAGCGAACTGGACGTGACGCTGTTCGGCTGGCTGGTTGACTTGATGGCTCCCGACGGGCGGGCGGCGGTGATGTTGATTGCCGGCGATCCGGGAACCGCTTATTATCTCGACTTCACGTCGATATCTTCAGCCGTCTGCGGGTAGGCACGGAATCGATGCCAAACGGAGCGAATCGAGCGTAAACGGCGTGAACTCGCGGCCTCCCGCTCCCGCGCCTGCCATTCGCCGACGGCGTGCGTCGCACACCCCGAATGCCGACCTTCCCGTTACGGAACCGAGGGTTGTAACTCCGAATCCTGCCCGATTCGTCCTTCGATTTCCAGCGACTTCTGCCTGCCTGCCGATCCCTCACAAACCGACTTCGGTGCGTGGGTGAGCGCCGTGCCAGTCTTCCGTGACGACACTCGTGAGACGTGGTCTCGCCTCGCATGTCCCAGGGTGCCGTCAACCCGGCTCGCCGTCCTGGCGTCCGGCTGGCAAGCCGACAGGCACTCTGGCTGACAGGACGGCACGCAGCTCGAATGGCCCGCCGTCGGACCCGCCTGCCAACTTCCACACAGGACGCCCCCCAGTCAGTCGTCCGGCTGACCGGGCGACTGGAACGGTTCCAGTTCCCGTTCGCGCGGCGAAGGGCATCAGACTGTCACTAAAAACTCCTGACGCCCACGCCGATTTCGCCCGCCGCGCGTCGGAATGGCCTCACGGGTTTCGCGCCTTCCGACACCCGCCTCGGACACGCAAAAAAGGCCGGAAGACACCCGGCCTTCGGTCGATTCAGTCCGTCGATTCACTCGCTCAGAACAGGCTCGGCTGCCGCGAAAGTTCGGCCACCGCCCGCCGCATCCGTTCGACCCGATCCTCCTCGGGCGGGTCCACCGCGCGGGGCAGGCGTCCGAGGACGAACTCGATGGCGGCGGTGCGGGCCTCGGCGTGCGTGCCGAACCACTCCTCCCAGACCGACGGGGCACCGCCGTAGCCTTCCGTCGGCGTGCGGAACGAACTCCCGAACGCGAACCGGCCGTACACCGTAGCGATCCGGATTTCGACGCGGCACCCGTCCCGGTCGTACACGGTCTCCACGGCGGAGCCGAGCAGCACGCCGTGGGCGTTGATCGCGTCGCCCCAGATCGCCTTCAGTTCCGCTCGGGCCTCCCCGTCCGACCGCTCGCACGCGAACCGTTCGCGGAGGCGTGCCGTCTGGCGGAACGGGTCGGCGGGATCGGGCACGGTCATCATCGCGACTCCTCCCCACCGGTCCCGGCGGCGTAGGGCCCTTCGGCCCGGCTCGGGGCGAGGGCGAAGTCGCGACCGTTCCGGTCGCACCAGTGCAGGAGGTCCGTCAGCAGGTCGCCGACAACGGCGTCTTCGTCCGTACCGGTGATTTGCACGAATGCGGCCGGTGCCGATCCGGCCCACGCGGCCCGGTCGTCGTTCGACCCGTCGAAATCGGGCGACAGCGAGTCGCGCTCTTGGAACTCTCCCAGCGGGCCTTCGCGTCCGCACTCCGGACAGCGGGTCGCACCGGTCTCACCCCAGACGTGATCCCCGACCGGTTCGCTGCCGTCGTCGGTGACGCGGCACTCGACGACGGCGGAGATGGAGAAGCGGTCGTCCTGCGAGCACTTCGGGCAGCGCATGCCGTCCGGACAGTTGCGGTTCGTCATGCCGCCCTCCGTCATGCCGCCCTCCGGGTCGCCGCGTCGATCGCGGCGACCGCCTCGCGGTAAGCCTCGCCTTCCTCGCCCTCGGCCTCGTCGTAGTCGGCCAGCAGGTCGGCGCACGCGACGAGCGCGGCCAGCAGGCGCGGCCCCGCGTGCATCGCCCGCAGCCGCGCCGCGACCTCCCGCGAATCCGCGAACGCGAAACCGGCAATCCGGTGGAAGACCTCCTCGGCACGGTCGCGGGTGGCGAAGTCGCCGATGGCTCGGACGCCCTCGCCGGGGATGTGGCCGTACAGCGTCCACACGTCGGCCTCGTGCGGCTCGCACACCTCGAAGTAGAACGTGCCGGGCGCGTCCGGCTCCTCGGTTCGCGTGCAGGGGCTGATCTCGTAGTTGTCGTAGGCGGTCGGCCGGAGCGGCGTCGCGTCGGTGTCGGTGGTCGTCATGGTGGTGTCTCCTTTCGCTGGTTGTGCGGGCGGCGGAGCCATTCCGCCGACCGCAGTCGTGTCAGTCTTCTCGAACGGCGGGGCGTTCCCGGTGGGCGGCGATCGCCGCCACGGCGACCCGGTCGGCCTCGCCGCCGTCGCGGGCGTTCTGGCGTTCCAGCCCGTACCCCGCGTAGGTCGCGATGCCGTAGTCCGCCAGATCGACGACGTAAATGCCGCCGTCCCCGTGGGACATGTCCCGCAGCGCCTTCGCGTCCGCTTCGGAGAAGTCCGGCGGCAGGTTCCAGCAGCCGAGCGACAGGTTGCCGTCGATGTCGTTGTGAACGATGCCCAGCAGCCGGGCGAAGGCGTAGGCCACGTCCGCCCCGCGGCCTTCCATCACATCCCGGAGTCGGTGGACGTAGTTGCGAACCTGCGGGGCGTGCCAGTGCAGGTACAGGACCGGCGAGTAGTCGGTTCCCGATTTGAGGATCACGAGCGCTCCGTCTCCCATCACGCCCCCTACGCGCCGACATCGAGGACCGTGCGGTCCTCCGATGGTGCGCCTGGGAAGGTGAGGGTGGTCCTCGCGTCGTGCCTCATGATTGCTCGGATTGACATGGTGGTGACTCCTTTCGGTTGGTGTTGCTCCGTCGAGTCTGGCCTGCCGTGGCGGGCCAAACTTAACGGAGCATGCATGCGGAGCCTCGAAGGGGGAGCGTTCCGCAGGGCTGGGCGGGCGGCGATTTTGTCCCGCGAGGAATCGCGCAGCGAGGGGAAAATCGTCGCCCGGCCACCCGCAGGGCCCGGCCTGGACGGCACCGGGGGAATCCCCCTCTCTCGACCGCCGTCCGGCGGCCCTCCGCGAGAGGGAGAGGAGGGGAGCCGCCGGGCTGTCGCGAAGCGACCGGAGCCCCGCATCGCCCGACGGCGCAGCCGGCTCGCCCATTCCCACAATTCGCACCGATTCCAAACCGGTTGCCTGCCGGACATCGTCCGCCTATAGTTCGCCAACTCCGCAGGGACGACCCGTGCTCCGATTCCACCCCATCGCCGACGCGACGGCCGCCGAGGCCTACTACTCGAAGAGCGACGGCGGCTACTACCTCGGGGCCGACGACCTGCGCACGCAGTGGCTCGGCCGCGGGGCCGACCTGCTCGGCCTGTCCGGCACGCCCGACTTCGAGCAGTTCCAGCGGCTCCTCCACGGCCTCGACCCGCACACCGGCGAGCAACTCACCGCCAAGCTGATCGACCACCGCATCCCCGCCTGGGACGTGACGGCCAGCGTCCCGAAGGGCG
>JAYTTN010000562.1:0-17395 GCA_043745295.1 Fimbriiglobus sp. | reverse complement strand
CCAGCGGCCGGCCGGGCACCGCCGTCGAGCGCCCGTCGGTCGTCGTTTTCGCCGGCCGGTGCAGCACCACCGCCGCTTCCGCCACGAACGGCCGGGCCGTCGGGCCGGGTGGACGGGACGGCGTCGGCGGTGGTGAGCGTGACGTCGAGGGGGGCGATCACCGCGCCGTCGGCGGCGTCCACGAGGAGGGCCAGGTAACAGCGTTGGAGCCGCGGTTCCAGCGGCGGGAGGCAGAGGTCATGCGGGGTAGCGTACCACGACCAATAAGATGCGTAGAGACCAATGCGCTGTCAGGGGGCCGGGTGTGAGGGCCGAACGCGAACGGCCAGATATCCGTTATCACTCCCAACCCGCTTATCCGATTGCACTTGCGGCCGGAAACGGAATAATACACCACGGCGACTGGTTCCGCCGTGCCCACCGTAGAATGTAACGCGATCACCACGGCCGTTGGAATATCCCCCCGCACTCGTCTGTACCCGTGACGACGCACACCCGGTCCACCCCGGACCCCCCCTCGGAGGAAGACCCATGTTCTCCCGCCTGCCCCGCTTGCTGCCGGCGCTCGCCGTCGCCGCCGCCGGGCTGCTCCTGCTCGCCACCGGCTCGCCGGCCCAACAGCCGACGCCGGCCCCCGCCCCGGCCGGCCAGCCGTCCGCCGCCGACTTGAAAGCGAAGCAGGAGGAAAACGCCAAGCTGTTCAAGGACTTCACCGACAGCCTCGTCCGCCTGGCCAACCGCCTCGAAAAGAGCGACCGGCTGGAAGACAAGGAGAAGGCCAAGACGATCACCCGCGCCATCGAACTGGCGTCGAAGGAGAACGTGTCCGGCCAGTTCTCGAAGCTGGTGCAGGGCCTCGCCAAGGGCAAGACCGACTTCGACCTGAGCAACCTGCAAGGGGACGAGGCGCAACTGCGGGCCATGCTCAAGCAGATCCTCGACATCCTGGTGACGGACGACGAGTCCGCCGCCCGGAAGGAGGAGATCCGCCGGCTCGAGGCCATCCTCAAACAGGTGAAGGAACTGGAGCGGACGCAGAAGGTGACGCAGGCCATCACCGAGGGCAAGACGGGCGACCCGGCCAAGATTGCCAAGACGCAGGACGGCATCACCGAAAAGACTAAGGACATCGTCCAGCAGACCGGCGACAAGAAAGACCCTGCCAAACCGGGGACCGGCGGCGACAAGAAGGACGACAAGGCCGAGGCCAAGGCCGAAGCCAAGCCGGGTGAAGGGGCCGGCGAAGCCAAGCCGGAGACCGGTGAGGCCAAGGGCGAAGGCAAAGAGGGCATGGGCGAAGGCAAACCGGGCGAAGGCAAGGAAGGCGAAGGCAAAGGCATGGGTGAGGGCATGGGCAAGGAGGGCATGGGCGAAGGCAAACCCGGCGAGGGCAAGGAAGGCATGGGCGAAGGCAAGCCGGGCGAAGGGAAAGGGGCCGGCGAGCCGAAGCCGATGGACCCGAAGCCGCCGATGGGCGGGGCCGGCAAGCCGAGCGACGGCAAACCCGGCGAAGGCAAGGGCGAGGGCCAAGGCAAAGGCGAAGGCAAGCCGGGCGACGCCAAGGCCGGCGAAGGCAAGGGTGCCGGCAAGCCGGGCGAAGGCAAGCCGGGCGAAGGTCAGCCGGGTGCGGGCAAACCGGGCGAAGGCAAGCCGGGCCAACCCGGTCAACCGGGGCAGCCGGGCCAACCCGGTCAGCCGAGCGCGGGCCAGCCGCAGAAGCCACCGACCCCCGGCCGCAAGGAACTTGAGGAGGCCATCCCGTTCGAGGAGAAGGCCGCCAAGAAGGTCGGCGAGGACAACCGCAAGGAGGCCGGCAAGGACCAGGAGAAGGTTCTCGACAAACTCCGCGATGCCATCGCCGAACTGGAGAAGCGGCTGAAGCAACTCCGCGAGGAAGAGACCAAGAAGCTGCTCGCCGCCCTGGAGAACCGCATCAACAAGATGCTGGTGATGCAGATCGAGGTGTACGAGGCGACCAAGGGCATCGACGGCAACATCAAGAAGAACATGGGCGAGATCGGGGCCGCCGACCGCCAGAAGTCCCTCCAGCAGGGCGACCGCGAGGGCGAGATCGTCGTCGAGGCCGACAAGTGCATGAAGTTGATGGAGAACGAGGGGTCGGCCGTCGCCTTCGCCACCGTCCTGAACGAGGTCCGCCAGGACATGATCGCCGTCCAGCGGCGGCTGTCCCAGGTGTACGTGGACAAGCAGACGCAGGTGATCGAGGAGCAGATCATCGCCATGCTAAAGGACATGGCCGAGGCGCTGAAGAAGGCCCAGCAGGAGCCGAAGCCGCCGGAACCGGGCAAGCCGGGCGAGCCGCAGAAGCCGGCCAACAAGAAGCTGCTCGACCTGATCGCCGAACTGAAGCTGATCCGCTCCCTCCAGAAGACGGTGAACGAGCGGACCAAGGGGTACGGCGACCTGGAGAAGGCCGAGCAGTCGAAAGATCCGATCATCCAGGCCGAGTTGAAGATGCTGGCCGCCAAGCAGGCCAAGCTGCAAGAGATGCTCGACAAGATCGGCAGCAAGGGCGACGAGTGATCGCCCGCCTCGTCCCGCCCTCGTAACCGGGCGCGGGACGCTTTCTCCCTGCGACTCCTTCCAACTGGGGCAAGCTGCCGGCGGCCGAGCGGGCCAAGGCGGTGCAAGAGATGAAGAAGGACCTGCCGGCCAAGTACGTGCCGATGATGGAGGAGTACATCAAGTCCCTCAACCGCATGAACGGCTTCGACAAGTAGCGAGCCGGTGAAACGCCCGGCTCCGGTCGGAGTCGGGTACTTGGTCGGTGGCGGTCCTGTTAGCCCGCCGCGCCAGCAAGGGGCGAACCGCCTCAGTTGTTGGCCCCTTGCTGGCGCGGTTAATAGTGCCGATCGGGATGAGTCGGAGATGAGAACGGCGGCCGGACGAGAAATCTGATTGCCGCCACCCCGTTTGATCGGGTAAACTACCCTTGTGGACGAATCCGGCCTCGCCGGTCGCCATTCCCACCTGTTACGAGGTGCAACCATGTTCCTGCGGAAATGGGTCGCCAGTGTGGCGATCTCCGCCGGCTTCTGTGCGGCGAGTTTCGCCGCCGAGCCGTCCAAGCCGACCGACGCCCCGAAGGCGGCGGCGCTCACCTTCGGCAGCCTGCGGACCATGTCCCCCGAGGTCGTGAAGGCCAAGGTGGAAGGGTTCCTGAAGGCCGAAGGCAAGCTCGACCAGGCGAAGCTGGACGGCATCTGGACCGACGCCGACCGCACCGTGCTGGACCGCACCGTGCGGAGCATCGGGCTGGCCCGCCCGGACGCCGTCAAGGCCATCGCCGACGCCCGCGCCGTGACGGCCCCGGCGTTCACCAAGATCCCGCCCGCCATCGCCGACGAGAAGGACGCCTTCGCCAAGGCCAACCTGGCGGCCGCGTTCGCCAAGGCGCTGGCCGGCAAGCGGGTGTACGAGGAGGCCGTGCTGGCCGCCAAGCAGGCGGCCGTCAAGGCCGACGAGATCGTCGAGCCGGCCAGCTTCTACTTCTTCAAGGCGGTGGCCGAGTTCTCGCTGACGAAGAAGGACGACGCGACGGCGACGATCGTGCGGTTGCTGGACGACGTGACGGACGCGCCCGACCGGTACCGGGTGGTGGCGACGCAGATGTTCTTCGACATTCAGCAGTGGGCGAAGGATCCGAAGGACCTGACGAACATCGCCAAGCTGATGGACAACAGCGGGCGGCGGCTGGACCTGGACCGGGGCGGCAAGGACACGCAGGACATCCAGAAGAAGATCCTGTTCCGCCTGGACGAGAAGATCAAGGAACTCGAGAACAAGGCCAAGGGCGGTTCTTGAAATGGTGGTAACTGCCCGTCCGGCGGTCAGCCGGGTCCAGCGGGTGGGTTGAATCCTTCGGGGCCGGCCGGGAGCAGCACGCTCCCGAGCGTGGGGCCGAGCAACGGCAACGTCGATCCGACGAAGTTGAAGGTGTACGCGGCCAACTGGGGCAAGCTGCCGGCGGCCGAGCGGGCCAAGGCGGTGCAGGAGATGAAGCGGGACCTGCCGGCCAAGTACGTGCCGATGATCGAGGAGTACATCAAGTCCCTCAACCGCATGAACGGCTTCGACAAGTAACGTGTCGAAGGTGAGAGACTGCCGCCGCGGGCGGCGATTCGGCTCCGGCCGGGTCGCCGCCCGTAGCCGTTCACTCTCGTGGTCGGGCCAGCGCGTCGGGCACGTCGAACGGGGTGCCGTTCAGCAGCACCCGGCGGACGGGCCAGCCGTCGCCCGGCGTCACCGGCACGGCCCCGGCGTCGGACACCAGCACGGTGTCCACCACCGCCGATCCGCCGATCCGCGCCTGCCACGTCAGCGGTTGACCGGCGGCGAACTTCTCGTCCACCCCGGCCTTCCGCAACTCGTCGGCGGCGAACCAGCCGGCCCCGAACCCCGGCTGGCTCAGCCGCCACTCGTGCTCGAACGGGCCGTCCCGTAGGAAGTGAACTGCCGTGTCCACGGCCCCCGCGACCGACTGCCCCGGCCGGCTGCTCGTGCGGTAGACGGCCGACACCCGCACCGCCGCATCGAATGCCGCTTTCCGTTCCGGGTCGGGTTCGCCGAACCAGACCGTTCGCCCGGCCGTAGCGGACAGTCCGTTCCGCAGGGCCGTCAGTTGCAGGTGGCAGGCCGAGCGGATGGGGGTGTCGGTGAACCCGGCCCGGCGGAACGTCCGCCCGCGGTCGTCGGCGACGGCACTCAGGATGACCGGTTCGGCCCCCCGTCGCGCCACCCGATTCGCCAGTTGCCCGGCCGCCTCCGCTTCCGTCTCGCCGGGGCGGAGCGCCCGCGCGGTGGCCTCCAGCGCGTGCGCCACCGTCGCGCCGAGGGCGAAGGCGTTCGCCCGGTCGGTCGGCATCAGCGGGCGGAGTTCCGGCCGCAGCCGGTCGTTCACCGGCGGCATGCCGGGGAACGGCCGGTCGGAGGCGACCCGCTTGTTGGCGACCAGGTCGCCGAGCAGCGCCGCCCGGCCGACCGCCCACTGCCACTCCTTCAGCATGAAGCCGAGGCCGTCCAGCTCCTCGTCGAACAGCCGGTGCGAGTCGGCGTTGCCGCACACCAGCCACCGCTGCCGGCCGTTGGTGTAGACGCCCGGCCGCTCGCCGTCGGCGATCAGCCCGCGGGTGGTCATGCCGCCGGTGAACCAGGCGACGTGCGCGGGCATGAACAGGATGACGGCCTCGCACTCCATCTCCGTGAAGAGACGGGTGAGGATCGCCTGCTTGGCGTCGATGTCGGCCCGGCGGGCGCGGACGGCGTCGGTCATCGGCGGAAGTCCCCACATGTGCGTTGGCCGAACGGCTTTCTTAGCGGCATTCACTCGGGGCGAGTTGTCCTACTGGCCATCGACCTTCGATTGAAGGGTAACGTTCGCGGAGTTTCCGCCGCGCGACGGCGAGGGTGAAGGTCCAGTGGATGGTCACGTTCCGGGCGTTCCGCTCGGCGACCCACGCGGCGACCTCCTCGGCGAACAACTCCTGGCGGTCGAGTCGGCGGTCCAGGCACGGGCGCTTCAGGATGTCGATCTCCGTCGCCGCCATGTCCAGCCAACGGCCGCGCGTCGGCGTGTCGTGGAACTCGATCCGGCCCAACGGCCGCCGCCGAAGGAAGCCATCGAGGCCTGCCGCCAGCGGGCCAACGCGACCGCCCGGAACGCAGTTTTATGACTGATGTCTACCTGTCTTCGGGGGCAACGATGTCTGTACGAACGGAGACGACATCCTCCACTACGACCAGGTTGCATGTCAAGTCGCGGATCGCGGATCGCTGGCGGAGGGAGATCCAATCGAGCAGGAGTGTGCTTTTTTTCTCTCCCTACGTTACAGGCAGATGTGCAGACCGCGTCCTACTCGTCGCTCGCCGTGGCGATGTGGAACTGCATACCGTCTTCAAGGCTGAGAACTTCGCGTCCGGCGCGTCGTCACTCCGCTGCCTGAAGCGGCTGATCGAGGGTGGCGTCAAGCTCTTCCACCTCCCGGAGCCGCACGCGAAAATGCTCCTCATCCCAGGGCGGGTGTTGACGGTCGGCAGCCAAAACCTGACTAGCGGCGGACAGTTGAAGAGGGAAGTCAGTGTAGTGGACACCATTGCCGAGACCAAAAACCGGGGGAAGTTAGCGACTCCCTCGCAGCCTCTTCTCCTTTCCGCCGTCGGCCCTCGCGGCACACCTGGGCCGGCGTCCGGCCGTCGAGCGACGGGTGCACCCGCTCCTCGCTGTAAAAGCGGAAGTACGCCCGCAACCCCCGCTCCACCTCCGGCACCGACGCGTACCCGCGCGGGCCCACGCCCTCGCACGCCACGCCCCAGGCGTTCGGCGGACACGTTGTCCAGGCACCGACCCCGCCCGTCCCTGCCCGCCCGCGACTCCGCCGACGCGATCCGGCTCGTCCACGCGGTCGCCGCGAACGGCACCCCTCGGCCGGCGTTGCCCACCTCCGGCGCGCCGGTCGCCGGGATGAAGTACGCCCAGCGGCGGGACAACTTCGGCGACGTGCCGGCGACGCGGGCGGCCAGCATGTTGAGGCCGCGGAAGTCGTACAGCAGCCAGCCGTCGAGCTGCTGGCCGCGGAGCGCGGCCTGCACGGCGGTCAGGTCGAACATGGGGGATTACTCTTCGGGAATGGGCTGGGGATCGAAGCGGGCGATGCGGTCGCGGAGGCCGGTTTCGCTGGCGATCAATTTGCGGAACTTCGAATCTCGCTCGAGAGTCTTCTGGATGTCGGCGGCCTTTCGTTGCTCGGCTTTCAGAAATCGAGTGATCTCGAGACATGCCCAATTCACCCGTGCCGTACCATCCTCGACTGGACAGAAGGCGGCACGATCACGCAGGGGTTGCCAAACCGTTCGCATTCCGCGGCGACTCGATTTGGGTAGGAACATGAGCGGCAGGAAGACGTTCGTGAGTTGCTCGCCTTGAAACGTCAGCGTTCTATTCAGGATTTCGGCGTACGCGAGTTCCAAAACGCACCACCCCCTTGGGCTTTTCAACAACGCTGGTGTGATGAAAAAGACGACGTGCCGACATCGCAGGATCGCGTCCTGCAACGCGGTTCGAGAGTCAGGACCGTATTGGTAGTGGTGCCTGTCAATCCAAGGATTGATGCCGTCGGATTTGAGGCGAGCAAAGACCGGGCGCACGAGGGTGTCGTGATCCTCTCGTGAGTGGGAGAGGAAGGTGTGATGAGTGCAGTCCGGGAATCTCGCGACAGTCCACGACACGGCGTGCTCACCACGTTAGTTTCGGGAGTTCCGGGAGCGTGAGTTGCGTCGGTGTGACCCCGGTGACCGCTGCAATGAGCGATTCGCCCAGTGGCGTCGGGATGAGGCTGCCGAGCCGAGTTTCCAGAGGCGGGACGATCAGCCCGGCAGCCGCAAGCCGCTCGAGTGCAAGGCTCACGGTGTCATCAGACAGCAGCATCGCGCGTTGGGTCTTGTCGCTCCTGAGACGGCGGAGGTGCGTCTTGTGATCGAGTCGTTTTTGACGGTAGTCTTGGCCACGACCGCTTCCCGTCGGCATCGATTTCCCACGCAGGTAGTTTTTCAGCGTCGATTCGAGAACTCCCTCGCCGTACTGCCTGTTCGGATCGGCAAACTGGAACGCCGCGAGGATTTCGCGGTAAATCTCCGGCAACTGGTCGGCGTAGGCCTTCAGTTGCTCCGGCGTCGGCTGGGGGGCGGCGGGCGCGGTGGCGGTCACGGGTCGTCTCCCACGGTCTGGATCGCCGGTATTCTACACCGTCCGTCGGCCGTGTACACTTCTCCCCATGCCACTCCGCGTGTCGAACCTGCGGCTGCCCGTCGAGGAGCCGGAAGCCAACCTGTCCGCCCACGTCGCCCGCGCCCTCGGCGTGACGCCGGGGGATGTCGGCCCGTGGCGCATCCGCCGCAAGGCGCTCGACACCCGCGACAAGCGGAACCTGCAATTCGTCTACAACTTCGAGGTAGAAGCGGGCGACGACTACTCCGCCGCTCGCGCGTCCGGCACCGCCAAAGTGGAACTGGTTCCCGACGGGCCGTTCGCCATGCCGGCCCCCGGCGCGGTGCCGATCCGCCAGCGGCCGGTGGTCGTCGGCAGCGGCCCCGGCGGGCTGGCGTGCGCGTACTTCCTCGCGCTGCACGGCTACCGCCCCATCGTGCTGGAGCGCGGCACCCGCGTCACCGAGCGCATCCGCGACGTGAAGGCGTTCGACGGCGGCGGCGCGTTCCACCCGGAGAGCAACTACCTGTTCGGCGAGGGCGGCGCGGGGACGTTCTCCGACGGCAAGCTGACGTGCCGCAACACCGGGCCGGACGTGCTGCGGGTGCTGGAGCTGTTCGCCGAGTGCAAGGGGCAGCAGGCCGACCGGCCGAACATCCTCTACTACCACCGCCCGCACCTCGGCAGCAACCGCCTGCCGGCCGTGGTGAAGGCGATCCGTCGGAAGATCGAAGACCTCGGCGGTGAGGTGCGGTTCCTCACGAAGGTGGAGGACTTGCACTTCGACGCCGGCGGATTGAAGGGCGTGAGTACATCATCGGGGTTCATTGACACGTCGGTCGTCATTCTTGCCGTCGGCCACAGCGCCCGTGATACGTACACCATGCTTGCGAAGCGCAACGTGCCCATGAGCCAGAAAGCGTTCCAGTTCGGTGTGCGGATCGAACACACGCAGATGACTGTGAATCGAGCGCAATACGGCGGCCGCAAGTGGGAGGAAGTGCTGGGAAACGCCGACTATTCGCTCGTCGCACACGGCAAACATGACTTGTTCACATTCTGCATGTGCGCCGGCGGTTACATCATCCCCAGCGTGTCGCAAGAAGGCTACTTCTGCACCAACGGTATGAGCCTGAGCAAGCGCGACTCGCCGTATGCCAACTCCGGGTTGGTGGTGACGGTGCCGGTCGAGGACTTCGAGGGGACGGACGTGCTGGCCGGGATGCGGCTCCAGGAGAAGTACGAGGCGAAGGCGTTCGAGATCGGTCGCGGCGGGTACCTGGCCCCCGTACAGCGGGCGATGGACTTCGTGAAGGGGGTGAAGTCGTCGGGCACGGTGCCCAGCAGCTACCCGATTGGCGTCGTATCCACCGACCTCCGCGAGGTGCTGCCCCCGATGGTCGCCGACGCCGTGCGGCACGGCCTGCCGCACATGGACCGCCGCTGGCACGGCCACTTCCTGAAGGACGCCGTCATCGCCGGCCCGGAGTCGCGCGGCAGCTCGCCGGTGCGGATCGACCGCGACAACGACACCCGCGAGTCGCCCGGCGTGCCGGGCCTGTACCCGGTGGGCGAAGGGGCGGGCTACGCCGGCGGCATCGTGTCCGCCGCCGTGGACGGCTTGCGCACCGCCCGCGCGGTCATCGCCAAGTACGCGCGGGTGGGGTGACTCCTACCGCTTGCGTTCAAAAAGGTAGGCGGCGGCCTCATGGAACTCCTGCTCGGACACGAACTCGAACCCCAGCGGCGTCAGCTTCGCCTCGATGTACTCGCGCCGCTTCGGGTTGGTGTAGTGGTCCATCACCGCCCACGCCCGCCCGCCAACCGGCACGTCTTTCCCGGCCTCCAGCGGCAACAACTCGCCGTGGAAGTAGTACAGGTAGCCGCCCTCGTCGCTCAGCACCGGCTCCCCCGGCCGGCGGTTCTCGTTCACGAATCGCGTCACGCCCCGCGTGTCCGGCTCCTGCCACGGGAACGCCGTCCGCCACAAGCTGAGTCCGTCGGCGACGACGATGACGGCCACCGCCAGCCCGACGCCGGCCCAGCGCCGCCAGCCGGCCAGCACCTCGATTCCCCGCGCGCCGAGCAGCGCGACCGCCGGCGACGCGAACTGCATCAGCCTGTTCTGGCCGAACGGGTACGACCGCGCGGCCGACGCCAGCAGCGCCGCCGCCAACAGCCCCGCCAGCGCGACCGCCAGCCGCCACCGGCCCCCGCGCCAGAACGCCCACCCGCCGAACGGCGCGACCACCGCGAGCGCCGCGCCGGACGGATTGCACGAGTCCTGGAACACGCCGACGAAACTCGCCACCAGCCAGCCGGGAACGCGGAGCGGGTCCGCCAGCGGCGGGTAGTACGGCTCCCACTCGGTCACCAGTTTCACCACCCGCTGCGCGCGGATCGGCCCGAAATACAGCAGCGCGAACGTGCCGGCCACCGCCGCCGCCGCGACCAGCCAGGCGACCGCCGTCCGGCGATCCGCCGGCCAAAGTGCCAGCAGCAGCCCGCCGACCACGAACGCCGACGGGTACGAGAAGCACAGGACGAACGGCGCGATGGCCGCCAGTGCGAGCAACCGGCGGCGGGTCGGCCAGTGCTCGGTGCGGATCAGGCCGAGGAGCAGGAGCGTCGCAAACAATGCGTCCAATGTGTACGGCTTGACGGTGTTGGATAATTTGACGTGCGTGTCGGACACGGCCAGCAGCCCGACGGCGAACGCGGCCGCGTGCGGGGTGAGGACGGCCCGCGCCAGCGGCACGATGGCGAACAGCGTACCGACCCCGGCCAGCAACGGAAGCGTCCGCCAGATGTAGGGCTCGTCGCCGACTATCAAGTGAACGGATTTCAACATCCATAAATACAGCGGCGGCGCGGCCACCTCGCTTCGCAGTGGGCCGAGCAACTCGCCGTAGGATTTGTCGAGGATGTTGGCGAGCAGCACCGCCTCGTCGTACCAGATGACGTGGTTCAGGGCGTAGTGCCACAGGCGCAACAGCGTGCCGCCGATCAGGAACGCCCAGGTCCACACCCGCGCGTCCGTCCGCCACGTTCCCATCGCCCGCCTCGGCTGTGTAGTAGGTCGCGGTCGAGCCGTCCGAAGGTCGGAGAGGCCCGACAACCGGCCACCTTGGACGAAACGCCCGATAGCAAGTCGTCATGAGATACCAGTGACGCGGTCGGCCGTCGGGCCTCGTTCCCCTTCGGGGAACTCGACCGCGACCTACAAAGCGCCACCATCACCCTGCCTTCACATCGGCGAGGTTGCCTTCCAGGGTGCCGATCTGCTTCTCCAACTCGGCCACCTTCTCGCGGGTCTCGGCCACCACTTCCGGCGAGGCGTTCTTCACGAAGCTCTCGTTACTCAGCTTGCCCTTCAGCCCGCCGAGCTGCTTCGTCAAGTCCGCGATCTGCTTCTCCAGTCGCTTCGCCTCGGCCACCGGGTCGATCAGCCCGGCGAGCGGGATGTACGCCTCGAACTCGGCGGCGATCACGCTGCCGGCCTGCGCTGGTTTCACCACCTGCGGCCCGCACTCGAACGCGCTCAACTGGCCCATCGAGGTGATGAACTGCGATAGCGCGGTGAGTTGTTTCGCCACCTCGTCGTTGCACTTCACCGACAGGGCGAGCGGGGTCTTCTCAAGCTGGTAGCGGTTGCGGAGTTCGCGCACGGCGCGGATCGCGTCCTGCATCCGCGCGATGGCGGTCTCGGTGCTGGCGTCGATCAGGTCCGCCGGGTAGTCCGGCCATGTGGCGATGCACGCGGCTTCCTCCGCTTGCTTCGGCGTCGGGAACCCGCGCACCGGCGCGGCCTGCCCGAGGTACTCCCACAGCGACTCCGCCACGAACGGCATCACCGGGTGGATGAGCCGGAGGATGCCGTCCAGCACGCCCACCAGCACCCGCTGGCAGGTCGGGTCCGACCGCCGGGCCTTGCTCATCTCGATGTACCAGTCGCAGAACTCGCTCCACGCGAACTCGTACACCAGCCGGGCCACGTCGGCGAACTTGTACGCCTCCAGCGCCGCCGTCACCGCGTTCGCGGTGGTGGCGAGGCGGGACACGATCCAGCGGTCCTCCACCGCCATCGTCTTCGGATCGATACTTGCGGGGGTGTACCCTTCCAGGTTCATCAGGATGAACCGCGTGGCGTTCCACAGCTTGTTGGCGAAGTTGCGGCCCACCTCGAAGCGGTCGGACGCCTGCTTCGCGGTGACGAGTTCCGGGTCTTCGCCGGTCCACGGACCGCCGGGCCGGAACGCCTTCTTGCAGTTCGGGCACGTCAGTTTCTTGGTCCGCCCACTCAGGTGTTCCTGCTTGGTCGGCACGAGCGTGTCGCAGTGCGGGCAGACGTTCGACACCGCCAACCGGCTGTCCTGGGTGTCGCCGGCGGTGGACAGCATCTGATACCGTAGCGCGTCCGCGCCGTACCGCTCCACGATGTCGAGCGGGTCGATGCCGTTGCCCGTCGTCTTGCTCATCCGGTTGCCGAAGGCGTCCTGCAACTGCGGGTGGATGAACACATGATGGAACGGCACTTCGCCGAGGTTGTACACGCCGGTCAGCACCATCCGCGCCACCCACAGCGAAATGATGTCGCGCGAGGTCACGAGCGTGGACGTGGGATAATATTTCTTCAACTCCGGCGTCTGCTCCGGCCAGCCCATCGTGCTGTGCGGCCACAGTGCGGACGAGAACCAGGTGTCGAGTACGTCGGGGTCTTGCTCTCCTCCATGTGCTTCAAGTGCTGCTTCGATTTCAGGGTGCCCCGGTGCAACACAGAATCCGATAAGGATCTTGTTCCCAAGCCGACCCGGAAGAACCTGGGGAGTCACGAACTGTTGCTGCTCTTTGGTCAAGTAGTCCAGATCAAGCTTCACGATCTGCGAATCAGATGTTACATCCGAGATGGGGCCATTCCACTCGAAATACCACACCGGGATGCGGTGGCCCCACCAGAGTTGGCGGCTGATGCACCAGTCGCGCTTCTCGCCGAGCCAGTCGAGGTACGTCTTGGCGTATCGGTCCGGGAAGAACTTCACTCGCCCGCTGGTCACTGCGTCCATCGCCAGTTGCGCTAATCCCGGCTTGCCGTCGTCGCGGTCCGCCATCTTCACGAACCACTGGTCGCTCAGGAACGGCTCGATGGGCGTCTTGCTACGGTCGGAGTATGGCAGCGGGATGTCGCGGTCCTGCTTGTCCACGAACTGGCCGATCTCTTCCATCTTGGCGATCACGGCTTCGCGGGCTTTCACGCGGTCGAGGCCGGTGTACTCGCCGAACCCGGCGGCAATGGTGCCATCCGGGTTCAGGATGTTGATGATGCCGATCTGCGGGTTCCGCTGCCAGCAGGCGTAGTCGTTCGGGTCGTGCGCGGGCGTCACCTTCACGCACCCGGTGCCGAGTTCCGGGTCGGCGAGCTGCCCGTCCGCGATGACGGGAATTTCGCGGCCGGTATGCGGTTGAAGCACCATGTTGCCGATCAGGTGCAGATACCGCAGGTCGTCCGGATGCACGCACAGCGCGGTATCGCCCAGCATCGTTTCCGGGCGGGTGGTGCTGAACTGGATGAAATCCGAGCCGGAAGCGTCAGCGACGGTCTTCTCTTGGCCCGTCGCTGACGCTTCCGGCTCGGCTCCCGTCGCTGACGCTTCCGGCTCGGATCGAATCACGGCGTACTTGAACGTCCAGAAGCCGCCCTTGGTGGTCTCGGTGTACGTCTCGTCGTCGGCCACGCTGGTTTGCAGTTGCGTGTCCCAGTTCACCAGCCGCTTGCCGCGGTAGATGTAGCCGTCGCGGAACATGCGGAAGAAGGTTTCGCGCACGGCGCGGGCGCACGGCGCGTCCAGGGTGAACCGCGTCCGCGCCCAGTCGCAACTGGCCCCGATCTGCTTCAGTTGGCCGAGGATGCGGGCCTCGTACTTGTCCTTCCACTCCCAGATTTTGGCCACCAGTGCTTCGCGGCCGTACTCGCGCCGCTTGAAGGACTTGTTCTCGCTCGTCAGCAGCCGTTCCACCACCGCTTGCGTGGCGATGCCGGCGTGGTCGGTGCCGGGCATCCACAGGGTGTTGCGGCCCTGCATCCGCCGCCAGCGGATGAGCACGTCTTGCAACGTGTTGTTCAGCGCGTGCCCCATGTGCAGGGCACCGGTCACGTTCGGTGGCGGAATCACGATGGTGTACGGCTCGCCGGGCTTGGCCGGGTCGGCGTGGAAGTAGCCCTTCGCGTCCCAGAACGTCAGCCACTTCTGCTGGGCTTCCTTCGGGTCGTAGGCTTTCGGCAGTTCGATCAGCATGACGGTATCGGTGGGCTTGGGATGATGCGTGTCTGTGGTAGGGGCACCCCTTGTGGGTGCCCACCGGTTGAAGAGGGCACCCACGAGGGGTGCCCCTACGAAGCCAGATCGGGGTTAGCCGTTGGAAGCCAGACGCGCTGTCAGGTCGGCGAGTTCGCGGGCCAGTTCGTCGGCGCGGGCTTTCTCGGCGTCGGCCCGCTGCTTCTCGGCGTCGGCGCGGGCCGTCGCCTCTTTCGTCCGCATCATTGCGGTGTACAGATCAGCCTTTTCCTCCGTCGTGAGTACCCGTCGCCCGTCTTCTCGGTACGCAACGACGTTCCCTTCGACGACTGCGAACCCCAGCCGAACCGGTTCGATCCACACTCCCCGTTCCGAGGACGAGAGCGGAACGAAGCCGTTTTCGCTACGGCGATAGGCATGAAGAACCGGACGACTGCCGGGTTCGGTGGGCCAGTCGAAGATCAAGTAGTACGGCACTCCCGCCTCGAAGTAGATCGGCATTTTGGTCTTGAGATCCAAATGCCGCGTACTCGCCACCGTCACCTCGATCACGAGAACGGGCTTCGCACCTGAATCGACGACCGGGAGTATGTACCGGCTTCTATCCCACTGCTTCGGGAAGTTCTCAAACACGACGAGGTCGGGAGCGTTCGGCCTCATGCCCGTAGTCTGCCAGTCGATTCCGAGCCTGTTGACACAGTAAAAGCCGTCGCGGTCGCGGTTGGCGATATCGATTCCGTTCTTCAGATACATCACCGTTTCCGTGTGCCAGTAGCTCATCGTGAACTGATCGTCCGGCTGAGGGTACAGGAAATCCTCCTCCGTTAGTGGAACGGGAATCGCCTTCTGTCGTCCATCCGCACGCACCACCGTCCGGTAGCGTTGTCCGAATCTGAACGGGTCCGTGTCCCAGAACGGCGATGACGTGGACATCTCTTGTTCCTCCCGGTCAGCGGGGTTCGGCGTCCTTGAACAGTTTATACTCGACCGCGTCGCACAGCGCGATCCAGCTCGCCTCGATGACGTTCTCGCTGACGCCGACGGTGCCCCAGATGTCGTGGTGGTCGCGGCTCTCGATCACCACCCGCACCCGCGCGGCGGTCCCCTCCTTCGCGTTCACCACCCGCACCTTGTAATCGGTCAGTTGCATCTCGTCCAGGCGGGGGTAGTGCGGCCGCAGCGCCTTCCGCACGGCCGCGTCCAGCGCGTTCACCGGCCCGTCGCCCTCGCTCACCTGGTGTTCCACCGCCCCGCCGACGTTCAGTTTCACCGTCGCCTCGGTGGTGAGCGACCCGCCGACGTGCTCCGTCTTCGCGCGGTAGCTGAGCAGCTCGAACCACGGCTTGTACTGGTCCGTCGCCTTCCGCACCAGCAGGTCGAACGACGCCTCGGCCGCCTCGAACTCGTACCCGGCGTACTCCAAATCCTGCACCTGCTGAAGGATTTTCGCCATCACCGCTTTATCCGTGGCCAGCGCGAACTTGGCCGTCTTCGTCACGATGGTGGACTGGCCCGACAGTTCGCTGACGAGGATGCGTCGCTCGTTGCCGACCAACTCCGGGGCGATGTGTTCGTAGGTGGTCGGGTCTTTCGCCACCGCGTGGGTGTGCATCCCGCCCTTGTGCGCGAAGGCGCTCTGCCCGACGAACGGCTGCCCCGACCGGAAGTTCATGTTCGCCAGTTCGTACACGTACCGGCTTGCCTCGGTCAGCTTCCGCAGGCTGTCGGGCCGAAGCAGTTCCGCGCCGTATTTCACCGACAGGTTGGCGATCACGCTCACGAGGTCCACGTTCCCGCACCGCTCGCCGATGCCGTTCATGGTGCCCTGCACCTGCACCGCCCCGGCCCGCACCGCCGCCAGCGTGTTCGCCACCGCCAGGTCGCAGTCGTTGTGGCAGTGGATGCCGATGTCGCACGCCAGATGCTTCTTGATCTCGGTCACCAGTTCGGCGACCCGCTCCGGCATGGTGCCGCCGTTCGTGTCGCACAGGATCACGCAACTGGCCCCGGCGCTCTCGGCGGCCTTCAACGTGCGGAGGGCATACTCCGGGTTGGCCCGGTAGCCGTCGAAGAAGTGTTCGGCGTCGTACATCACCTCCCGCCCGGCACTTTTGCAGTGCGCCACGCTGTCGGCGATCATCCGCAGGTTCTCGTCCAGCGTGGTGCCGATCACGTTGCTCACGTGGAAGTCCCACGTCTTGCCGACGATGGTGACGACCGGCGTGCGCGCCTCCAGCAGCGCCGACAGGCAGGTATCGGTCGCCGGATCGGAGTTCTTCCGCCGGGTCATGCCGAAGGCGCACACCTTGGCGTGCTTCAGGGGCACGTCCCGCACGGCGCGGAAGTACTCGGCGTCCTTCGGGTTCGACAGCGGGTATCCGCCCTCGATGAAGTCCACGCCGAGTTCGTCCAGCCGCCGCGTGAGCAGCAGCTTGTCCTGCAAGGAGAAGTTGACGCCTTCGCCCTGGCTGCCGTCGCGGAGGGTGGTGTCGTAGACGAAGACGCGCATCGGGGTGGTCCCTGGCGGGTTCGCGGGTGAGGGCAAAAAAAATCCCCGGAGCGGTTCGCTCCGGGGAAGGTATACGGTGTGTCGCCGCCCCGGTTCAATCCGTGGTAATGACGACGACGGTAATCGCGGTGCGGGTGGTCACGGACGAAAGCCTCACGGGGTCGATGACGGAGTTTTACCCGCGAACGGGAGGATGTCAAGCGGAGGCGCGGCGGGGTTGTAGCAACGGGTCTGCCAAAACTTTCGGGCGGACCTCACTCGCGGCGGGGACGAGGGTTCGCCAGTACGCCGGCCACGGGTCGCTCTCCCGCACCGCCTCCGGGGCCATCACCGCCTCCGCGTTGTCCTCGGCGTTGTCCGCGTCCCACCGCATGCCCGACCCCTTCCGCCGCCGCGACGCCGCCGTTTCCCCTTGGTTTTCTCGTGTCGTTTCGCCTTCCCGGCGTCGGTCGCCATCGGGGCCATCACCCCGTCGCAGCCGAAGTACACCCGCGTCGGACTCCCCGCCACGCCCGGCTCGACCGCGCAGTCCTTGGCCGTCCAAGTGATCGGCGGCGTGCCCTCCCGAAAGGCGTTGAGTACCTGTTTGCCCTCGTCCTCGATCAGTTGCCGGAGCGTCTCGCCGCTGGCCCGCGCGTGGGTGGCGTGGAACGGGTTGTCGGCCGTGCGGTCGAAGTCGGTGCCGCCGCCGTCGAGCCGGCAGGCCATCTCCCGCACCCCGACCGAGATGGTCCGCTCGGCCAAGTCGTCGGTCCGCATCGGGATTCCGGCTACGAAGGCCTCCTGTTTGAGGGCGGCGAACGGGTCGAACACCTGTCGTTCGCTGCCGGAGATGATGTGCCCGTCGGGGGCATTGTCGATGGCGTCGGC
>JAYTTN010000561.1:0-4578 GCA_043745295.1 Fimbriiglobus sp. | reverse complement strand
GCGTGAGCGACGGTGCTGTCTGGAACCGTCGCTCACGCTTCCGGCTCGGATTCCGCTCACGACCGGAAGGCCGACGGCGCGAGGGGTGTTGCCGGGCGGTCGAGGCGGAAGGCCTCAGCGGGCAGTTTGCTGGCGGTGCCGGTCAGCAGGTCGGTCATCAGCCTGGCCGTGCCGAGTGAGAGCTGCACGCCGGCGCGGAAGTGCCCGGCGGCACAGAACACGTTCTCGACCCCCGGCACCGGACCGAGAAACGGCAGCCCGTCGGGCGACCCCGGCCGCAATCCCGCCCACGTCTGTTCGATCTCGGCCTCCCGCAGCGCCGTGCAGAGGTCGAACGCGAATCGCGTCAGGTCCGCGATCCCGTCCGCCGTGTTCGCCTTCTCGAACCCCGCTTCCGGTTCCTCCGTCGAGCCGACCAGCACGCGGCCGTCGGCGCGCGGCACGAGGTAGCGTTTGCCGTGCATCAGCACGCGCGTGAACGGCGGCTGGGGGCAGCGGAACAGGACGATCTGCCCGCGCACCGGCGTCACGCCCAGCCGGACGCCGAGCGCCGCCAACCCGGCGTCGGCCCACGCGCCAGAAGCCAGCAGGAACTGCCCGGCCGAACGGCGTTCGCCGTTCGTCAGAATCGCGGCGGACACGCGGTTGCCGGTTCGCTCCCAGCCGCGGAACTCGGCGTGCGGGGTCAGCGCCACGCCCGCGCTCTGGCATGCGGCGATGAGCGCCCGCAGGTGCCAGGGGTTCCGCACCTGGGCGCAATCGGGCAAGTGCCAGGCTTCGGTATCCGGGACGAACCGCACGCGCGGTTCGAGCCGGTTGTCCGTCAGCCGCTCGCAGCGGATGCGCTGCTGTTGCCAAAGTTCGACGGCGTACCGGTCTTCGGCCGTCAGGAATTCGATGCCGCCGCAGACGCGGTAACCATTGTCGATGCCGGTGCGGGCCTGCAATTCTCCTGAGAACGCCGCGAACCGCGACACGCCCCAGGCGCGGAGGCGGTCCACCGGCGTGGCCGCGAACGCCGGGTCGCCGGGCGGCAGGATGCCGGCCCCGGCCCACGACGCCTCCCGGCCGAACTCGCCCTTGTCGAGGACTTCCACCCGCCGCCCGGCGTCGGCCAGGAAGTACGCCGTGGTCAGGCCGATGATGCCGCCGCCGATGACCAGCACGTCCGGGGAAGTTGCCATGCGGGTGTTATAAAAGGTCCGAGCCGGAAGCGTGAGCGACGGTTCTGAGGAAAAACCGTCGCTCACGCTTCCGGCTCGGATAAGACCGCCTCACTTCGGTACCGGCACCTGCGCCTTGCCCATCAGGTACTTCACCAAGTCCAACACCTCCTCCGGCTTGAGCGCGTCGAACAGCCCCTCCGGCATCACCGACAGTTGCGTCGGCTTCTTCACCTCGATGTCGGCCGTCGGGATCACCACCTCCTCGTTCACCGTCCGCACCGTGACGGCCTTGCCACTGTCCTTCTTGACGATGCCGGACACGACGCGGCCATCGACCAGATAGAACTGCGTCATCTTGTACTCGTTCGCCACCGCCGCGCTCGGATCGACGACGTTCTCCAGCACGTACTCGAGGTTCGACCGCTGGCCACCGGTGAGTTCCGGGCCGACCGCTTGGCCCTCGCCGAACAGCTTGTGGCACGTCGCGCAGTTCTTGGCGAACAGCACCCGCCCGTTGCCGGCGTTGGCCGACGCCAGCTTCTCCGGCGTCAGGATGCTCTTGTACTTGTCCATCAGCGGCTTGCGGTTGGCGCTGGCGGGCTTCACCTCGCCCCACACGGCGGCCAGTTTGTCCGTGACGACCTTCCGCTTGAACGCGGCGATCTGCCGGGCGGTGAACGCGGTGATGTCGGCCTTCGGGACGGCCCCCTTCTCAACCGCATCGAGCAGCGCGAGGGCGGACCCGTCGCGGCCGGCCAGCGTCTGAACGGCGTCCGCCTTCTCATCGGCGGTCAGTTTCGGGTAAGCGGCGAGGAGGGCGGCCGGGATGCGGTCGTCCGGGTACGCCGCCAACGCGCGGATGGCCGCGCCGCGCACGGCCGGGTCGGCGAGCGCGTCCAGCATCGGCCGCACCAGGCCTTCCACTTTCGCCCCGGCCAGCAGCCGGATGGCATCGTTGCGGGCGTCGGCCGGTTCGCCCTTCGCCAGGATGCGGTCCTTCATCGCTGCGATCTTCACTGCGTCGCCGAATTTCACGCTCAGTTCGTCCGCCAGCGCCCGCACCTCGGCCGTCACGCCGACGGTCAACGGCAGTTCGCTCCACCGGGGCAGCGGTTTGGCCGTCGGCCGATCCGAATACGCCTCGCGGATGCCGAGCAGGATGTCCCGCTTCACGTCGTCTTTCGCGGTCTGGATGGCCTTCGTCACTTGCGCGAGGGCAGCCGGCTCATCGGTGTGAGTCATCGTGAGGTATCGGCGGATCATGTTCTGCCGGAGGAGCGGAATGCGACATCTCGAGAGTACGTCATCCACCCCAGCAAGTCGCATTCGTGTGCCGATGAACGGCTCGATGGCGTACCACGTCAGCCACGCGAGATCGGCGTCGTCGGTCGGTCTGGCGAGCAGGGCGTGGAGAAACTCGATTTTGCCGTTGAGCGTGAGTCGCGCGTAAATCGAAACCAGTTTCTTCCGCTCGCCTACCGGCTCCTCGTCCAATAATCGCCTCCACAGATCCCTGTTCGCATCGCTGATGGCCGACTCCAGAGCGGCTCGCAGTAGCCAGCCGTTGGAGAAATCGGATTTCGCCAACTCGGCGTAAGTCGCGAAGTCGAGCCCGCCGACGGCCTGTAGCGCCCACACGCGGCGTTCGTAGTTCCGAGCGATGGGCTTGGACTGCTCCCAACTCAACTTCATTAGCAGATCGACGATCCGCTTCTTCGCCTCCGCGCCCGTAGCCGCGCGCATTTGCAGTTGAAGTCGGGCGCGCCGAACGAGCCACTCGTTCATCGACAGTTGCGCCTTGACCAACTCCGCGTCCGTCATCTTGCCCACGTCGCCCGTCCACGGCTTGCACTCGCCGTACACGGTGCGGTAGATACGGCCGTTGCTCGCGTCCACCACCTGATAGTTGTGGCACTCGCCGGTGTCGGACCAGTCGCTCGTGTACAGGCCGCCGTCCGGCCCCTGCTTGACGCAGATGCCGCGGAACCACGGGTCGTTGGCGAACTGGAAATCGGGCCGGCGGACGCCCTTCATGCCGGCGGCGGTGCGGACGAGGCCGTCGTTGTTCAGGCGGTTGCCGTGGATGTTGCAGGTGAAAAGGGTGTTGCGGTACTCGGCCGGGAAGTTCTCGCCGAGGTAGATGGCCGCGCCGCTGTGGGCGTGACCGCCGCCGGCGTCGTCGTGCTCTTTCTTCAGCGCCCCGGTCTTCTGGTCGGCCCGGCTGTCGGTCCACGCGCCGCCGCCCCAGTGCTTGTAGTCCACCGCGCTCGTCATGTATCCGTAGGTGTGCGGGTTGTAGTCCTCGCCGTACATGCGGGTATACCGGCCGCCCGGCACGACGTGGAACAGGTGATCGATGACGCAGTTGGTGATGAACATCTCGCCGTGTTCGTCGAAATCCAGCCCCCACGGGTTCGTGGTGCCGGTGGCGACCACCTCGAAGACTTTCCTGGTGGGGTGGAACCGCCACACGCCGCAGTCGAAGCCGACGCGGTCCTTGTCCGGCGTGCCCGGCCTGCCGACCTTCGATTTCGTCTGGATGCCGTTGCACCCGTACAGCCAGCCGTCCGGCCCCCACACCAGGCCGTTGAACACGTTGTGCTTGGCGTCCTTGATGTTCCAGCCGTCGAGCAGGATTTCCGGTTTGCCCGCCGGCTTGTCGTCCTTAATGGGGATGAAGATGAAGTTCGGCGAACTGCACAGGTAGACCCCGCCGAAGCCGAGTTCGATGCCGGACAGGTTCGCGCCGTCGTCCAGCACGACGGTCTTCTTGTCGAACTTGCCGTCGCCGTCGGTGTCTTCGAGGATGACCACGCGGTCCTTGCCGCCTTTGCCGTCCTGGCTCCACTTCGGGTACATCAGGCACTCGACCACCCACATCCGGCCGCGGTCGTCGAAGGTAAAGGCGATCGGCTGGACGATGTCCGGCTCGCCGGCGAAGAGCGTGGCCGTGAAGCCCTTGGGCAGGGTGAACTTGGCGGCGGCTTCCTTCGCCGGAACGGGCAGGTCGGCGGCGGGGAGTTGCGAGCCAACGGCAAGAAGCGCGAGGAGTATCAGCAGACGCATCGGGAGAGTACCGGGCGGGTTGGGGGAAAAACCGAGTTGAGGTATGCTAACCGAAGACCGCGCGCGATGCGAGGTGCGTAGCGGAGGAGTCGGGAGGCCACGGCAACGGATTCTGGCAGTCGAGCCTTCCCTCACCCTGGCCCTCCCCGCGTTTGGTGGACGCGCAGTGAGCGGCGTGTGCCCTCCCGACGCGGGGACGCGCCGACGGCCGACACCGGCGAGACGTTCACCGCCGAGTGCGAGATCCCGGCGGTGCGCTGGGTGACCGACCCGCACCGCGCCGCCGCCGCCTCGGTGGCACCGAGGTCCGCCGCCGCGACTGGCTCGACGCCTTCCGCGCCCCGCG
>JAYTTN010000560.1:0-17408 GCA_043745295.1 Fimbriiglobus sp. | reverse complement strand
CGGCGGTATATCCGCTCATCGCGCCAGGACGCAGCGAAGGCCTACCCGAAGAATTTCGTCGATGGAGGTCGTGCTGTCCACACTTATTTTTAACAATTCCGACGCAAATGTGAGGGCAGGAGATTCGTGCAGGGGGTGTATCACACAGTAACAAAAGACAATAGCAAGGGGGATGCCAGCTCCTGTGAGACGGCGTCGATTACTCTCGAACCACTATCTTTCAAGCAATTCCGCTCGTCTGAGACTCGCTCCACGCGGCGCCTCTTCACCGCATATTGCCCGACTTCTACGCACCGGGCGCGGGCAGACTCGTCTAATTTGTGAGCATGGTGGGAAGGAATTAATGAGAGGAATCAGATTGTGGCGACCCCACCCGGCCGTGTCATGATGCGCCCCGACCGATTCCGAAGTAGGTGAACCCCAGTTCGCGGAGTTGCACTTCCGCAGTCGCGTAAAGGTTCCGGCCGTCGAAGATGACCGGCGTCGCGAGTCGGCGCTTCACCTCCGCGAAGTCCGGCGCGCGGAACTCCGGCCACTCGGTCATCAGCACCAGCGCGTCGGCGCCCTCGAGTGCGTCGGTCGCGCCGGTCGCGTAATGCAACTTGTCGCCGCAGAGCGTCCGCACGTTCGCGATTGCCTCCGGGTCGAACGCCCGCACCTTCGCGCCGGCCGCGAGCAGCGCGTCGATGAGCGTGAGCGCCGGCGCTTCGCGGATGTCGTCGGTCTTGGGCTTGAACGCCAGCCCCCACACCGCGAACGTCCTGCCGGCGAGGTGCCCGCCGAAGTGCTTGCTGATCTTCGCGAACAGCACTTCCTTCTGCGCGTCGTTGGCGAGGTCTACCGCCTCGGAGACACGGAGCGTCACGCCCAGTTTCTTCGCGACCGCGATCAAGCCCTTCACGTCTTTGGGAAAGCAGCTACCCCCGTAGCCGGGGCCGGGCGCGAGGAACTGGAAGCCGATGCGCTGATCGTGACCGATGCCGCCGCGGACCGCGTTCACGTCCGCGCCGGTCGCGTCGCACAGGTTCGCCACCTCGTTGATGAAACTGATCTTCGTGGCGAGCATCGCGTTGGCCGCGTACTTGGTCATCTCGCTCGACTCGGGGGACATGACCAGGAAGGGCCGTTCGGTCCGCAGGAACGGGGCGTACAGCTCCTTCAGCACGTCGGCGACGGCC
This sequence comes from Fimbriiglobus sp., assembly GCA_043745295.1. Taxonomy (GTDB): domain Bacteria; phylum Planctomycetota; class Planctomycetia; order Gemmatales; family Gemmataceae; genus JALHQU01. The sequence goes on along the minus strand of JAYTTN010000560.1, from coordinate 16,230 downwards.
GGGTGGCGGACGCCGACGACGACGCGGTCGGGCTTCATGAAGTCCTCGATGGCCGCCCCTTCCTTGAGGAACTCGGGGTTGCTCGCGGCGTCGATGTGCGGGCAGCCGTTCTCGGCGAGGATCGCCTGCACCCGGGCGTTCGTGCCGACCGGGACCGTACTCTTGACGACCACCACCCGCGCGCCGGGGCCACCCGGCGGCAGGCTCTTGAGCGCGGCGGCGATGGCCTTGGTGACGGCCCAGACGGCCGACAGGTCGGCGTCCCCGGCGTCCGACTGCGGGGTGCCGACGCCGATGAACGTGAGCCGCGCGCCTCGCACGGCCGCGGCCAGGTCGGTCGTGAACGCGAGCCGGCCTTCCTTGCGGTTCTTCTGCACCAACTCGGTCAGCCCCGGCTCGTAAATCGGGATGCCGCCGGCGTTGAGCAGGTCGATCTTCGCGGGGTTGTTATCGACGCACACGACGTCGTTGCCGCTCTCGGCGAAGCACGTCCCCGTGACGAGGCCGACGTAACCGGTACCGACGACTGCGACCTTCATGCGGGCGAACTCCGGGCGGGCGTTTCGTGAAGCCAGTAGTCGAGGGTGTCCCGCAGCGTCTGCTCGAACGGGATGCGGGGTGCCCAGCCGGTGGCCCGGCGCAACTTGGTCGCGTCGGCGCGGGTGACGGCCGTGTCGGCGGCGCGGCCGGCGTCGATCTTTCGCGTCACGGTCACGGCGAGGCCACTGAGTCTCACCAACGTGTCGAGCACGTCCTGCATCCGCCGGGCGACGCCGGACCCGGCGTTGTACACCTCGCCCGGGGTGCCGCGCTCGATCACCAGGCGGAACGCGGCCACCACGTCGCGCACGTCGGACAGGTCGCGGAAACTGCTCAGGTCGCCGGTTTGCAGCGTCGGCTCCCGACGCCCGGCGGCGATCTCGGCGAGCTGCCGGGCGAAGTTGGGCACGGCGTAGTCGGGCGACTGCCGCGGGCCGGTCTGGTTGAACAGCCGGACGCGGACGACCGGCAGGCCGGGCGACCGGGTGACCTGGTAGCTGAGCAGGTCGGCGGCGGCCTTGCTGGCGGCGTAGGGGCTGGCCGGGCGGAGCGGGGCGTCCTCGCCGACGGCCCCGTCGGCCGAGTCCGGGTCGCCGTACACGAGGCCCGTCGAGACGAACAACGTCCGCGGCGTCCGGCCCGACCGGGCGACGGCGTCGTACAGGCTGCGGGTCGCGGTCAGGTTGTCGTGCCAGCACAGGTCCGGCTCGCGGAACGACTTGCCGGCGTTCGCGTACCCGGCCAGGTGGAACAGCCAGTCGGGGCGGAAGTCGCGGACTAACCGCTCGACGGCCGCGCCGTCGTGCAGGTCGATGGCGTGCAGGTCGGCCGCCCCGGCGAGGTGCGCCCACTCGGGCGACCAGGCGGCATTGCGGCTCAGCCCGGCGAGCGCGTGGCCACCTTCTCGGGCGAGCAACTCGATGAGGTGCCCGCCGACGAAGCCCGTCCCGCCGGTGATGAGGATGCGCATCGCGGGCCTCAGATGCCGCGCGGCTGCTGGTCGGGCGTGGCCGACTTGGTGAGCCGGGCCATGTCCGCATCGACCATCATTTTGACGAGTTGCGGGAAGGTCACGTCCGGCTTCCAGCCCAATTGTTTGAGCGCCTTCTCGGGGCTGCCGATGAGCAGATCGACCTCGGCCGGGCGGACGAACGCGGGGTCGATGACGACGTACTTTTTCCAGTCCAGGCCGGCCGCACTGAAGGCGTGCTCGACCAGGCTCTCGACGGTGTACGTCTCCCCGGTGGCGATCACGTAGTCGTCGGGCGTGTCCTGCTGGAGCATCAGCCACATGGCCCGGACGTAGTCCCCGGCGAAGCCCCAGTCGCGCTTCGAGTCGAGGTTGCCGAGCCGCAGTTCCTTGGCCAAGCCGAGCTTGATGCGGGCCACCCCGTCGGTCACCTTGCGGGTGACGAACTCGCGGCCGCGGCGCGGGCTTTCGTGGTTGAACAGGATGCCGCTGACGCAGTACATGTTGTACGATTCGCGGTAGTTGATCGTGATCCAGTGGCCGTACAGCTTCGCCACGCCGTAGGGGCTGCGCGGGTAGAACGGCGTCGATTCGGTCTGCGGCACGGCCTGGACCTTGCCGTACATCTCGCTGGACGACGCCTGGTAGAAGCGGATTTTGTCCGGCCCGAGCAGGCGGATCGCTTCGAGGACGCGGGTCACGCCCATCGCCGTGAACTCGCCGGTGAGCACCGGCTGCTTCCACGAGGTCGGCACGAAGCTCTGCGCGGCGAGGTTGTACACCTCGTCGGGATTGGACGCCTTGATCACGTCGATGATCGAGAGTTGGTCGAGCAGGTCGGCCTGGTGCAGGTGAATCTTGCCGGTCAGGTGGCTAATCCGCTCGAAGCTCTCGGTCGAGGACCGGCGGACGATGCCGTGGACCTCGTAGCCCTTTTCGAGGAGCAATTCGGCGAGGTAACTGCCGTCCTGGCCGGTAATCCCGGTGATCAATGCACGCTTCATAAACCGGGCACCTGGGGTGAGTCGGAATCCCTTCGTCCCGGAGTTATAGCGACCCCCGGACGGGCTGCCAGTCGGCTTTCGGTCGCCGGCGTTAATCCTTGAGGACGATGTCGAAAGTGACCGGGGTGGACAGGACGGTACACTTCAGGTCGCTGGTCTCCTTCCGCTCGTACTTGCCCGGGGTGGCGACGTAAATCTTCGTCCCCTTGGGCGGCTTGCCGTCGGTCCACATGGCCTTCGGCGGCAGGGCCAATCCTTTCGCGTCGGAGGTCTTCACGGTCACCGCGTACGTGCCCGGGGTCAGCCCGCTGAGGCGGTAATTGCCGGCCGCGTCGATCTCGGCGGACACCGGATCGCCCTGGACGTGAACGGTCACGCTGCCGGCGGTGACGGGCTTGCCCGAGTACGTCACGGTCCCCGACACGTCGCCCACGCGCTGGTCCGCCGGCGGCGAACTGCACCCGACGACGGCGACGAAGAAGGCGAGAGAGACACTGAAGACGATGCAACGCGAGGCGGGAGCAGACATGGTCGGACTCGGGGTAAAAAGGGGAGTCGGGGAACGAAGCCGGCGGGAGGAGTTCCCCCGCCGGCGGACCAACGTGAAGATCACCGGAGGCGGGGGGTTACCAGTCCGAGCCGATCACTTCGCCGCCGGACGGCGTGCAGACGGCCGTCCAGGTCGCGGGGGTGATGCTGGAGGTGACGTTGCGGACGCTGCCGTCGAGCATCCCGACCTGGCAGCCGCCGGCCGACAGGGCGTGCAGCCGGCGGATGTTGCAGTTGGCGCGGGTCGTCCCGCCGACGGGCGGGCCTTGCAGGCCGTGGAAGACCGCGTGCATCGGGGCCTGGTACGGCATCGACCCCCACAGGGTCGATTGCTCCGTCTTGTCCGACGCGCTCACCGGGCAGCTCGCCCGCCGCTCGGCGAACGCGACCGTGTTCGAGGTGCCGTCCCCGACCATGGCCAGCGACGTGGACTGGCACCACTGCCCGCTGTTCCAGACGTCGTTGAAGTTCGCCAGCGTGCCGCGGGTGTTGCCGAAGACCTCGTAGTTGTAGGCGTAGTTGGTCGTGCCGAAGTTGCGCGACTTGATCCAGCCGTCCCAGCCGCCCCACTGGCTCGCCGGGTAGGCGTAAGGGGTGCTGGCGGTGCCGTCGAGCGGGGCGACGTAGGTCTTCAGGCCCTGGCTGTACAGGTACTGGCCGTTGGGCAGGGTGATGCCGTAGATGTTCGTCGATTCGATCAGCCCGAGGGCGTTCTGCTCGATGTAGGGCAGCAGGATCGTGTGGACGTTGCGGTCGGTGTTGTTCGCCCCCGACACGCGGTACGGGTTGGCCGCGCCCCACCAGACGGCCCAGCCGACCGGCAGGCGGCCGATGGCGTCTTGCACGGAGTGCGTCGCCAGCGACATTTGCTTGAGGTTGTTCTGGCTCTGGGTGCGGGCGGCGGCCTCGCGGACTTTCTGGACGGCGGGGAGTAGCAGGCCGATCAGGATGGCGATGATGGCGGTGACGACGAGCAACTCGATCAGCGTGAAGGCGGATCGGCGGCCACGCGGGGCGATGGGCAGGGGCATGGCGGGTGACGGTTCCTGGAGACGAGTGGGGCACGCGACATCGTTACCCGCTCAGTGAATCGGTCCCCTCCCGAAGGGCAGCGCGTCGGCGCGGCAATTCACGAAACCTTCACACGGCGACCTTGTTCCTCGCCGCACCGCTGGCGAGTCGCGTTGGCTTCGCGGGGCGAAAACGCCCTGTCGGGTGTAACGGCCGCATCGCCGGCGTGTTCTCCCTGCCGTGGTTCCCTTCCGGAGTAAATCCCATGCCCTGCAAGCTGCTGCTGCTCGCCGCGTTCGCCTTCCTCGGCACCGTCGCCTTGGCCGCCGATGACGAGAAGAAGCCGCCGGCTACCAAGGTCGGCAACGTGGACAGGTCCAAGCAGTTCGAGAAGATGGACGCCGACGGCACGATCACGAAGGACGAGTTCGAGAAGTTCCAGCCGACCGGCGGCAAACTGGACGCCGACAAGCTCCAGAAGCTCAAGGACCGGATCAAGGACAAGAAGGGCGGGGAGTGATGCCGAGTCCGATGGCTCCGTGACCGTCGTGATTTGTTAGCCCGCCGCGCGAGCAAGGGGCACACCGCTCAAGGGGTTGGTCCCTTGCTCGCGCGGCGGGCTAACAAGCCACGGCTACTGTTCAATCGGGTTCGATAGGAGCCGCGCCCGCAGCTCCGCCTCCAGTTCGTCCGCCCGGTCCAGGTTGGCCTGGCGGACATCGTTCACTTCCCAGCGGTCGTCCGGCTTCTCGAACAGCATCGGCCCGCGCGGGTCGTCCTCGTCCGGCACCACCAGCGGCAGCAACAGGGCGTGCCTCTCGGTGCGTAAGGCCGCCTCCTCCGCGCCGTTCACCGCCCACCGCGTCACCACCGATGGGCGGTCAGGAATCGCTTGGCCGAGCAGCAGCGGCAGCACGTCCTCCGGCTGCGTGAACCGTGTCACCCGCATCCCGGCCGTCGCCGCGCCCGGTCGCCGGATCAGCAGCGGGAGGTGGACGAACTCGTCGTGCAGGTACGGCCGGTGCGGGCCGAGCAGCCCGTGCGGACCGAGGGGAAAGCCGAAATCGCCGGTGACGGCCCACGTCGCGGTCGCGTCCAGGCCCCGTTCCCGGAGCAAGTCGAACACCCGACCGAGGTCGGCGTCGAAGGCGGTGACGACGGCGGCGTAGGTGCGGTGCAGCAGTTCCCACGCGGCGAGGTCGGTCGGGTCGAACCAGCCGGTTTCCGGATTCGCCCACGGCGTCACCGGCTCCTCGACTTCCGCAACGGGTTCCGGTTTTGCCTCGGGTTCGTCCCCGTCCTCTTCGTCGTCTTCGATTCGTTCCTCGTCTCCTTCGTCCGATGCGACATCACCCGTCAACTCTTCCAGGTAGACCTCGAACACGGCTTGCGGCACGGTCCACGGCGGGAGCAGTCGGTCCGTCTCGATCCAGACCAGCGGCGGGTTGCGGTCCAGCACCGCCGGCAGCGCGCGGAGTAGAGCATCGAGGGGAGACGGAGCCAGCGCGTCCGGGCGGGCGTCGATCACGTCGGCGAACGCGGCCGCCACGTCGTCGGCCGTACCCCGTTCCGGGCGCGCGTTCCGAATCAGGATGGAACCGGGCGGCAGGTTCGCCCACCACGCGCGGCGGGTGACGGTCGGGTCCGGGCAGGCGGAGAAGTGGCGGTCGTACACCACGCCTTCGGCCGCCAGGCGGTCGAGGTTCGGCGTGGCGATCCACTCGTTCCCGTAGGGGCCGAGGCCGCCGATCCCGCACCCGTGCGCCGCCACGACGATGAGCATGACAGGTCGTCCGTTGGAACCCCGTTCCGCTGGGGAGAGGTTTGAGGTGATGCCTTCGGAAGAAACCCCACCCCCCGTCCCCCCCGTTTCGGAGAGGGGGTGTTCAAAAGGATATCGCGGTCGAAGTTCCGTCCAAGGAGTACGGACACCCATACGGTTTCGCGGCGACGTTTCCCGCTTGAACACCCCCTCTCCATTTATGGGGAGGGGGCCGGGGGGTGGGGTCTTCGTATCTACCGCGTGACGGCATAATACACCGCCAGCCCGAAGCCGATACCCACGACCGCCCACCGGACGTACACCGCCGGCAGCCGGCGGGCCACCCGCGCCCCGGTGTACCCGCCGATGACGGCCGCCACCGCCATCGCGCCGGCGTAGGGCCAATTGATCAGCCCGTCGGCGACGAACACCACCACCGACACGGCGTTGATCGCCGACGCCAGGAACGTCTTCACTGCGTTCATCCGGTGCATGTCGCCGATGCCCATGAACCCCAACGCCGTGAGCATCAGGATGCCGATGCCCGCGCCGAAGTACCCGCCGTATGTGGCGACCAGGAACTGGAACGCCAGCACCCCCACCGAGGTTCGGACACCCGGATCGGCCGTCGGTTCGCCGGATTTCTTTTTGAGCCTCCGCGACACCAGCGGCTGGATCAGGAACAGCACGGCGGCGGTGAGGAGCAGCCACGGCACCAGTTTGCCGAACTGGTTCTTGTACCACACGAGCAACAGCGCACCCAGCAGCCCGCCGGCAAGACTCACGGGCAGCAGCTTCAGCGCGAACGGGCGGACGTGGGCCAACTCCTTGCGGTAGCCCCACGCCCCGGCCAAGGAGCCGGGCAGAAGCGCGACGGTGCTGGTGGCGTTCGCGACGGGGTCATCGACCACCGCGAGCAGCGCCGGGAAGGTGAGCAGCGTGCCGCCGCCGGCGATGGCGTTCATCCCGCCGGCGAGGAAGGCGGACACGCACAGGGCGAGGTAGATCCACTCCGGGGAAACGTCGGGCGGCATTCGGCACTCGGCAGCGGGGTAGGTGAATCGACGCGGCAATGAACTTACTTCAACCGGCACTTCTCCAGCACCTCGTCGGCCCGCAACCGGCGGAGGTTGATCGGCAGCGCCGGATCGCCGACCGCCGCCAGGAGTTTGGCCACCCGCGCCCGGACCTCGGCGGCGGTGACGGTCTTCGCGGCGGCGCGGAGGGCGGGGGCGGCCACCGCGCCGATCTCGAGGAGGGCGTTGGTGGCGGCCTCCCGGTCGGCGAACGCTTTCGCCCCCAGTTGCCCGATCCGGGCATCGATCCGGTCTGCCTCCGGGGTGGGTTCCGCTAGCTTCGCCGTCAAGAACGGGACCGCTTGCGCCGGGTGACGGCCCAGTTCCAGCAACTCGCTGAACCCGGCGGTGCCGGGTTCGGCGAGTTGCGCCCGCAACTTCGCCAGCCGGTCGGCGGTCGGCTTCGGCGGCGGTGTCACCCGCCACGCCAGCGGCTCCAGGCTGAACCGCTCCATTCCGCGAGTGTGGGCGTCGAGCAGGATCGACCGGTTGTCGGGGAACAGCCCGCTGGCGAACCGGGGAAGCTCCCGCACCGCCACCCCGCTACGGGTGTCGAGCAGCACGTTTCTCGACTGGCCGGAATTGGACAGCCACGCCACCAGGTAGCGGCCGTCGGGGGAGAACGCGGACGGCGACCACGGGCCGCTGCCCCCGCGAGGCAGCGCCGGCCACTCTCGCCCCGTCGCCGCGTCGAACACCGCGATGCGGGACTGCTTGCCGTCCTCGTCCAATTTCACGGTGAGGGCCACGAGCCGGCCGTCGGCCGACAGGTTCGGCCACGGGTCTTCCAGTCGCCCGCGGGCGGGCACCAGCGAGGCCAGGCGCTTCCCCGACACCGCGTCGTACACAGCGACCGCCTTCGACGTGTACGCCACGACCCGTGTGCCGTCGCGCGTCACGACCGCTCGGGTGCGGTCCTCGTCGTCGTCGGCCGGGCGATCCAGCGGCACCGCCGAGAGCACCTTGCCGGTCGCCGAATCGCGGACCCGCGCGCGGAGCGCGCCGCCCGATCGCGCCGCGTCCCGAAGCTGCTTGCCGTCGCCGATCACGACCGGTGTGGTGCGGGCGAATTGCCGCCACTCGTCGCCGAGCGGCTTGCCGGTGGTCGCGTCGTACACCCGCGCGAACACCTTCTCCGGCCCGGCTTCGGCGAGCAGGAACTTCCCCGTGGCGTCGAAGTGCGCGTGCGGGTAGAAGCCTGGCCCGGCGGGCGTGTGCCAAAGCGGTTCGGCCGTCGCCGCGTCGTACACCCAGACCGACCCGTCGTAGGACGTGACCGCCACTCGCGCGCCGTCGGGCGAAAGCTCGTGGGTGAAGTGCGTCATGCCCGGCGCGCCGTCGGTGCGGATCGGCTGCCCGGTCGCGGTGTCGAGCACCTGAACCGTGCCGTCGCTGGTCGCCGCCATCCGCCGGCCGTCCGGGCTGAACGCGATCTGCTTCCTGTCGGTGGCGGTCGGGGTCAGCAGCACGCGACCGCTTTCCAGGTGCCGCAGCGAGACGCGCCAACTGCGGCCCCGCCACGCAATGAACCGCCCGTCGTCGGACACCGTCGGCTCGTCGAACGCGCCGCTGGGGAACAGCTCGCGGCCGTGCATCAGCCGATCCGCATCGGCTTCGTCCAGGACGTGCGTGTGCTTGGCGATCACCCGCCGGGTGGCCAAATCGAACACCTGAACCGTGCCCACGGGGTAGCCGGGGTAGCCCTTCTGCCGCTTCTCGAAGAGGTGCCCGGTGACGAACAGCCGGCGGCCGTCGGCGGACGGCTGAACGTGCCAGCGGGGTTCCGTCTCGCCCCGCTCCGCCGCGAGCAGCTTGCACCACGCGGTCAGGCGGCCGCTGGCGGTGTCGTACTGCTGAAGGACGAAGGTGTCCGGGTCCACGTCGCTCAGCGTCTTGCCGTCCGGCGACAGGACGGCTTGCTTCGGCCAGTAGACGGGAATCGTCGGGCCGACCGCCAGGCCGTCGGCGAGTCGGCGGAACGTCACCGCCCACGCCCCCATCGTCGGTCGCTCGCACGCCGCCAGCCGGTCGCCGACGACGCCGAGCAGTGCCACCTCCTTCTTCGCGTCATACGCCACCGCGTGCAGCAAGCGGTTCGACTTGTCGTCGAACACTGTGGCGTGGTTGGTGCCGGGCAGCTCCAGCCGCAAGCGGCCGTTGTCCGCGAACACCACGCCGAGGGTGGCCTTCGCGCGGTCGGAGGTCTCGCCGCGTCGGAACACCCGTTCGCCGGTCGGCACCGTCCAGCCGGACGTACCGACATCCGCTCGGCCGTCGGATAGCAGATAGAACTCACTCCGGGTCGGGTGGAATTGGAGTCGCCAGCCCCAGTTGAAATCGTGCAGGCTCTTCGGGTGAACGAACCGCGAGCTGCCGTACCGCGCGACCGCGCCGGGCGGCAGCGGGTCGCCGAGGCGATCCGTCCCGCGCGACGCCAGCACCACGATGACGAGGAAGGACCACATGACCAAGTCCCCTGGAACGTGGGATCACTCGGCCCGCGTCGCGCGACGCCGGGGCGGGGACGGCTTTCGCCAGAACGGGTCCGGACCGTCCCGCTCCTGGCGGTTCATCGCCTTCGTCATCAGCCGGAGGGCGAGCGCGGCGAAGAGGACCGTCAGCCCGACCCAGACGGCTGTGCCCACCACCGGCCCGACCGGCCCGACGCCGTTGAACTCGTTCGGATGGAACGGTCCCATCCCCTCCTGGTCCAGCTTCGTCATCGGTGCCCACCCGGCGACGTACGGCGGCGTCCCGCCCAGCAGCAAGGCCATCGGGATTTCCAACGTCTCCCGGCTGCCGCCGCCGGAGATGCTCATCGGCAGGGCACAGCAGAGCAGGAACAGCAGCCAGAACCCGCCGCCCAGGAACGCCGTCGCCGCGAACGCCCGCAGGCTCGCCCCCAGCGTCGTTTTCGCCGTCAGCGAGCAGAGGATGCCGACCCAACTGAACGCCGAGGCGTACAGGGCCACCAGCCCGATCGTCACCAGCAGCATGCCGAAGTTGACGGCCCGGAACGCCAGCCCGACGGCCCACACGCCGAGCAGCACGCCGTAGGCGAACCGCATGGTCATCACGCACCCCAGCCACTTGCCGAACAGCACTTCGGCCGGCGCGAGCGGGGCCGAGATCAGGCTCAGCCAGGTGTCCTTGTCCCGCTCGCCGGCCACCGCCGCCGCGCCCCGCAGGGCGACGCCGAACAAGATCACCGTCGTCAGCACGCCGGTCGTCACCCGCACCCAGACGCTGATGCTCCGGACGAACTCCGCCCACTGCGACTGGAACGTCGGGTTCCACCGCCGCCCGCCGTCGAAGAAGATCACATACGCCCCGATGGTCGGCACTGTCGCCACCAGCCCGACGACGACGATGCGGAACAGCCAGCCGCCCGCCGCTGCCGAACACCTCGCGCCACAGCACCGGCAGCGTGCCCATCCCCGGTCGGGCGGCGGCGATCCGCGCCGGCGCGGTGCGCGGCGTGCCGTAGCTCTGCTTCAGCGCCACCGCACGCAGCCGGGTAACGGCGTAAAGCAGCGCCAGCAGCGTGACCACCCCCCAGAACGCGGCGTACCGGCCGAGCATCCGGGCGATCAGGTCGCCGTCCACCTGTCGGCCGCGCGTCTCCGTCGGGTAGACGTAGGCCGCGTTGCCGGACGCGAACCACTCCGCCACCGCCTGCCAGTCCACCACGAACAGGCCGAAGTCGCTCAAGTGCGTTCCCTTTCGGACCAAGACTTCGCGGACGACGATGGCCAGAGTGAGCGAAACGGCGAGGTAGCCGATCACCACCAGGTACGTCACGGCGATGGCGTCGCGGGACTTCTTGAAGGCCGCCGAGAAGGCGAGCGAGAGGGCGGACAGGCCGAGGACCGTGAGAATCGCGGCGGCGGCGGACGCGAGCGCCAGGTCGGGGTCGATACCGCCGAACAGTTGCAGGAAGGCCAGCACCGGCAGCCCGGCCAGCACGTACATGCCCAGCGTGATCGTCCGCGCGGCCAGCTTGCCGAACACGATCTCGCGGTTCTTCAGGTCGGTGGCCAGCAGGAATTCGAGCGTCTGCCGCTCCTTCTCGTTCGAGATGGTGCCGGCGACGTACCCCGGCGTCAGCAGCACCACCACCGCGAGTTGGACGACGGCCACGACCTCGAAGTACAGGGTGGCGAACTCCGCGAGGCGCACCGGCGGCACGTTCCCCCTGTACCCCTTCTGCTCCATCGAGTAGGACCAGGAGAAGTAGAGCAGCCCCAGCAGCACGAGGATGGCCCCGACGTACACCCAGCGGAGGATGAACGTGCTGGGACGCCGGCCGACGCGGACCACCTCGTACACGAACACCGGGCCGAACAGGTCGCGGAGGAGCTGCCGGGCGACGACGAGCAGCAGCAGCACCCACACCGACCCGGCGATCACCAGTTCCCCGGCGGACCACCCGGCGCGGCGGCCGACCACCCACCCGGCGACCGCGCCGCCCGCCCAGAGGAGGCCGCCGAGCAGCGGCAGCCAGCCGCCGAAGGCGGGGCGCGACGGGGCCGGAACGGGGGCGGGGGTCATGGCGTGTCCGCGCGGGTGTACCGGAGAGGTTGCCAGTCTATCGACCCGGCCGCGCGGCGGTGAGGTCGGACGAACCCCGGATTGCCGCCGTTCGCGGAGCGAACGCCGACACACCGAGACGCCACCCGGTGACGGGTGCGGGTCTCAGACCACCACGCCGACGGCCGCCAGCGCCGCCCCGAGGTCGGTGTCCGGTCGGTACAGCACCCCCTTCCACCCGTGGCCGTTCGCGGCGGCGATGTTCTCCGGCAGGTCGTCCACGAACGCGCACTCGGCCGGGTCCGCGTTCGCGTGCCGCTGGCAGTAGGCGAAGTACGCGCCGTCCGGCTTGCGGGATCGGGCGCGGTGGCTGGGGCAGAGCGCGTCGAAGTGCCGCAGCGTGTCCGCGAACTGAGCCGAGTAATGCGTGAAGTGCGCGTCGTTGGTGTTGCTGGCGAGGCCGACGCGGTACGCCGGCTTCAACTTCGGGACCAAGTCGCACACCGCCGGGTTCGGCCAGAAGATGTCCTCAAAATCGCGGCGGAACACCTCCGGCGAACAGGTCAGCCGGCCGACGGTGAGCGCCCGGCGGATGTACTCGTCGGTGGTGATGTCGCCCCGCTCGTAGGCGAGTTCCAGGTCGCTCCCGTACAGCGCCTCGAAGAGAGCCTCGCGGGGCACTTCAGTGAAGCGGAGCAGCTTGTCCACCGCGCGGTAGTGATCGAAGAAGCCAATCACGTTGCCGAAGTCGAAGAAGACGGTTTTCATGGGTGGTGTTGGGGGCACGAGATGATGTGATCCGTTCCGGCGTGGGTCACGGCAGCGAGTTTATCGGGTCTGCCCGCCTCTTCCACCTCCCACGGCCCTTGCGGGCCGGGTTCGCCTCTCACCCGGTTGCCCCTCCGCCGGTCGGCGTTTACACTGCCTTCCGGTCCCCCTCTCCCGGAGTCCGCCGTCATGCGCCGCCGCACCTTCCTGAAAGCGTCCGCCGCCACCGCCGTCGCCGCCGCGTCCGGCCCGATCATCTTGGGGGCCGAGGACAAGGCCGGGGCGAAGAACCCGGTGCTGGGCGTCGAGGGCCACAAGTACGAAGTGACCACCCACGCCTGGGGCACGCTGCCGAACGACTACACGTGGCAGACGACGCACAACGTCGCCCTCGACAGCGCCGGCAACGTCTACATCACGCACCAGGGCGTCGGCAAGAAGATGGACACCGTGCTGGTGTTTGACGCGGCCGGCAAATTTGTGCGGTCGTTCGGCCAGGACTTCCACGGCGGCGGCCACGGCATCGAAATCCGCAAGGAAGGCAGCGACGAGTTCGCCTACCTGTCCAACACCTGGACGCCCGACCTGAAGGTGTTGAAGACCACCCTGACGGGCGAAGTGGTGTGGAAGATGGGCCGCCCGGAGTGCGACGAGTACAAGGACGCCAAGCGGACCTACAACCCGACGAACATCTGCTTCACCCCGGACGGCGGGTTCATCGTCGGCGACGGCTACGGCTCGAACTACATGCTGCGGTACGACAAGGACGCCAAGCTGGTGAAGGTGTTCGGCGGCACCGGCACCGCCCTCGGCCAGATGCGCACGGCGCACGGCAACTGGGTCGATACCCGCGACCCGAAGGCCCCGGTGCTGGTGGTGTGCGACCGCGCCAACGCCCGCCTGCAAACGTTCGACCTGGACGGCAAGGCCCTCACCGCCACCGAGTCCGGCAAGGTGGTGCTGTTCCCGGCCCACGCCAAGACCCGCGGCGACGTGCTGATGGTGCCCGACCTGCACGCCCGCGTGAGCTTGTTCGGCAAAGGCAACGAACTGATCGTCCACCTGGGCGAAGACGCCGACTGGCGGAAGAAGGTTCTCACGCAAGACATCCGCAGCAAGCCGAAGGAGTGGCCGGCTGGCAAGTTCGTCCACCCGCACGACGCCGCGTTCGACACGGACGGCAACATCTTCGTCGTCGAGTGGGTCAGCACCGGCCGCGTCAGCTTCCTGAAGAAGGTGGGGTGACGCTTGCGAGCCGCGACCGCGAGGGAGCGGCATCTTCCCGTCCGATGCCACTCCCTCGCGGTCGCGGCTCGCCAGAAGGTACCCCATGTGGCTCCGCGTCTTCTCCCCGACCGACACCGAAGTACCCCCGGCGGAGCTGGCCGGCCACCTGCACGCGCTGGGGTTCGCCTACGCGCCGCACTTCAAGGGCGACACCCACGGCTGGACGACCGGCGAACTGCGGCCCGCCAGCGGTTCGCCGGTGATGCTGGCCCGCTACCTGACGAAGGAGGACGACCTCCGCGACGACCTGAACGCCTACGCCGCCGAACTGGAGACGCAGACGTACAGCCCGAGCAACGGGATGCTCATGGAGAAGGTCATCCAGACGAAACAGATGGTAACAGTCCGCAAACCCATCGATCACCCGGACGAGGCCACCCTCGACCGCCTGTGCGATGCCGTCGTGATGTTCCTCGCGCAACGCGGCGGTGGGGTGTATCAGATTGACGGACGCGGCTGGTTCACGGCGGACGGAACGATGCTGTTGCAGGAGTATTGATGTGTTGCGGGTGTCGTTCCGGGATGGAGGCACTTTCGCGGTACCGCAACCACGCCCCACTTCTCCCCGTTGGGTGCTCTGTTGCGTCCTTCTCGCGCCGCGAGGAGCATGAGGTTATCGACGTTCACCCGCAGCATCAGTTCCCGCTTCTGGTTCACCCATTTGACGGCTCGGACGGTGCTGCGGAGCAGACGTTTCAGCCGGCTGAATCCGCTCCCCACCTGCCACGGCTGGCCGTACACCCGACGCCCCGTCCGCTCCGTCCGCTTCCGCTTCGACTTCGGCCTGCGGAACCGGCGGAGCATCTGCTTGCGGTACTTCGCCGGCGGATGCTTGCGGGTGCTCCGCATCCGGTGCGAGCGGATGTTCAGAGCGACCGTCCATTTCGGCCACCGCCGCTGAACCGCGCGGCGGCCGGCGCGGACTGCGTCGTACCGGCTGACCCGGGTGCCGGGTGTACGTTTTCCGCGACCTCGGCGCGGAGTACGGCGGCAGCGCGTCGCGGGCGACGGCCATCGCCTGCCGGGCCACCGCCGGGGCGGACTTCGTCATCGGGCGGGTGGTGGTTTTCATAACCTGTTGGAGAACCAGCCTCTCCATAAGAATGCATCAGAGTACCCGCTGGGGAGAGGTCGAATCGTGCGAAGCACGAGGCGGGTGAGGGGTTGATTCCCGACAAGACCCCTCACCCGGTTGCTCCGCAACCGACCTCTTCCCAACGGGGAGAGGTGGCCCCCCGCATCGTTCGCGTTGGCCTACTCCTCGTCGTCGGGTCGCGGCCGCTTCCGGCGCGGGCGGTCTTCCTCCTCATCGTATTCGTCTCGCTCCGGCCGCCGACGCCGTCCGGCACTGGCCTGCTGTTTCTTGTACGCCCGCCAGCGGCCGTATTTTTTACTGCCGACGATGGCCAGGATGCCACCGGCCATCAGCATGGTGGGGCCGATCAGGGCGATGGCGGCCACAAGGATCAACAAGGGGCTTCCCCGGGCCGCTCCGAGCGCCGCGCCGGCGACAAAGATGACGATCCCCGCGATCAGCCCGAGTGAGGCGAGGATCACCGACGCGATGCCCGCCCCCTTGATGGAACTGACGGAGCCGGTCAGGGTCTGAATGCCGGTGACGAGGAACGCGGCCCCCACCACCAGGCGGGCGATGACGGCGGGAGTGAACCCGCCGACCGCCGCCAACACCATCCCCTCGATGAGCGCGGAGGCGATGGCGAGAGCGCCGAAGATCATCCATAGTATGGCGGCCGCCTTCGCACTGCCGGGGTTGGTCGTCTGCGGCGGGCGGCGGTCCTCGTACTCGTCGTCGTCCCTCGGCCGCCGGCGGCGGGGCCGTTCGTCCTCCTCTTCGCGTTCATCCCGATCATCGCGGTCACGGGCCATGGCAGGCACCTCCGGTCGTGGGCGGATTAAGACGGCAACTTACCGGACGGGGACGGGCGCGGGAAGCGTCTACTCGTCCGTTTCCGGGAATTCGTCCCGCCACGCCACGTATGGCTTCCCACACCGGCACAGCAGTCCACCGGCCACGATAACGGCGACGGCGTTCGCCACCGCGGTCGCCACCATTGCCGCCTCGCGGAACCGCCGCTCGGAAAAGCTCCAGCCGGCGGCCCGCCAAAGCGTCACCGTCTCGCAGCCGAACAGCCCGACCAGTAGCAGGCAACTCGCCCCGAACACGATGAATGCGACACCGGAACCGGCCACGTCGTCTGCCCCCCCATTCCAGATGTGCACACTCTTTCGGATGAGTGCCGCGCCGACGACAACCGGCACCGGGCTTAGCCCGCAGAAGAAGCACCCGCACGGCCCACCGTACCCCAGTACCAGCGTGCCGAAAAACCACACGCCGGCCAGGATCGCGTCCGCCCCGGCGACGATCAGCAGCACGGCGGCGGCGGTCACGGCAGGTGGTCGGAGGGCGGCGGGCATGGGAATTCTCGCGGGGACATCACCTAAACCGTCCCAGACGGCGGTGAGGAAACCCGCTTTTTCCCGCCCCGCCAAATCGTCTTGCCAGTCCCGACCGCCGCTGTAAATTGGGTGTTCTCGCCGGGGTAGCTCAGCGGTTAGAGCGGTCGCTTCATAAGCGATAGGTCGCCGGTTCAAGTCCGGCCCTCGGTACTCGACACACCTTCCACACACCCGCTGCCGATCCGCGAAACGGACGGTCGGCGGGTCTGGTTTTGTTAGCCCGCCGCGCCAGCAAGGGGCGAACCACCTCAGTTG
>JAYTTN010000559.1:0-4581 GCA_043745295.1 Fimbriiglobus sp. | reverse complement strand
CTCCTCGGTCTTCTCGTGGGCTTCGGTCCAGGTGTCGGACGGCGACCGCACCTCGATCACCAGTTCCGGCGTCTCGTCCAGGAGACCGCCCGGCATCGGCCCCTTCGGAACACGGGCGTAGCTGAAGAAGCAGACATCCGCCCCGCGCACGCGGGTGGAGTCGTGCCTCAGCGGCACCTTCACAAACGAGTCGTTGGAGCAGACGTGTCCGAGGTCTTGGGCATCGACGTGCAGCATCAGCAGGAACGTCGCTCGGGCGCACGTCCGGCCGTGTTTCGGATGAGCCATCGGCAACTCCACGACTTGGCCATCGATGAGTTCCACATAGTCCCCGCCGTGCCGGTCGGAGAACTCTTGCAAGGTCATCCGCTTCGGCGAGGCGGCGGACGGCATTGGCGGCGGAGTGAGAACGGCGCTCATGGCAATCTCCCTTCGGTGACTCCGGTCATTCTACCGGTCGATCTCGCCCATCACCACGTCCAGGCTGCCGACGACGGCCGGCAGGTCGCCGATCAGGCAGCCCCGCGTCAGCTCGTGGATGACGCACAGGTTGCTGAAGCAGCCCGACCGCGCCCGCACCCGCAGCGGCACCGGCTCCTTCCCCGGTCGGCCGACGACGTGGAACCCCATCTGCCCGCGCGGGCACTCGGTCTCGACGTACACCTCGCCGGGCGTCAGGTTTTTCGGCGGCTCGATGCGGTGCGAGTATTTCGCCGCCGCTGCCTCGGCCAACCGTTTGGCCTCGCTCCCCTTCGGCTCGGCCTTCGCCGCCTCACCGAGTTTGGCCTGCACCGCCTCCCACTCGGCTTGCAACTTCTCGTAGCGGTCCATCGCCTGCTCGCAGATGCGGATGGCCTGCACCACTTCCAGCATTCGCACGTAGAAGCGGTGCCAGCAGTCGCCGATGACCGCGCCGGGCGGGGCGTTCGGGAACGGCGGAATGGGAATGTCGAACCGGTAGTCGGCGTACCCGGAGTACGGCTCGGTCTTCCGCAGGTCCCAGTCCGGGTCGCCGTTCCGCTTGTCCAGCGACGCGCGCAGCACCGGCCCGGTGCAGCCGTAGTCCAGGGCCATCGCCTTCGTCAACACGCCAATGCCCGCGGTCCGCTTCACGAAGATGTGGTTGTTCGTCAGCAGCGCGTGGTACTCGGGGATGCGCGGCTTGAAGTAGTTCAGGAAGGTCCGGCACCGCTGGAGCCACCCCGGCGGCAGGTCGTCGTGCGCCCCGCCGATGGTCAGGTAACTGTACGTCAGCCGCGCGCCGCAGGCGTCCTCGAACAGATCCAGGATGTGTTCCCGCTCGCGGAAGGCGTACAGGAACGGGCTGAAGCTGCCGAGGTCGAGGCCGTACGCGCCCATGCCGACGAGGTGCGAGGCGATGCGGTTCATCTCGCATATCAACACGCGCAGCACTTGCGCCTTCTCCGGCACCGTCACCCCGCACAGCTTCTCCACGGCCAGCGAGTAGCCGAGGTTCATGTTCATCGCCGCCAGGTAATCCATGCGATCCGTGTACGGGATGAACTGGATCGGCGTCATGTTCTCGCCGATCTTCTCGGCGCAGCGGTGCAGGTAGCCGAGGTGCGCGACGACGTTCGACACCACCTCGCCGTCGGTGGTCAGGGCCAAGCGCAACACGCCGTGCGTGGACGGGTGTTGCGGCCCCATGTTGACGAGCATCTCGTCGGTGCGAACGTCGAACTCGACGACGGTGGGGTCGGCGGACGCGATCATGGGGAGTCTCGAAGCCTCTTCGCGGCGGGTTCACAAGCCGCGCGGGAGTGGCATCTTATCGATACCCCCGCAGCCGTTGCAGCAACCCGACGCGGACGCGGGGGCCGCAGGCTGGCAGCGGGCAGCATGGCGCGGTGGGCACGAAGATCGGCGACGCGAGTTGGAAGACCACGCCCGGCGCGAACGGGGGGATCGGCTGGGGGTTCAGGAACACCGGCGGGAATGGCTGCGATTGGACGGACACCGATGGGGGCGCGGCGGCTGGCGTCGGCGTCGATTCGGCCAGCGCATACGCCAGAATCCACGCCGTGCCGCCGCTCCGGGCGAAGGCGGTCGGCTTGCCGTCCAGCGGCAACTCCTCGAACAGCCGGTGTAGGATGTGCGCGCCCGCCAGCAGGCTTTCGGCCGAGTAGACGGCCGTCACCTTTTTCCACTCCGCTTCCGCGGCCGCCTTCAGCGCCGGGTCGGTGATGCCCGACAGATCCGGCGTCGGGTCGTTGACAACCCGAGCGAGGAACGCCACGGCGTCCTTGCGGGTGAGCGGCACCAACGGGTCGCGGACCTTGGCGGGATGAAGCAGCGTGGCCGCCGCCCAGACCGACCCGCCGGTCAGGTAGATCGTCGGCTGATCCTTCCACCCGGTATCCCGCGCGGCGACGGCTTTCAGCGGTTCCGACACGAGTTCGTCGGCCAGTTTCGCCACGGCCGTCGGGTAGTCGCCGCCGGCGGCTTTCGCCTTCGCCGTCAGCGCCACCGTGCCGGGAATGCCCGCGAAGGAGACGAGTTTCTTCCCGCCCCCGTCGGCGAAGTGGCCGCCCTTTGTGTTGCCGCCGCCGATGTCCAGGTTCGCCGGCGTCGGCTGTTTCCGGAGGCCCAGCCCGTGGATCGTTAGCCCGACTTCCTCTTCGGCGGTGATGAACGTGAGCGGCTTGCCCGTCACCTTTTGCACGGCGGCCGACAACTCGTCGCGGTTCGTGGCGACGATGCCGCTACTGCCGGCGACGACCACCTTCGCGGCCGGGATGCCGTGCTTATCGCCGAACTGTTTGATGAGCGTTCGCACTGCATCGGCAGACTTGACGATGTTCTCGGCTTTGAACTTGCCGTCCTCCAGGTCGGCGAGGGCGGTGCTGATGGTGGCCGAGTCCTTCACCGTCACCGCGCCGGGGCCAGTCGGGTCGTACTCGACGACGGTGCCCTTCACCCCCTTGCCGCCGAGTTCGATCCCGGCCACCAGCTCCCCGGCCGGAGCGAACCCCGCAACGTACAGAAGCACGACGAACGACGTGACCCGCGACATGACGACCCCCTCGAACGGTTGCGACGACTTATCCGACGATCCTACGTCACCAGTGCGACCGGACCACCGGGAATCGGGGAATCGTACCAAGATCGGTTTGCCGCGAGGCATCGCCGCACGCGCCGCGCTTGGCGTTGCCTCGCGGCGAACCTCCCCGCCGATACAACTCTCCGTAGCGTCGGTGTCCGTTGTTCCTTCGGGTGAGTGCCATGTTCCGTCCGGTCGATGAGCAGCTTTCGATCCTCCTCCGCGGCGCGGCCCAAGTGGAGACCGAGCGCGACCTCCGCGCCAAGCTGGAACGCGGCGTGAAGACGAACGCGCCGCTGCGGATCAAGTACGGCATCGACCCGACCGGGTTCGACGTTCACCTCGGGCACACGGTCCCGCTGCGGAAGCTCCGGCAGTTCCAGGAACTCGGTCACACGGCCGTCCTCATCATCGGCACCGCCACGGCGATGGTCGGCGACCCGAGCGGGCGCGATGCGTCGCGGGCCGGGCTGACGCCGGAGCAGATCGCCAAGAACGCCGAGAACTACCTGATCCAGATCGCCAAGGTCGTGGACGTGACCACGGCCGAGGTGCGGCCGAACGGCGACTGGTTCGGGAAGTGGGGTTTCGCCGAGATGCTGAAGCTGCTCGGCCGGTCCACCGTGCAGCAGATTCTGGCCCGCGAGGACTTCAGCAATCGCATGGCCGCCGGCACGCCCATCTACCTGCACGAGTGCCTGTACCCGCTCATGCAGGGGTGGGACTCGGTGGAAATCCGGGCCGACGTGGAACTCGGCGGCACCGAGCAGTTGTTCAACCTGATGGTCGCCCGCGACCTGCAAAAGGGCGAAGGGCAGGAACCGCAGGTGTGCATGACCATGCCGATCCTTCGCGGCACCGACGGCGTGAAGAAGATGGGCAAGAGCGTCGGCAACTTCATCGGCGTCGGCGAGGTGGCGAAGGAGCAGTTCGGCAAGACCATGCGCATCCCGGACGACCTGATGCGGGAGTGGTTCGCGCTACTGTCGGATCGGAGCGAGGGCGAAGTGGCCGGCATCCTGGCCGGACACCCCGGCGAGGCGAAGAAGCGGTTGGGGGCGGACATCGTGACGTGGTTCCACGGCCCGGCGGCGGCGGAACAGGTGCTGGCCGACTGGGACAAGCAGTTCGGCGGCAAGGGCGGTGACCCGGATCAGATCGACGAGGTGATGATCCCGGCGTCGGAGTTGACCGACGGCGCGGTGACGGCGCAGAAGCTGGTGGTGCTGGCCGGCCTCGCCAAGAGCGGCGGCGAGGCGCGGAAGAAGGTCGAGGAAGGGGCGTTCAACTACGGCCCGGACAAGACCAAACCGGCCGAGTGGAAGACCCCCGTGCCCGTGACCGACGGGTTGGTGTTGCGCCTGGGCCGGAAGGTGCTACGGGTGAAGTTGGGTTGAGTTCGCACGACTCGCACCGGAGGTGCGGTTGCCTGTAGCCAGGGGTGACTGGCGAACGGAGTGAGCGGAACCCCTGGGACTCGAGCGGAAACAGAAACGAGTCCCGGTGGGACGGCGGACGGG
>JAYTTN010000558.1:0-17428 GCA_043745295.1 Fimbriiglobus sp. | reverse complement strand
TCGCCGAGCGCGTGCGGTTCACGCGCTCGGCGATGCCTCGCGGCAAACCCATTTCACCGTCCCTCCAACGCCGCGATCTTCGCCCGCACGTCGGCCGGCAGCTCGGCCTTGCCCCCGTTCCGATAGTCCACGCACACCATCACCGCCTCGCCGTCGGCGGCCACGGCGTCGTGCGCGGTGCTGACGAGCAGGTGCGCGAACGTCACCCGGTCGGTCTCCACTTTCGTCACCCGCGCGCCGATGAGCAGGCGATCCGGGTACTTCAGCGGCTTGCGGAAGGTGCCGGCGGTACTTTTGACGATGGGGCCGAGGCCGACCGTCGCCATCGCCGCGAACCAGCCGACGCGAGTCATGTACTCGATGCGGGCGTTCTGGAAGTAGCGGAAGAAGACAATGTTGGAGACGTGGGCGAACGAGTCCATGTCGCCCCACGACACGTCCTCGGCGACGACGACGGGGAACGCGGCCAGCGCGGGGTGGGTCATGTCGCCGGCGACTCGTCGGCGTGCGGGGGGAGTTCGACGAGGCGGAAGATCTGGTCGCGGATGGACTGGCCGCAGGCGGAACACTTCATGGCCCGTTCCAGCGGGATGCCGCAGCCGGGGCAGAACCACTGGGCCAGCTTGCGGCCCACCACGACGCCCTCCGGCCGCGGCTTCCGCACGGGGAACCGCTCGGCGAACACGTCGTGCAGGTGCGGGGTGAGCGTCATCCCGCCGGCCGCGCAGGCGTACACGCCGTCGGTCAGCGTCATTTCCCGGCCGCAGTGCAGGCAGTACATCGGCATTCCCCTCAACGCGCCTCGGAAGCCCGTCGCGCCAGGACGACCGCCCCCACGGCCGGTTCCGTCACCACCCGCACCGGCCCCGGTGACACCCCGTTGTCGGCGAGGGCGGCCAGGAACCGCTGGCGGAACCGCCCGCTCTTGGTCAGCACCCCGCCGGCCACCGCCACCGGCAGCCCGGCCGTCGGCAGGCCGTTCTCGATCACCGCCCGCGCCGCCGTCCGCGCCAACTCCGTCGCCTGTTCGGTCACGATGGCCTCGGCCGTCGCGTCCCCGTCGGCGGCCGCCGCGAACACCACGGGAGCCAAGCCGGCGACGGCCGACCGGTCCCAGGCCCCGCGGTACACCGAGTAAATGAACTCCGGCGCGGCGGTCAGGTTCATCGCCGTCACGAACCGCTCCACCAGCAGCGTCGGCGGCGTCACCCCGTCGAAGCTCCGGCACGCGGCCCGCAGCGCGGTCAGGGCGATGGAGTAGGCGCTCCCTTCGTCGCCCAGCAGGTGGCCCCACCCGCCGCACCGCCCGACCGCGCCGGCGAGTGTTTTCACAAACGCGATGCTACCCGTTCCGGCGATGACGGCCAGTCCCCACCCGTCCGGAGTTCCGGCGGCGAGCAGCAGCGTGGCGTCGTTCGCCACCGTCACCGTGTCGGCCAAGCCCACCCGCGCGGCCCATTCGCGGATCACGTCCAGCCCTTCCTGGCGGTCCACCCCGGCCAACCCGAGGCAGGCGGACGCGACGGTCGCGCGGTCCAGTTTCGCGGCGGCAAAGGCTCGGTCGATGCTCTCGTCCAGCGCGGCCAATCCCGCCGCTACGCCCACGGACTGGATGTTCGACGGCCCGGCGTCGCCCCGGCCGATCACCGCGCCAGTGGCGCGGTCGGCCAGCAGGCATTGCGTGGTCGTGCCGCCGCCGTCGATGCCGAGGACGAGGTCTTGTCTGTTTGCTGGTCCCCCTCCCCCAAGGGGGAGGGGGACCAGAGATTCCTTCACCCGCCCCCCGTTCGCCTTCAACAACCCCCGCGCCTCGTCCGGCGACACCTTCGCCAGGCTGGCCACCAGTGCCGTCTTCACTTCGCCGTTGCACGCGGTCAACACCTCGGTCGCCAATGCCTCGTCCAGCCCGGTCAGCGCGCGGACGATTCGATTCGCTCGCGCCACCAGCTTCGTATTCGTCGCCTTCACGTCGATCATCAGGTTGCCGAACACCTTGCCGAGTCGGACCATCGCCCCGGTGCTGACCATGTTCAGCACCAGCTTCGTCGCGGTGCCGGCCTTCAGGCGGGTCGAGCCGGTGAGGACTTCCGGCCCGACCACCGGCACGATGGCGATGTCGGCGAGCGCTTCCACTGGCGAACCGGGGTTGCACGCGAACGCCAGTGTCAGGGCGTTGACACTCTTGGCGTACCGTAGCGCGCCCAGCACGTACGGCGTCCGCCCGCTGGTGGCGATGCCGAACACCGCGTCCGCCGCCGTCAGGTTCAGGGCTTCGAGGTCGGCCTTGCCGAGTTCCTCGGAGTCCTCGGCTCCTTCCACCGCGCGGAACATGGCGGCAGGGCCACCCGCGATCAGGCCGACGATCTGCTCCGGACGGGTCTGGAACGTCGGCGGGCACTCGGTCGCGTCCAGCACCCCCAACCGGCCGGACGTGCCCGCGCCGAGGTAAATGAGCCGACCGCCCGCCGCCAGCCGCTCGGCCACAGCGTCGATGGCCGCCGCGATCTTGTCCGTCTGCGTGCGGACGGCCGCCGCGATGCTGCCGTCCTCGGCCGTCATCAGCTCGACGAGTTCGGCGGACGACAGGTCATCCAGCCGGGCGGACGCCGGGTTGCGGCTCTCGGTCGGCAGGTGTTGGAGCGGGTCCATGCGGCGGGGCCGGGGCGAGGCGGGCGGCGAGCAGGGCGACGAGGACGGTCGTGCCCGCGCCGACGGGCGCGAACCACGGCCATGCCAATATAGGCGCGCCGAACTGCGCGGGCAGCCACAGCCCCAGGACGGCACAAAAGCCGGTACACAAGCCGGCGATGGCCGCCCACCCCGGCACCGGCCGGCGGAACCGGCCGAGCAGGAACAGGCCGAGGACCAAGCCCGTCGTGAACCCGGCCACGGCCAGCACGCGGTCCACCACGCTGCGGTCGCTGCCGGCCCAGTGCGCGACCAGCGCGACGAGAATTTGCAGCACCCCGAACAGGGCCGTGAACAGCCGCGACACGAGGACGTAGTGCGCCTCCGTGCGGGCCGGGAGCAGCGGCTGATAGAAGTCGGTGACGACCGCGTTGGCCGAACTGTTCAGCGAACTGGACAGCGTGGACATGGCCGCCGCGAGGATGGCCGCCACCAGGATGCCGACCACGCCGACCGGCAGCTTCGTGACGATGAACAGGCCGAACACCTCGTCCTTCGTGGCGGTGCCGACGGCGAACACGCCGGCCTCCTTCGCCACATACAGCCCGACGCCGACGGCCAGGAACAGCGCGAACTGGACGAACACCACGATACCACTCAGCACCACCGCGATGCGGGCCTGACCCAGCGACCGGGCGCACAGGTAGCGCTGTACCATCATCTGGTCCGCGCCGTGCGACGCCATGCTGAACACCGCCCCGCCCAGCACCCCGGCCCACAGCGTGTACGCCACCGCCGGCGACGGGTCGAGGTTCAGCACGGTGAACTTCCCGGCCGCCGACCCGACTTCGACGAACTGACTCCACCCGCCGGGCAACAGCATCAGCACGAACGCGCCGGCCAGCACCGCGCCGGCGATCTTGATGGCGAATTGGATCACATCCGTCCACAGCACGGCCTTCATACCGCCGAGGTACGTATACACGATGGTGACGACGCCCACGACGATCACCGCCGCCTCGATACTCAGGCCGACGTACTGCATCACCAGCGCCGTCAGATACAGCCGCAGCCCGTCGGCGACGGTGCGGGTGGCCAGAAAAATGCCGGACGCCACCCGCTGCACCGCCGGGCCGAATTTCTCGTTCAGCACCTGATACGCGCTGAACAGCTCGCCCCGCATGTACGCCGGCAGCAGGAGGGCGGCGACCAGACACCGGCCGATGATGTATCCGACGGCCAGTTGCAGGAAGGTGAAGTTGCCGCCGGCCGGGTTGTACGCCGTGCCGGGCACGCTCAGGAACGTGACCGCGCTCGTCTCGGTGGCCACGATGGAGATGAGGATCATCGGCCAGCCGAAGTTCCGCCCGCCGACGAAGTACGCCTGGCGGTCCTTCTGCCGGCGGGAGAACGCCGCCCCCAGCGCCGTCATCGCCAGGATGTACGCGGCGACGATGACCAGATCGACGGTGGACAGCGTGGGCATGGGGAGTGGTCGCGGTTGGTTGCGGTGTGTGGGTTTGTGCGCGTCTCCGCGGCGACTTCAGGAGCCGCGCCAGCCGCGACGGTAGCTGGCGCGGCTCCTGAAGTCGCCGCGAAGAGAAGAGGGTAGTTCACTTCCCCTTCCACCGCAGCACCTTGCCGGGCAGGGCGTCCGGGTCGTGCGTGCCGTCCGCCACCACCGGCACGCCGTTGACGAACACCCACTTCACCCCGGCCGCGTACTGGTGCGGCTTGTCGAACGTGGCCGTGTCGCGGTACGTCTTCGGGTCGAACACCACCACGTCGGCGAAGAACTTCGGCTTCAAGTAGCCGCGATCCATCAGTTTCAGGATGTCGGCGGGAAGGCCGCTGCTGCTGCGGATGGCGTCCTCCAACTTGACGATGCCGTCCTCGATGGCGTACTTGCCGATCTTGCGCGGGAAGGTGCCGTAGCTGCGGGGATGCGGCACCGTGTCGCCCGGCGATTGCACGCCGCCGTCGCTGGCCGTGGCCACCCACGGCCGCTTCATGTACACCCGCACGTCGTCCTCGGTCATGCCGAAGTTGACGATCTGCGCGCCGCCGTTCCGCTCGATCTCCATCACCACGTCGGCCGGGTCTTTCTTCTCGGCCTCGGCGATGGCGGCGACGTTCTTCCCCTGCCACTTCGGGTTCTTGGCGTAGCGGGCGATCCGAATCCGCGTGCCGCCGTCGGCCTTCAGTTCGTCCGCCACGACGGCGCGAATCTTCGGCCCGGTCGTCGCGTCGGTCAGGCGGGCGACGTACTCCTTGTCGGTGCCGTCGCGGTAGCGGGCGGGGATGAGCGTGGCCTTCAGGGAGGTACTGCTGGCGATGTACGGGTACTGATCGGCGGTCACCTCCTGGCCCTTCTTGCGGGCGGTCTCGATCCGCTCCACCGCCGCCGTGGAGGTGCCCCACGCGCTCTTGCCCGACGCCTTGATGTGCGAGACGTGAACCCGACAGCCGCCGTCCTTGCCGATCGTCAGCGCCTCCTCGATGGCGGTCAGCAGCTCGCCGCCCTCGTTGCGGATGTGGCTGGCGTACAGCCCGCCGTGCTTGCCCACCACCGTCGCCAGCGCCGCGATCTCGTCCGTCTTGGCGTAGGTGCCGGGCGTGTAGATGAGGCCCGTGGACAGGCCGAACGTGCCGTCCTTCATGGCCTTGTCCACCAGCGCCTCCATCTTCGTTAGCTCCTCCGAGGTCGGGGGGCGGTTGGCATTGCCCATCACCTGCTCGCGGACGCTGTTGTGCGTGGCGAGGTGGATCTCGTTCGTGCCGATGCCGCCGGCTTCCAGCTTCTTGAAGTACGCGCCGGCGTCCACCGGCCCGCTGCCGCAATTGCCCGTCACCACCGTGGTGCAGCCCTGCGTGATGTAGTTCTTGTTCGCCCGCCCGACCTTGCCGAGTAGCCCGGAGTCGCAGTGCGTGTGCAGGTCGATGAAGCCGGGGCAGACGACGAGGCCGGTGCCGTCGATCTCCGTCGCGCCGGCCACTTTCCCGACTTCGCCGACGGCGGCGATCTTGTCGCCCTGGATGTGAACGTCGCCCGTCACGCCGGGCTTGCCGGAGCCGTCGTGAATGGTGGCCCCGCGGAGGACGACGTTCGTCTTCGGCGGGTCGGCAGCGGCGGCGGCGGCGGTGAACAGCAACAGCGCGGCGAGGCGGAGCATGGCGGGCACCTGGGGTTCGGAGGCCGCCATTATACCTGATTCGTCGCGCCCTTGACCCCTGCGAACTGCCGTCCGGTGCGGCAGCGGATTTTGGCGAGCGGGGGGCGTCAGCCCCCTGTTGCGTTCGACATCCCCACGGAAACAGGGGGCTGACGCCCCCCGCTCGCCTGAACCTGCCAAAATCAATTGCCGCACCCACTGCCGTCCGCGTCCACGAATCGCCAGGATTCGGTCTCACGCCAAGTCCCACACAACCACTTTACCGGTGTCGCTGCCGGCGGCGGCGGTCAGGCCGTCCGGCGCGACGGCGACGCACGTCAGCTTGCCGACCTTCCGCGCATACGCCTGCAGCTCTTGCTGCGTGACGGCGTCGTACTCGCGGACGGTCTCGTCGTTGCAGGTGGCGAACACCCGCCGGCCGTCCGGGTGAACCGCAAGGCCGGTGAAATGCTTGCGACTCCGAAGCGTCGTCGGCCTGGCCGTGGGATTCGAGATATCGCGGCTGAAGATGGCACCGTTCCGATATCCGACCAGACGGTTGCCGTTGGCGGCAAGTTGATTCCCCAGACTGATGTCTTCCGTGGTGAAGATGGGCTTGCCCTGTGCCTTCCCGGTCTCTGTGGACCGCCAACGGGCCACGAGCTTTTGAGCACCACTTGAAAATGCGGTACGTTCCACGGTCAACAGCCGCTCTCGCGTTGAGTCGAAAATGCAACTGAGCAACCAGACGAGATACCCTCCCGGAAGCGGCTGAATGCGTACCTTCCAAGCCAATTCCGGGGGATTCCGGAGAGGAAACCGATACGCGAGAAGTGATCGTTCTTGCCCTGCGACCACAGTTGCTAAGACGTGGTGGCTGGAGGACAATTGGGAGGTGGTCGAGGGGTAACTACAGCCCGGCATCGGCCACGGCCGTTCACGTCCGGCCAGGTCAACGACCGACACGGCCCAAGCATCCGGGGCCATGTCAGGGTGGCGTGTGGGGAGCGACCCGCCAACCAAGACCTTCTGATCGGGAAGCGGGCAGACGCTCGCGACACAGCGCTTTGGCCCGTAGTCGATTTGTTGTGCCGGCTCGTTTCGACCCAACTCCCAACAATCCACGCCCCTCGTACCCATCCACCCGTCCCCATCCGGTGCGTCCCCGACCCCAATCAGGAACGCGCCGTCCCAACTGTAGACAAGTTGGAAGAGTTTGCGGTGGTTGCTCTTCAACACGCGCACGGCCGAACCTCCCGGTTCGGTGGACATGATGCCGCCCATCGCGATCACGGCTCGTCAGCAGCACAAATCCGGATGCGTCGTTGCGAACAACTTCACCTTCTCGGCCGTGCTGATCGCCCGCACGACGCCGCCGAACTCGGCCCCGGCCAGGTCCACTACCTGCGGCTGCGGCAGCACCGTCCCGCGGGCGTCGGTCAGCACCGCCACCACCGGCCGCGCCGTCGCCCGCAGGCCCACTTTGGTCGGGTGCGCCGACACCACCACGCCGACCCGCCCGTCGGTCAACTCCACCACCGTGCCGACCGGATAGAAGGACAGCTTCAGCAGGTACTCGACGAAGTCGTTGTTCGCCTTGCCGTCCTCGGCCGCCAGCATCAGGTCGGTGAGCGCGGCGCGGGGGTCGTGGGCCGGCCGGTGCGGGCGATCCGACAGCCGGCCGGCGTACTCGTCGGCGACGTGCAGGAAGGCGGCCAGGGACGGCACGTCGTCGGCCGCGCGGCCGTTCGGGTAGCCGGTGCCGTCCGGCCGCTCGTGGTGCGCGGCGACCACGTCCGCCAGCGGGCCGAGTTCCGGCATCACCTCGCGGAGCAGGTCCGCGCCGGCCTGCGGGTGGCGGTCGATCTGCCGGCGGTCGTCGGCGGTCAGTTCCCCGGTCTTGCCCAGCACCGCCGCCGGCACCGGGATCATGCCGACATCCATCATCAGCGCGAGGGCGACCGGGATCACCGGCTGATTGGCCCACTCGAAGTCGTGAACCACCAGCCGAGCCATCAGCCCGGCGACGGTGACGGCGTGCGCGGCCACGAACCGGGGCACCGGGTCGGCCGGCACCGTCGGGAACCGGAGCGGCAGCCCGGCCCGCGCCTCGTCGATCAATTCTTCGGCGACGCCGACGAACGACGCGAACGACACCAGCCGGCGGGCCTGGATGTCGCACAGCAGCCGCGCCACCCGCTCGACGCGGCCGAACTCCTTCCGCCGGCGGTCCAGCGAGGCGACGGTGAGCGCGAGGCGGTCCCGCACCGAGCCGAGGACGGTTTCGAGGCCGTCGCACACCCGCGACTGGAACTCGGCCGATTCGGGCATCACTTGCAGCAGCCGCAGCGCCGCTTCGGTCGCGGACACGGTGCCGCCGTGGTACGCCACCAGCGGGTCGGGCGTGCCGGCGATGCGGACGTAGTACGGGTCGTCGGACACCTCCCGCTGCGCGGCCACCAGTTCGCGGGCCTGTTCCACCAACCGGCGGGCGCGGCCGAGCAGTTTGGACGGGGTCGCCGCCGGACCCGAAGGGGCGGCGGACAGCGAGCGCAGCGTCTGGCTCAGCCACGCGGCCGGGAGAGCGGCCGGCACCACCGTGGCAAGAGTTTTGGTCGCCACCGCGTCGGTCGGGGTGAGGGTCGGCAGCTGCTCCAACCGTTCGCGGAAGGCGGAGATGCGGCGGAGCAAGGATTTGGTGTCACTCATTTCGGGCGTACCCCAACCGTCGGACGGAGTCACATCGTAGATATCGGCTGGAGTCCTCGCGGAGTTTAGCGATTGTCCCGCATGGGAAGCCGGCCCGGTTTCCGGGGCGGCAATTCGACGACTTTTAACACCAGCAGCGTGGCACTGCAACTGAGAAAAACATGGCGGGGTGAAAAATCTGAGGCAACGGCGTTGCGTTCGGGATACAAAGAGTCTCAGTCGAGATAGTAGTTTGGGTAATTTGGGGTATTGTCCCGGTGAAAAATTTGAGCATCCGGTCAAAATCGGGACTCGGCCGACGATTTCTCGCATTTTTCGCCGGATAATGCCGTCACAGCCCGCTCAGGCGCTCTAGTTGGTAGATTGCCAGACTGTCTCAAAACCCGTATCTCGCCACCGGGTCCGTCGTGATGGAAAACACTCTTGCTGTGGGCACGAAGTCCTCCCCCCTGCGCTCCGCCCTGGGGAGCGGCAGCCGGCCGGGGTTGCCCTACCCGTCCGGCCGAGGGTCGCTCGTCGAGACCCCGCCCCCGCACCACAGCAAGCAAATCCAACTGTCCGCGGAGCCGGAACCGACCGCGCACGCGGGCGGGGCGGCCACGGCGGGGATGCCGAACATCGGCGACATCGTCCTCGGCTTCCGCATCGTGGAGAAGCTCGGCCAGGGCGGGTTCGGGTCGGTCTTCCTGGGCGAACAGGTGGGGCTGGCGGATCGCCCGGTGGCGCTCAAGTTCACCTCGCGGGCGACCGCCGAGCCGGAGCGGATGGCCGCCCTCCAGCACACGAACGTGGTGCCCGTGTACTCGGTCCACAGCCAGCCGCCGCTGCAAGTGCTGTGCATGCCGTACCGCGGCCGGCACACGCTGGCCGACGCGGTGCGGGCCATCGCCCGGACGAAGTCCCTGCCGGCCACCGGGGCCGGGCTGCTGTCCACCACCCCGAAGGCGATGGATGTCACCCGCCGGACCCGCCGGCCGAAGGCCCCGGCCGCCGAGGGCACGCCGGCCGCGCCGGCGGCCGCCGAGACGCCGCAGCCGATCCGCGACATGCTCGTCCGCCTGTCGTTCCCGGAGTCGGTGGTGTGGCTGTTCGGCAAGCTGGCCGACGGCCTGGCCCACGCCCACGACCGGGGCATCGTCCACCTCGACCTGAAACCGGCGAACGTGCTGGTCACGGACGACGGCATGCCGATGATCCTCGACTTCGGCCTGGCCCACGACCTGCGGGACGTGAACTACGCCGTCACCGGCGGCACCGTGCGGTACATGTCGCCGGAGCAGTTGGAGGGGTTCGTAACCCCGGACGGGTTCGTCCCCGACCGGCGGATGGACCTGTACTCGCTCGGCGTCATGTTCTTCGAGCTGCTCACCGGCCGGCACCCGTTCGAGGACGGGGGCACCGCCAACTCGTCGCTGCCGACCCTGCTGGCGATCCGGCGGACGGTCGCCCCCCGCGCGACGGCGTTCAATCGGCACGTCGCCCCGGCGGTGGCGGCGGTCGTGGCCAAGCTGCTCCAGCCGGACCCGGCCGACCGCTACCAGACCGCCCACCAACTGCTCGCCGACCTGACCCGCCACCAGGAGTCGCGGCCGCTCAAGTACGCCGGCAACCCGTCGCTGGCCGAGCGGGTGCGGAAGTTCCGCCGGCGGCACCCCGTCGCGGCGGTGGCGGCGCTGGCCGTGCTGTTCGCGGCGGCGGCGGCGCTGGCGACCGGGGCGGCCGTCTCCCGCGGCCGCGAGCGGGCGACGCTGGCGGCGGCGGCCGACGCCGACCGGTTGGACAAAACGGCCGTCGAGCTGCGGCTCGACCTGCCGGCGACGGAACAGGTGCGGCGGCGGACGGACGGGCTGGCGACGACCGGCGCGGTGTTCGACAAGTACGGCGTCGGCGGCGACCCGGCGTGGGCCGACCGGCCGGCGGTGGCCCGGCTGCCGGAGGCGTCCCGGCTGGCCGTGAAGCGGACGCTGGGCGAGATGGCGGTGCTGGCGGCGCACGCCGAGGAATTGTCGGCCGTCGGGAAGGGGTACGTCGAGCGGACGGCGGCGTACCGCCGGGCGCTGGCGTGGAACGCGCGGGCGGCCATCTGCTTCGCCGGTCTGGCCGTGCCGCCGGTGGTGGGCGAGCAGGCCGAGCATCTGGCCGGCAAGGTCGGCGACCCGGCCCCGGCCCGCCCCGACCGCGAGGCCGAGGCGACGTCGTTCGACCGGTACGTCCGCGGCGTCATCCTGCTGTCCGACGGCCAGTACGCGGCTGCCGCCAAGAATCTGGAAGCGCTGGTGGCGGCCGAGCCGGGGCACGCCGCCGGCCAGTTCTCCCTGGGCGCGGCCTACCAAGCCCAGGGGCGGTTCGCCGACGCCCTGGAGCGGTTGCAAGTGGCCAAGGCCCTGTCGCCGACCGATCACCGGCCGTGCCACCAGCGCGGCGTGCTGCTGCTCGCCACCGGGCGGATCGCGGCGGCGAGAGCGGAATTCGACACGGCCGTCGAGCGGGAACCGACGGCGGCCACCGTCTACTACCACCGCTCCATCGCGCGGAGTGGCCTGGGCGACTGGGCGGGCGGCGTCGGCGACATCACGCGGGCGATGGAACTGGGCGAGCCGGCGTTCCGCTGCCTGCTCCTCCGCGCCCGCATGTACGACCTGGCGAACGATGACGCCGCCGCCCGCGCCGACCGCGCCGCCGCCGCCAAGCTGGACCCGGAGGACGAGGCCGACTTCGTCGCCCGCGGGCTGGACCGCCTGCGGAACGGCGGGAACGCGGCGGCCGACTGGCAGGTCGCGCTGGCCGACTTCGAGAAAGCCGCCGAACTGAACCCCCGCTTCCTGAGCGCCTGGCAGAACCAGGCGCACGTCTACGCCGACAAACTGGCGCAGCCGGACAAGGCGATCGCGGCGCTGGACAAGGCCCTCGCGCTGGCCCCGGAGTACGCCCCGGCCCGCGCCGGCCGGGCGGTGGTGCTCGCCCGCCTGGGCAAGCGGGCGGACGCCCACGCCGAGGCGGAGAAGGCGCTGGCGCTGACCGCCGACCCCGCCGTTCGGTATCGGGTGGCGTGCGTGTACGCCCTCACGTCGAAGGACGATCCGACGGACGCCGCCGTCGCCGTCCAGCACCTCCGCCGCGCCCTGCGGGACGGGTACGCCGCCCTCGACGACATCGAGACGGACGCCGACCTGGCCGCCCTCCGCGCCAGCGCCGATTATCGCCAGGTGATCGCGGCGGTGAAGCAGATGCGGGCGAAGTGAACACCGTCCCCGGCCGGCGCGAAACCCACGCGCCGGCCGCACGTCGAACGTCGGAAAATGTCCCGATTCTCGCCGGTTCCTTCCTCGCCTTCAAGACCTCGTTCTCCACGTCGAGCGCGCCGGGGCTTCATCGCTCCCGCTCGCCCACCCGCCCGACCCCGGCTCCCGCCGAGGCGTCTCCCGTTTCGGGATCGCCGCGCCATGTCCACGCCCACCCGCCTGTCCATCACTCGGCTGGAAGACCGCACCGTGCCCGCCCTGTTCGGGGTGACGTGGCCGGACCCGAACAACATCACCGCGAGTTTCGCCCCCGACGGCACCGACGGCGGCGGGATGAAGAACACCCTCGACGGCGACGCTGAACGCCGTCGCCGGCCAGACGCTCGCCGCCGACGTGTTCCTGGCCCCCGGCACTTACGGGATGACGATCGCCGCCTCGACGACGAGCGGACTGCTGCTGCCGCCGCCGACCGACCCTCGGACCTCGGCTACTTCTGGGGGCTGGCGGTGGTCGATCCGCTCAAGATCTGGTGGTGACCGGCGGCAGGCGGACGGCGTCGGCGGGGCACACCGCCGCGCACGCCCCGCACCCGATGCAGTCGGCCGGGCGCGGCAGCCAGACTACCCGGCCGAGCGGCTCCAGGCAGTCCGTCGGGCAGACGGCCGCGCAGTCCCCGCAGCCGGTGCAGCGGCGGGCGTCGAGCTGCGGGAGGTGGAAGTCGGCGGTCATGGGCGATCGAACGCAAGGTGCTCCCCTCGGTCGCGGCGAAGGCGAAACGCCGATCGTCGCCGCGGCCGAAGGGGTGCGCCCGTCGGCACCTCACGCGAACCGCCGCTGGCGGAGAATCAGGTAGTCCATCAGCGCCGTCTCGAACCCGATGCTCGTATCGATCGGCACGTAGTCGGCGCGGGCGAGGCCGCATTCCCGCTTGAACCGCTCGCGGAACTCGGCCACGGCCGCCAGGTAGTCGTCCCGCATGCCGTCGGCGTCGGCCTGGATCTTCTCCCCGCTTTCGGGGTCTTCGAACTCGTTCCGGCCGCGGAACGGGAAGTGGACCTCGGCCTCGTCCAGGATGTGGAACAGGATGACCTCGTGCCCGGCGTGCCGCAGCCGGTACAGACTCTGGATGATCGGTTCCGGGTCGGCGAGCAAATCGCTGAACAGCATGACCAGCGCCTTGCCCCGCGCCAGGCTGGCCACCTGCGCGAGGGCCGCCGCCACGTCGGTGGTGCCGGTCGGCTTCAGCCCGGCCAGCACGCTCAGCAGGGTGCCGAGCTGGCTCCGCTTGCTCTTCGGCGGCAACACGCTGCGGACCTTCTCGTCGAACGCCACCAGCCCGACGGGGTCTTGCTGGTGGATCATCAAATACGACAGCGCGGCCGCCAGGCAGATGGCGTACTCGAACTTGGTCAGCTCCTGCCGGTAGGTGTACCCCATCGACGCGGACAGGTCCATGACCAGCCAGCCGGTCATGTTGGTTTCGGCCCGGTACTTCTTGATGTAGTACTTGCCGGTCTTGGCGAAGACCTGCCAGTCCATGTCCTTGATGTCGTCGCCGGCGACGTACTTGCGGTGCTCGCTGAACTCGACGGAGAACCCCTGGAACGGGCTGCCGTGCAGCCCCGTCAGGAACCCCTCGACGATGAACTTGGCCCGCAGGTCCAGCCGCGCCACTTGGCGGATCACTTCCGGCCGCAGGTACTTCTCGGCGGTGTTCATGCCGGCATTGTAGCGGACGGCCGGAGATTGCCGGGTCGAACCCGGTCGGGCGGGCGGGCGGGGAATCCATCGATACTGGGTGTCACGCCTTCATCAGCGTCACGCCCTCGCCGTTCCGCAAGCTCACGCTCGTCACGATGGGGCCGAGGGTGCCGTCGGAATTCAGGACGCGGTAGTTGCCGGCCAGCTGGTGGCGGGTGACGGTGGCGTCGTCGGTGGTGCCGGCCGCCTTTCCGGGGGCGAACGAGGTCGGCTTGAACAGCACCAGCGCCTTGCCGTACTCGCGGCCGTACACCCTGTATGCCAAGTCGGATCGCTGCGGGTCGGTGCCGGTCGCCCACACCGTCATCGCGGCTGTCGGCTGGCCCACGTCCACCGCCGCCGCCGGCACGAACACGTTCCGCCACGCGGCCGCCGGCTGATACCCGCCGAAGAACATCAGGAACGTCTTGTCCGGGTCGGCCAGCAGGTAGTAGTAGGCCAGCACCGCCGACCGCGTGCGCGGGTCGGTCGTCGCCTTGGTGTCCGGGTAGCTGTCCAGGATCAGGTACGGCGACGGCGCGTCGGCCGCGAGCCGGCGGGCCACCAGCGCGGCCACGTTCTCCAGGCCGGACCAGTTGACGGAGTTCGGCCGCAGCAGGAACTCCTCGAACGCGGCGGTGCTGGCGGCGGTGATGCCGTCGGCCTCGGCGACGGACCCGGCCGTGTTCGACACGGTCCACTTCGGGGCCACGCGGCGGGTCACGTTGTCGATCATCGCGGCCAGGTCGTCGGTGAACGACACCACCGACTCCTTCACCGGCGTGCCCTCGAACGGCAGCTTGCCGTGCGAATTGTCGACGAACAGGCCGTCGGCCAGCGGGTTGGCGTTCAGCAGCCGTTCGTGGTAGTCGGCCGCCCACGTCCGCACGGCCGTCGAACTCGGGTTCGTGACGAACCGCATCTGGCCGTAGTACGGGTAGAACAGCCGGGATTCGTAGGCGAACCGCGCGTCGGAGCCGGTCTTGCGGCCGGCGTACTCGGCGTCGGTCAGGTAGCCGTCGCCGTCCTTGTCAGCGGTTTGGTCGAACGCCGGGATCGTGCCCTTGTCGGTGCCGTTCGCCCCGACGTAGTCGCGGCCGAACACCGTCTTGAGGATCGGCGCGTTGGCGGTGTTTCCCGCCGTGGTGCGGATGCGGATTTGCAGTAGTCGTTGCGTGCCGCCGGGCTGGCGGGCGGCCACCCAGTCGGCCGGCGGGTCGAACTCGATGCGGCCGGCGGTGCGGAAGCCGCCGGTGCCGTCGCGGGTCAGCCGCACGGTCTTCCACGCGGTCGGGTTGCCGGCCGCGTCCACGGCGGAGACGTACTCGAACGCGCCGGCCCAGTTGCCCGCCGCCGCGCGGTTCAGGGCGACGTTCAGCTCGCGGAACTTGTCCGGGTAGCCGATGACGAGCGTCGATTCGACCGGCACGCCGTTGCCCCACGCCCCGCGCGCCGGGCCGCTCACGTCCGTCACCGCCGTCCCGTTCACCGTGCTGACGTTCGTGAACCGGTTGACCGGGACCGCGGCCGGGCTTTCGCCGCTGAAGGCCGTCGGCTGGACGACGTGGTAGAAGGCCGACTCGCGGGCCGCCCCGGTCGCGTCGGCATACGTCAGCCAGTCGGTCAGGAGGTTGCCGTAGATGTTCGACACG
The DNA here is from genome assembly GCA_043745295.1 of Fimbriiglobus sp. Taxonomy (GTDB): domain Bacteria; phylum Planctomycetota; class Planctomycetia; order Gemmatales; family Gemmataceae; genus JALHQU01. The sequence goes on along the minus strand of JAYTTN010000558.1, from coordinate 2,304 downwards.
TTGGTGTAAATGACCTTCGGCGTGGTCGGCGCGGCGGCCTCCAGCGCGGGCAAATACTTCTCGTTCGGGATGATCAGGTCCAGGCTGTTCTTGGCGAGGTTCTGCTCGTAGCTGCCCAGCGGGTTGCCGTCGTAGGCGAGCTGCGCGAGGCGGATGTGCGTGTACTTGCGGACGCCCGTCGGGCGGGACGGCTTCGCCGCCGTGCCGGCGTTGTTCACCTCGAACGTCGCCTCCGCGGTGCCCGCGCTTCCGTTCGCGTCGATGGCCCGGACGGAAACGACGTGTCGCCCGTTGGTGTATCGCGTGGTGTCCCACTCCCAGTGGGCGGTGGCGGCGTCGAACATCGCGCGGAGCTTGCCGTCCACGCGGAACTCGACCCGCCGCACCTCCGCCCCGGCGGGCGCGGTGGCAGCCGTCAGCGTCACGGTGCGGCCGACACGCGGGCCGGCGGGCGATGCCGAAACGGTCACGGCCGGGCCGGTCGCCGCGCCCGGCGGCCGCATCTCGAAGTCGTCGAACCGCACCGTGCCGGCGTAGGACCGGCTCCGCTCGACGCCGACGAACCCGGCTCGCGCGATGCCGCCGTCCGTCACGGCGAGGGCCTGGTCCGGCGAGTCCGACCACTTGCCGTCGGCCGTCAGCCACTGGCGGGTGTCCGCCCGGTAGACGAGCGCCGAGAGTGAGGTGCCCTGCACGGTCAGGGACAGGCGCACCCAAACGGCGTTGGTCCACGCGGTGGAGCGAACCGTCGCCAGGGTCGTTTCCGCCCCGTCGACGACTCGTTTCAGTTGGATCGTCAGCCCGCGCGTCAGGGTCAGCGCGTAGTACGTCGGCGCGGCGGTGTTCAGGTTCTGGCCGCGCGCGACGACGCCGGCCGGGATGAGGGAGTCGGCGAACACCGACGCGGACACGGTGGCGTCGGCGGCCGCGACGCCGGTCGACCAGGCCCGCGCCTGCGTCGGGCTGTCGCCGTCGGCGGCCAGCGCGTTCGCCGGGCTGACGCTCGCCCCGGCCGACACGCGGACGCGCGCCGCCCCGTCGTTCGCCCACGCCGTCCAGCCGCTCGGCAGCGCGCCGTTCGCGGTGGCGTCGAACGACTCGTTGACACCCGGCGGGGCGAGGGCGGTCAGGTCGTCGATGTACGCCATGCCGCCGCCGCCGGTCGCCCGGCCGATGCCGACCTGCGACGCGGACGGGTTGCCGGCCACCGTCGCGCGGAGGACTTCCGCCGCCCCGGTCTGCCACGTCCCCTGGGCCGTCAGGTACTGGCCCGTGTCGGCCCGTTGCACCGTCACGCCGGCCTTGTCGCCGACCGGCTTCACGCTGACACGGAGCCAGGTGTTGTACAGCAACTGCGTCGGCCGCACCGTGCCGAGCGAGGTCGTGACGCCGTTCCGCACCTCGACGAGTTCGACCGTCCCGCCGTTCCGCACCACCGCCGCCACGAACGACGGCGCGGTCGTGTCCAGCGCCGCGCCGCGGACGATCACCTGTACCGGCGCGGGGGTACTCGAATGCACGCTGGCGGCGAACCCCACCTCCGGGCCGACAGTCGTCTGGCTCCAGTACCGCGCGGCCACCCGCGACGAGCCGAGCGACGCCAGCGACTGCCGCCCCTCGGACGCCTGCAACCGCGTGGTGATGAACTGCTGCTGGCCGTCGCTCGCCCACAAATTCCAGCCGGTCGGCAGGACCGGCGCGGACACTTGCTCGAACCCTTCGGCGGGCAGTCCGCCGCTGGGGTTCTCGCGCGGCTCGAGTCGTTCGAGGGCGCGGAAGACCGGGGTCGGTCGGGTCATGCCCGTGGCTCCGTTCAGTGGTGCGAATCTGAGGTGCGAGAGCCGCGCAAGTCCGGCCGGGAGTAGGCGCTTCCCGGAACGGCCGGACGTGCGAATTGAGTCCACTTTCGACACCGGACGAGACACCTCGCCACGAATTGAGTTGCTCACTCCCCGGCACACCGGTTCCCATGCCCGCGCCACCGGCGATCCGGAACCAGCCGCCGCGAGCGGTCGCCCTTCCGCCATCGGCACAACCCGGCCTGGGCGAACAATCGCACCGCGCCGCTGCGAGACTCGCGTCGCGTCGTCATCCGAAGACCTCACCCCCCGGCCTCTGTCAGGGGTAGGTCGTTGGGTTTTCCTGGGAGTTCGAGACCCCACCCCCCGTTCCCCTCCCCATGAATGGAGAGGGGGTGTTCGAGCCGGAAACGTGTCGGCGAAACCGCGTGGGTACTCGAATTCGTCGGCGAAAACCGCGTCCCGATGTCCCGTTGAACACCCCCTCTCCGGAACGGGGAGGGGG
>JAYTTN010000557.1:0-4592 GCA_043745295.1 Fimbriiglobus sp. | reverse complement strand
GCTTCCGGCTCGTACAGAATGCCACTCCCTGTCGGTCGCGGCTCGCAGGAACACCCTCTCGCGTAACATTTGCCCTCCGCCGCCGGCCGGGGCCGTATACTGTGCCGACGGGCCGGTGCGGCCCCGAGACCCCAGGTGACGCATGACCCGATTGTTCGTTGCGGTGGCGGCGGTGGCGGTGGCGATTCCGGCCCTCGCCCAGGACACGCCGGCGGTGAAGGCCGCCAAGGAACTGAACGGCAGTTACGCCATCAAGTCGGCCAACTTCGACAACAAGCCGGCCCCCGACGAGATGCTGAAGGACGTGACGGGAGTGGAGATCAAGGACGGCACCATCACCGTCCGCACCGCCAAGAAGGACGACCCGGCCAAGTTCGCCGTGGATGCGACGAAGAAGCCGGCGACCATCGACATCACCTCCGGCGGCGACAAGGTGAAACCCGGCCTGTACAAATTCGAGAAGGGCGAGCTGACCATCGCGTTTTCCGACCGGGACGCCCGGCCGACCGACTTCGCCCCGGCCGACGGGGTGCGGGTGCTGGTGCTGGTCAAGAAGGACGAGCCGAAGAAGGACGAGCCGAAGAAAGACCCCAAGGACAAGTGATACCGAATGCGTTTGCCCCGCAACCTTTGCGGCGCAGTTGGAACGCCTCTCCCCGCTGGGGCTGTCAGGGGTAGGTATTTGCGTTTGCCAGGGTTTCCAAGACCCCAGTTGATCCCGACACCTACCCCTGACAGCCAGCGGGGAGAGGTGGGGCGTGGTTGGTCCGCCCCACGACGAATTCGCTCTGCTGAAGATGTGGACAGCGCCCACCCGCCCGTTCCCCCCACCACGAGCCACCCCCCATGATCCGGTTCGCGCCCGTCGCCCTGCTCCTCGCCTTCGCCCTGCCCGCCGCCGCCCAGGACGACGCGGCCAAGGCGCTGAAGGCCCTGGAAGGCAAGTACACCCTCGTCTCCCTGACCGTCGCCGGCAAGCAGTTGACGAAGCCGGAGAAGGACCGCGAGTCGTTCGTCGTCCGCGACGGCAAGCTGATCGCCGTCGCCGCCGACGGCAAGAAGGAAGACCCGCTGACCCTGAAACTGGACGGGGCGAACGTGGACTTCACCGAGCCGGGCAGGAAGGGCGGCCCGCACATGCTCGGCGTGTACAAGCTGGACGGCAAGACCCTGACCTTCTGCGTCGCCGAGTCGGACAAGCCGGCCGACCGGCCGAAGGACGTGACCGCCACCGGCGACCGCATCATGACGATGGTGCTGGAGAAGGCGGCCGAGCCGAAGGACAAGAAGTGACGCCGGAGCGTTCCGGCTTTCGCGGTGTCCGTTTCTCATTCCCGGAGTTCGACCGATGAAGCGCGCGTTCCTCGCCATGACCGTGTTCGCCGCCGCCACGGCCGTCGTGGTGGCCGCCGACCTGAAGGAGCTGGCCGGCACCTACAAGGTGACGGGGCTGACCAAGGGCGGCAAGGAGGCCCCGGCCGAGGCGATCAAAGGCATCAACGGCGTCACCATCGCCGACGACAAATTCACCATCGACATGGGCGGCGAGAAGAAGGTGGCGACGGTCAAGGTGGACGGGGCGAAGAAGCCGGGCACCATCGACCTCAGCCCGACCGACGGCCCGGAGAAGGGCAGCACGTTCCCCGGCATCTTCACGTTCGAGAAGGGCGTGCTGAAGATCGCCATGACCGAGAAGGGCGACCGGCCGAAGGACTTCAAGGGGGCCGGCGAGAGCGAGATGGTCATCACGCTGGAGAAAGAGAAGAAGTGACGCCGGCCGGACGACCGCGCGACCGACGGGGGGCAGCCGCCCCCCGTTTCTCGTTTTCCCACCCCGTCGCCGCCGCTCCGTAAAGTAGTGTTTCGGTTCCGGCTCTCGTTCTGATCTGAGGACGCCCTCGTGAAATGGCTGCTGCTCGTGATGGTCGCGTTCCTGGCTGCCGGCGCGGGGCTGGTGTACGCCGCGCACACCGGCCTCGACGAACTGCCCGGCACCTATACCGTCGCCGGCACCGGCACGGCCGACATCACCGGCGGCACGCTGACCGTCACGGTCGGCGACACGACCTACGCCGGGAACGTGCTGCTGACCGCGGCGCGGTCCACCGAACCCATCGACATCAAAGGCGTGACCGGCCCCGCCCCGCCCAAGTTCTTCCCCGGCATCGCCCGGTTCGTCCGCGGCGAACTCACGATCATCCTCTCCAACACGGCCGAGCGGCCGACGGAAATCACCGCGACCGGCGACGGCGTGCGACGGCTGATCCTGACCAAGACTGGGGCCAACTTCGTCGTCCGCGCCGGCCGCACCCTCGGCGGCATCGTGGCCAACCTTGGTAACCCGGACGCCTGGCAGCACTCGTTCAAGCGGCCCGAGGTGTACTGGCCGGCAGTGGCCGTGCTGGCGCTCATCATCTTCGCCGAGACCGGCCTGCTCGTCGGCTTCTTCCTGCCCGGCGACTCCCTCCTCGTCACCGTCGGCATCGTCGCCTGGGTCGTCGGGTGGGACATCGTCCCGCTGCTGGTCGTCCTCAGCGTCGCGGCCGTCCTCGGCGACAGCGTCGGCTACTGGGTCGGGGCGAAGGGCGGGCCGGCCATCTTCAAGCGGCCGGAGTCGCGCTGGTTCAAGCACGACCACCTCGTCACCGCCAAGGGGTTCTTCGACCGGCACGGCGGCAAGACGCTGGTCATCGCCCGGTTCATGCCGTTCGCCCGCACCTTCGTGCCGGTGGTGGCAGGGGCGGCGAAGATGACGTACACGTGGTTCCTGACGTACAACGTGATCGGCGGCGTCGCCTGGATCGTCTCCATGCTGCTGTTCGGCTACACCGCCAGCCTGTGGCTCGACCCGCTGCTGAAAGGTATCTTCGGCGAGCAGTTCAAGCTGGAGAAGAACATCGACATCTTGGCGGTGGTCGTCATCCTGCTGTCCGTCGCGCCGATGGCCGTCCACTGGCTGGTGGTCCGCGGCCGGGCGAAGCCCGCGCCGGTGGCCCCGGAGCCGACGGCGGGCGGCTAGACCGGACTTCACTTCGGTGTATCGCCGCGTTCGCGCGGCGGGCGAACGAAACACGGCGGCACCAGCCCGAAGTCCGCGCCGACCTTCCCCTCCGGACACTGCCCGCCATGCCCCCGCCTCGCCGCGAGTGGCCGTTCGTCGTCGCCCTCGCGCTGCTCGGCGGCGCGTACCTGGTGCTCGTCGGCGCGATGCTGGTCGCCGACTTCGCCTTCACCTCGCCGGACCACGTCCTCGCCGCGCTGCGGTCGCCGGACATCCGCTCGGCCGTCCGGCTCAGCTTGCTGAGCAGCGGGATCGCGGCGATCCTCAGCGTGTGGGTGGCGGTGCCGCTCGGCTACCTGCTGGCGCGGACGCGGTTCTGGGGCCGGCCGGCGGTCGAGTTCCTCGTCGATGTGCCGGTGGTGCTGCCGCCGCTGGTGGTCGGCGTGAGCCTGCTGATCCTGTTCCAGAGCGGGGCCGGGCGGGCGGTGCAGGAGCTGGCGGCCGTCACCTACGCGGTGCCGGCGGTGATCCTCGCGCAGTTCGCCGTGTCGGCCGCATTCGCCACCCGCACCATGCGAGTCACCTTCGCGCAGCAGTCGCCGCGCACCGAGCAGGTGGCGCGGACGCTCGGCTGCACGCGGGGCCAAGCCTTCTGGCGGGTGAGCCTGCCGGAGGCGATGCCGGGCGTGTTCGCGGCGGCGGCGCTGGCGTGGGCGCGGGCCCTGGGCGAGTTCGGCCCGGTGCTGGTGTTCGCCGGCGTCACGCGGGGGCGGACCGAGGTGATGGCGACGACGGTCTTCCTGGAGCTGACCGTGGGCAACCTCCAGGCGGCGCTGGCCGTGTCGGTGCTGATGATCGGCGTGGCGGCGGCGGTGCTGGCGGTGCTGCGGTGGGCCGGACCGCGCGCGGGGTGAGGGAAAGTCATGCCTCTCGACACCGACTTCTACCTGCCGCCGCTGACGGCGTACCTGCGCACCCACGGGTTGACGGCGGACGCGGATGGGATCGCGTTGGCGAACGGGCGCGGGCTGAAGCCGCACCGGTTCAAACGCGCGGGCGAGTTGCCCCGCGTGCGGCGGGTGCTGGGCGCGGTGGCCGGCCTGATGCCGTCGGACCTGCTCGACATCGGCACCGGCCGCGGCGCGTTCCTGTGGCCGCTGATGGACCGCTTCCCACTGCTGCCCGTCACTTGCGTCGATCCGCTGGAACACCGCGTCGAACTCCTTCAACGGGTGCGCGACGGCGGCATCGGCACGCTCACGCCGCTGGTCGGGGATGTCGCCGCCCTGCCGTTCCCCGAGGCCGCGTTCGACGGCGCGACCGTTCTGGAAGTGCTGGAACACCTGCCGAACCCCGAACGGGCGGTGGCCGAGCTGCTCCGGGTCGCGCGGCGGTTCGTGGTCGCGTCGGTGCCGTCGAAGGCGGACGACAACCCGGAACACCTCCGCCTGTACACCGCCGACGCGCTGACCGAATTGTTCCGCGGTGGCGGCCACCCGGTGGCCGTCCGGTGCGAATACCTGTTGAATCACATCGTCGCGGTGGTGATGCTGTAACCTTGCGAGCCGCGACCGCGAGGGAGTGGCATCCT
>JAYTTN010000556.1:0-17466 GCA_043745295.1 Fimbriiglobus sp. | reverse complement strand
TCGGCCTCGGGTACGCCAACCTCGGCGCGCTGCTCATGGTGCAGGGCTTGCCCTACGACTCGCCGGAAGGTCGCGCCCAGGCCGCCGCGCTCACCGCCATCTTGCACGCCGGGGCCTACGCCGCCAGCGCCGAGATCGCCGGCGAGGTGGGCACGTTCGCGCGGTACGAGGCGAACAAGGAGTCCATGCTGACGGTGGTCCGCAACCACCGCCGCGCCGCGTACAACGCCGCCCCGGCCGAGTACGAAGGGCTGACGGTGCTGCCCGTCGGCATCGACCCGAAGCTGTGCCCGGCCGACCTGCTCGCCGCCGCCCGCTCCGAGTGCGACCGCATGGTCGCGCTCGGCGAGACGCACGGCTTCCGCAACGCCCAGGTCACGGTTGTCGCCCCGACCGGCACCATCGGGTTGGTGATGGACTGCGACACCACCGGCATCGAGCCGGACTTCGCCCTGGTGAAGTTCAAGAAGCTGGCCGGCGGCGGGTACTTCAAGATCATCAACCAGTCGGTGCCGCCGGCGCTGGCCAAGCTCGGCTACCTGCCGTGGCAGATCGACGACATCGTGCGGTACAGCCGCGGGGCCGCCACCCTGAACGGCTGCCCGCACGTCAACCCGCAGAGCCTGAAGGCGAAGGGGTTCGACGCCGAGGCCATCGGCAAAGTGGAGGCGCAACTGCCCGGCGCGTTCGAACTGCCGTTCGCATTCAACCGGTGGACGTTCGGCGACGCCTTCTTCGAGACGCACCTGAACCTGACCAAGGAGGTCTACCAGGGGCCGGCGTTCGACCTGCTGGCGCACCTGGGCTTCACCAAGGAGCAGATCGCCGAGGCGAACACCTACGTCTGCGGCACCATGACCGTCGAGGGCGCGCCGCACCTGCGGGCCGAACACCTGCCGATCTTCGACTGCGCCAACAAGTGCGGCAAGCACGGCAAGCGGTTCCTCAGCTACGAGTCGCACATCCGCATGATGGCCGCCGCCCAGCCGTTCATCAGCGGGGCGATTTCCAAGACCATCAACATGCCCTACGACGCCACCGTCGAGGACGTGAAGCGGGCGTACTGGCTGAGCTGGCAGCTGATGACCAAGGCGAACGCCCTGTACCGCGACGGGTCGAAGCTGAGCCAGCCGCTCAACTCCATCGCCGACTCGCCGGAGGCCGCACTCCTGGCCGCCATCTCCACCGACGAGCCGGTCGAACCGAAGGCGGAGCCGGTGCGCATGGCCGAGCGGATCACGGAGCGGGTCATCCACCGCTACCTGGCCCGCCGCCGCCGGCTGCCGGACCGCCGCGCCGGGTACACCCAGAAGGCCCGCATCGGCAACCAGAAAGTGTACATCCGGACGGGAGAGTACGACGACGGCACCCTCGGCGAGATCTTCATCGACATGCACAAGGAGGGGGCCGCCTTCCGCAGCATGACGAACTGCTTCGCCATCGCCGTCAGCCTGGGGTTGCAGCACGGGGTGCCGCTGGACGAGTACGTGGACGCCTTCCTGTTCACCCGCTTCGAGCCGAACGGCATGGTGCAGGGCAACCCGTACATCAAGATGTCCACCAGCATCATCGACTACATCTTCCGCGAGCTGGCCATCACCTACCTCGGCCGGCACGACCTGGCCCACGTGCTGCCGGACGACCTGCGGGGCGACTCGGTCGGCGGCGACGACGAGCCGCACTTCGACGAGGAGGAGCTGGTGTCCGAGCGGGCGGTCGAGCAACTGGAACTCGACCTGCTGGGCATCGACGGCAAGGGGTCGATCCTGAAGCCGCGGTCGGTCCACGCCACGCCGGGCGTCGGCGAGCCGCCGCCGGTCTACTCGCCGACGATTTCGCGGCAGACGACGGTGGCCCCGGCGGGTCTGGCCACCGGCACCGCCACGGCGACCATCTCGGCGAAGGAGCAGCGGATCCGCGAGGCGCGGCAGAAGGGGTACGAAGGCGACCCGTGTTCGCGGTGCTTCAACTTCACCCTGGTCCGCAGCGGGGCCTGCGCCAAGTGCGACACCTGCGGCGAGACCAGCGGCTGCGGGTAACGAAACAAAAACCGCGTTCACGGGGCTGATTTCTCAGGTCCACCCCGTGAACGCGGCGCGTGTCGGTCGGCCGTCACCACCAATCCGGTCGCCAAGCGGTTCATGGCGTGTTGACTCAACGGTGGGGCGGGGCGGGATTGGCTCACCCCGCGACGGACTCGTACCGCCGAAGATGTGGAAAGTGCTGGGAGGAGGGCCGAACCGCAACCGCCGGGAGTCCGCCGGCGCACCCGCCCTTCCCACCCCCCGGACGGGTCTGGTACGCTATCCGCACTCCCTTCGATGTTCCCCCCGCCACGGACGGCGTCGCCATGCCCTACCTGCTCGTCGGCTACATGTTCCTGTTCATCGACCGGCCGTTCGAGGTGTGGCCGTGGCTGGGCGACCTGCGCGTCGAGCGGGTGTACATGCTGCTGACCCTGGCGGTGTGGGCCGTGTCACCCGGCAAGCGGTGGCTGTCGAACCCGCAGCACGCCGCGTATGCCGCGTTCGCCGCCGCCGTCGCCGCCGGGTGGGCCATGTCGCCGTGGGCCGACGCCGGCCAGCCGGTCGTCGAGAACTGGTTCAAGGTCGTCGTCTTCTACGTCCTGCTCGTCACCACCGTGAATGACGAGAAGGCGTTGAAGACGGTGGCCGTCGGGTTCGTAGCGGTGATGGGCGTCTACCTGCTGCACTCGTTCAAGGAGTACCTCGGCGGCCGGCACACGTTCCGCATGGGCATCGCGCGGATGATCGGCGTGGACACCACCCTCGGCGACCCGAACAGCTTCGGCGCGAGCATCGTGTTCGTGCTGCCGTTCGTCCCCGCCCTGTGGCGGGCGGACGTGCTGGGCAAGTGGGGCCGGCTGGCGCTGGTCGGCTACGGCGGGCTGTCGGTGCTGTGCATCCTGCTCACCGGGTCGCGGTCGTCGTTCCTCGGCCTCATCGCGTTCGGCCTGATCCTGATCCTCGGCCACCGCCGGCGGCTGCTCTGGCTGGCGCTGATGGCCGCCGCCGCGCCGGTGGCATTCGTCGCCCTGCCGGACTCGCTCCAGAACCGGTTCGAGACGATCATCAACCCGGAGGTCGGGCCGAAGAACGCGATCGAGTCCGGCGAGGGGCGGCTGCTTGGGTTGGAAACCGGCTTCGAGCTGTGGGCCGCGAACCCGCTGACCGGCGTCGGGCCGGGGGCGTGGCGGCCGGCAACGGGTTCCGAGATCGAGTCGCACAACCTGTACGGCCAGCTCGTCGGCGAACTCGGCACGCTCGGCCTGTTCGCGTTCGCCTTCATGCTGGCCGCGTTCTGGCTGAACCTGCAGCGGGTGGCGGCCATCCGCCGGGCGTTCCCGGAGTGGCGGAACGACCTGCTGCTGCAACTGCCGTCGGCCGTCGGGCTGAGCGTCTTCCTGCTGCTCTTCATGGGCAACTTCGGGCACAACTTGTTCCGCTTCAGTTGGCTCTGGTACGGCGGCTTCCTGATCGTCTGTCGGCACTGCCTTGAACGGCGGCTGCTCGAGTTGCCGGCGGATTACGACGCGGAAGCGGAGGCCGAGTACGGCCACGAGGAGTGGGGCGAACTGCCCGACGGCTGGGTGCCGCACCCCGCGCACGCGGGGGAGAGGGTTGAGGTTTCTTGCGAGCCGCGACCGCCAGGGAGTGGCATCTTGATTCCCGAATGAAGACGCTCTCTCAGGGAATGGCCCTGCCACCGCACCCCGCGGCGAAGTCGGGCTTGAAACCGGTTCCGCCCACCGCTTACACTTCACACCCGATGAGGAATCGCCTCGGGGCAAGACGCCCCGCCCGACTCGCGTTCACGGAGGAGTTCGCCCCATGCCCGCCCGCCCGTCCGCCCCGCCGCCCCGGCCGCTGATCGCCATCAACACCGACCTCGTCACGCCGAGGAACGCCGGCCCGGCCGCCCGGCTGAACGCCAATTACCTCGACGCCGTGCTGGCCGCGGGCGGATTGCCGCTGCTGCTGCCGCCGCTGTCGCGGGAGTACCACGCGGAGATCGACCGCTACCTGGACCTGGTGTCCGGGGTGGTGATGACCGGCGGGCTGGACCTGGACCCGCGGCGGAACGGCCAGCAGCCGACCAACACCGTCACCCCGATGGCCGCCCGTCGGGAAGAGGCCGACCGCTACCTGCTCACCCGCGTGGCCGAGCGGCGGCTGCCGCTCTTGGCCATCGGCGTCGGCATGCAACTGCTGAACGTCCACTTCGGCGGCAGCCTGCACCTGCACCTGCCGACCGACAACCCGAAGGCGCTGCCGCACTTCGAGGCGTCCGGCGGCCCGCACCGGCACATGGTGACCGTCGAGCCGAAGAGCACGCTGGAGGACATTTTCGGCGCGCCGGAGTTGCGGGTGAACAGCGGCCACCACCAGGGGGTGAACCAGATCGGCAAGCGGCTGCGGGTCGGGGCCCGCGCGCCGGACGGCGTCATCGAGGCCATCGAGACGACCGACGAGTCGTGGTTCTGCGTCGGCGTGCAGTGGCACCCGGAGTGCGAGACGGCATCGGCCCTGGACCGCCAACTGTTCGATTGCATGCTAGAGTGGGCGCTGCGGTACGAGCCGGCCGAGGAGCTGGCCGCCGTCGCCTGAGACCGCCCGAGACCGCCCGATGCCGCCCGAACCCCGCCACCCGCGCTACGAATCGCTGGACGTGTGGCGGGGCGTCGCCTGCCTGTCGGTGGTCGTCTTCCACTCGACGTTCGGGTACAGCGTCACGCCGGCGTCGAAGGCCGACATGCTGATGACCGGCGGGTCGGCGATGGACTGGCTGGCCACCGCCACCGCCTACCTGTGGGTCGGGGTGCCGCTCTTCTTCGTCATCAGCGGGTACTGCATCTCGGCGTCGGTGGACGCCGCCCGCCGCAAGCCGCGGCCGGTCGGCCGCTTCTTCGCCCGCCGCTTCCGCCGCATCTACCCGCCGCTGTGGGCGTTCCTCGCCCTCGCCGTCCTGCTCGTCTGGCTGGTGCCGAACCACGCCATGCCGGCCGCCAACTTCGCCGGCGAGCGGCCGGTGCCGTACGCGGACGAGCTGTCCGCCGCGAACTGGGCCGGCGCGGCCACGCTCACCGAGGAGTGGCGGCACCACCTCGGCGGCCCGCCCCGCGAGTACCTCGCCAGCCAGCTCTGGACCCTCTGCTACGAGGAGCAGTTCTACCTGCTCGCCGGCCTGCTGCTGGCGCTCGTCCCCCGCTGGTACTTCGCCGGGGTGGCGGTCGTGTCGGCGGTGGTGGCGCTGAACGTCTCCACGCTGCCGACCGTGGGCGGGTTCGACCCGAACCGCTTCCGGCTGCCGCTGCCCGGCTTCTTCTTCGACGGCCTGTGGCTGGCGTTCGCGGCCGGCGTGGCGGTCTATTACCGGGTGAACTACGCGACCGCGAAGGGGCGCATCTACCTGGACACGCTGCTCGCCGCCGGCGCGTTCCTGGCCCTGGGCGGCATCCCGAACTGGGTCGAGTTCCCGCAGGGGGTGCCGGCGTATCTGGTGTCGGCGTTCGCCTTCGCCCTGCTGCTCGGCTGGCTTCACCGGTACGACGCGGTGGCGGGTTCGGCGCGGCTCCTGGCCCCGCTGCGGTACTGGGGGCGGCGGTGCTACAGCCTGTACCTGATCCACGGCCCCGTCGTGGTGCTGATTCAGTGGAACCTGTACCGGCTCGGCGTCACGTCGAGCGCGGGGGCGGTATTCGTGACGGTGCCGGTGTGCCTGATCGCCGCGCTCGTCCCGGCCGCCCTGTTCCACCACTGGGTGGAGAAGCGGTTCGTGAACCTGCCGCCCCGAGTGGCGACGGAACGGGTAAAGATGCCACTCGGTGGCGGTCGCGGCCCGCAAGAGTCGTAAAATGCCGGGCACGGTTTTGGGGCGGTTCGCGGAATCGCCCCGGCCACCGCAGGTTCGCCCGGCTCGTCGCCCGGCCGCCGGCGGCGGTTGCCCACCTTCCCACCCATGAGCGCTCCCACCGGCCCCGCCCACGGCGGCGGTCCCAAGCACTCCCAGTCGTTCTGGCTGGGGGTCATGTGCCTGACCGGCGTCGATTACTTCAGCACCCTCGGCTACCAGCCGTCCATCGCGTTCGACAACGCCGGCCGGCTGGCCCCGCTGGCCACCGTCCTGCTCGTCCTCGTCACATTGTTCGGCGCGTACCCGGTGTACGCCTTCGTGGCGAAGTGCTCGCACGAGGGGCAGGGGTCGATCGGCATGCTGGCGAACCTGGTGTCCGGGTGGGGCGGCAAGCTCCTGGTGCTGACGCTGCTCGGGTTCGCCGCCACCGACTTCGTCATCACCAAGACCATGTCCGCCGCCGACGCGGCCAAGCATCTGATCGAGAACCCGCAGTGGCCGTGGCACCCCGAAGACGGGGCCGACGCGGGCGGGTCGAGCCGCCAGCAGTTGATCGTCACGTCGTTCCTGCTGGTCATGCTCGGCGCGATGTTCATGCGCGGGTTCAAGGAAGTCATCGGCACCGCCGTCGTCATCGTCGCCGTCTACCTGGTGCTGAACGTCATCGTGCTGGGGGCCGGCGTCGCCTTCCTGGTCGAGAACCCGCAGCACTTCCACGCCTGGTGGGCGAACGTGTCGGCCGGCGAATGGATGCTGCACAAGCCGCCGTTCGGCCTGGGGGCCGGGGCCGGGCTAGTGTCGCTGGTGCTGGTAGCCGCGCTGCTGTTCCCGACGCTCGCCCTCGGCCTCAGCGGGTTCGAGACCGGCGTGGCCGTCATGCCGCTCATCAAGGGCGACCCGACTGACACCGCCAAGAACCCGGCCGGGCGGGTGCGGAACACGAAGAAACTGCTCCTCGTCGCCGCCCTCGTCATGTCGTGCGGGCTGCTCAGTTCGTCGCTCGTGGTCAGCACCCTCATCCCGCCGAAGGATCTGCTGTACATCGCCGCCAAGGGACAGCCGGTGAAGGCCGAGGACTGGCCCAAGGACGTGCCGCCGCCGCACAAGATTCCGGCCCACGAGCGGGCGCTGGCGTACCTGGCGCACGGCGAGAACCCGAAGATCGACGCGGCGGGGAACGCGGTCCTCGACGCCGACGGCAAGCCGGTGGCGGCCAAGCTGCTGCCGTTCTTCGGCGACACGTTCGGCACGATCTACGACCTCAGCACGGTCGTCATCCTGTGGTTCGCCGGCGCGAGCGCGATGGCCGGGCTGCTGAACCTGGTGCCGAAGTACCTGCCCAAGTACGGCATGGCCCCGGAGTGGGCGCGGGCCATCCGCCCGCTGGTGCTGCTGCTCACCGGCATCAACCTGCTGGTGACGCTCGTCTTCAACGCCGACGTCAGCGCGCAGGGGGACGCCTACGCCACCGGCGTGCTGGTGCTGATCACCAGCGCGTGCGTGGCCACCGTCATCGAGAAGTGGCGGACGAAGGCGGGCACCTTCGGCGGGCGGCTGTCCGTCCCGTTCGTGCTGATCATGCTGGTGTTCGTGTACACGACGCTCGACATCATCCTGGAGAAGACGATCGGGCTGTACATCTCCCTGGTGTTCATCGCCACCATCATGGTCACGTCGTTCTGGTCGCGGATCGCGCGGAGTCGGGAGCTGCGGTTCGCCGGGTTCAAGGTGGCCGACCCGGAATCCCGGCTGCTGTGGGACACGATTCGCGACTTCGAGCTGAGCGTGCTGGTGCCGCACCGCCCCGGCCGGCGGACGCTGGCCGAGAAGGAGCAAGTCATCCGCCGCGAACACCGCATCCCCCGCGACCTGATGATCGTGTTCGTCGAGGTGGACCTGTCGGACGCCTCGGACTTCGTGCCGGAGTCGGTCATCCGCGTGCGGCAGGAGCAGGGGCGGTACATCCTGAGCATCACCGAGGCGGCCAGCATCTCGCACACGCTGGCGGCGCTGGCCCTGGAGATGGCGAAAGTCGGTCGCCCGCCGGAGATCCACTTCGGCTGGACGGACGAGACGCCGTGGTCGGGCACGCTCGGCTTCCTGCTGTTCGGCGAGGGGAACGTGCCGTGGATGGTGCGGGAGTTGATTCGCCGCGCCGAACCCGACCCGGCCAAGCGGCCGCTCATCATCCTGGCCGGCGCGTGAACCGAACCGAGTCTTCGCCGCGAACGCAGGGAGCGGATGAAATCCGCACGGAGGGTTTCATGAAGTCCGACCGCCTTTACCCCCATGACGACTTCGAGGCGGTCATCCGCGCCTTCAGTTCGCAGGACGGCGGAAGGCGGACGCCGGCCTTCAACGGCATCCGATGGGATTTTGCCTATGCCGGAGACGGCCCCAACCCGCCGTCCCTTTACATGATCTGGCCGGACTTCGTCGGAGCGGACGGGCGGTCACTCCTAACAGATGAGCCACTTCCCGTCGGGCCGGAACTGCCCGCGCGGATGTTCGTCTTGATGGCCGAGATGCGGGCGAAAGTCCACCGCTTGAAGATCGCGCCAGGGGTGCGCTTCTTCTGCCACGAAGGGGGCCGTCGGGTCGCCGAAGGCGTCGTCACCCGGATCGCGGGCCTCTTCGAGCCGCGAGAGTGAATCGCGGTGATTACCCGGCCCGCCGCCCGCTCATCATCCTGGCCGGCGCGTGAGAAGGGAATGCGATGCACCCGGCTTTCCTCAACCTGATCGAGAAGTTCCGCGCGGCCCAGGACCGCGCGGTCGCTTTCATCGCCGGAACCCTCCGCGAGGCCCTCGGCGTTCGACTGCCGACCTCACAGGGGGATTGGGTTGCTATCTGCGGCGAGACTGGATTGCACGGCGTCCGCCGGGTGAACGGCGTGCAGGTGTACTGCCACGGCTACGGCATCGAGCTGACCTTCCCGGACCTCGCCATCGACTTCGACTGGGGCGACAGCGGCGACCCGGACGGGTTCGACGTTTGGCGACTGCACTTCTTCACCCGATGCAATTCGAAGCTGGTGCCGTTCGCCGCGTATGCCGAACTGGAGCGGTGGATCGCGGCCGCGCTCGCGGCCGGCGAGTTGGCGCGGGACCGGTCGCTCTACTACTCGCCCGCCCACCGCGTGCCGACCCTCACCCCAGAAACTCGTCCCGCACCTGGCCGCCCATGACGAGCGGCTGGGGGCGACCGACGCGGTCGGCGATGAGCGTTTCCGGCGAGTACCCCAGCAGGTGGTAGGCCGTCGCCAGCACGTCCTTCGGCGACACCGGGGTGTCCGTCACCGTGCCGCCGATCTTGTCCGTCTTGCCGACCACCTTGCCCCGCGCGACCCCGCCGCCGGCGAACAGCGTCGTGTACGCCTGCGCCCAGTGGTCGCGGCCGCCGCCCTTGTTGCTGTCCAGCTTCGGCGTGCGGCCGTGTTCGCTCAGCACCATCACCAGCGTGTCGTCCAGCATCCCCCGCGCGTCCAGGTCGGCGATCAGCCCGGCGAACCCCTTGTCGAAGCCGGGCATCAGCTCGTTCTTCATGCGCGGGTAATGTTCCCAGTGCGTGTCCCACCCGGACCCGGCCAGACCGAACTCGTCCCAGAACACGGTCACGAACTTCGACCCGGCCTCCACCAGCCGGCGGGCCGTCAGGCAACTTTGCCCGAACAGCGTGTGGCCGTACTGGTCGCGGACGCGCGGCGACTCCTTGCGGACATCCAGCGCCGTGCGGATGGTCTCGTTGCCGATCATCGAGTACGCGGCGGCGCGGAACGGGTCGGCGTCGGCGTGCCGCTCGCGCTTCCGCCGCGCGTCCTCGAACTGTTGCAGCAGCGACTTTCGGCCGTCGAGCCGGTCCACGGTCAGTTCGGCGGGGAGTTGCGTGGCGTCGCCGAGGGTGAACCGGCAGTCGGCGTCGATCCCCACATACGGCTCGTCGAACTCGACGGTGTCGGCCGTCAGCGTCTTGGTGATCTTGCGGTTCGCCGTGCCGACGAACTGCGTGAAGTGCGGGTTGTACGCCGAGCCGAGGTACGCGGCATACGGGCCGGCGCGGGGCACCTCGCCCTTCCGCTTGCTGCTGAACGGGAACGGCAACCCGATGTTGTTCGGCACTGGGCCGCCCTTCGCCTTCTGCTTCTCCAGGTACGCCACCACCGAGCCGATGAACGGCCAGTGCTTGGCGTCGTGCGGGCTGAGTTCCATCGCCACGTCGATTTCCGGCACGCCGGTGGTGGCGTAGGCCACGCCGTGGATCGGGTACTTGTGCGTCATCGACCGCACCACCGTCACCCGGTCCATCACCTTGGCGGTGTTCGGCAGCAGTTCGCACACGTCGCAGCCAGGCAGGGTGGACTTGATGCCCTTCAGCTCCCCGCGAATTTCGACCGGCGCGTCCGGCTTCATGTCGGCCAGTTCGAGCTGACTCGGCGACCCGTACAGGTACAGCAGGATGCAGGACTTGGCCTGGCCGAAGTGCGCGCCGGCGCTCGTCGGGACGGGGACGGGCGCGGGCGTGGGGGCGGCGCGGAGGTAGTCGCCGAGCGTCAGGCCGAACAGCGACAGCCCGCCGGCCACGAGGGACTCGCGCCGGGTGACGCCGTTGCACAACCGCTTCTTGGAGCCGAGTACGCGAAGCATGGGCGGTCCTCTTTCTTGGCGAGCGGGGGGCATAAGCCCCCTGTTTGTTCTCAAGACAAGCCGGCGGACTCACGTCGCGCCGTTCGCCTGATCGGTTCACTCGTCCGGCAGCTCGCCGAACACGTCCTCGTTCACGTAGATCGGCACCCGCGCGGTGACGGCCACGGCGATGGCGTCGCTCGGCCGGCAGTCCACGGAGATCAGTTCGCCCTCGTGCCGCACCCGGATCTTGGCGAAGTAGGTGTGTTCCTTCAACTCGGTGATCAGGATGTCCTGGATGTCGCCGCCCATCAGTTCGACCGTCTCGACGATCAGGTCGTGCGTCAGCGGGCGGGGCGACGGCAGCCCCTTCACCCGGCGGTCGATGCTGCTCGCCTCGAACAGGCCGATGACGATGGGCAGCGCCCGCTCGCCGTCCACCTCGGCGAGGACCACCACCTGGTCTTCCTCGACCTCGTTGATGATGATGCGGCGGAGTTCCAGGGGGATCGGCACGGGCGGCAACCTCGGGACGCGGGCGGTGTCAACGGGTTGACGATAAACCCCGCGACGGCGGCGGTCAAGCGAATGCCCGCGCGCCGGGCCGACTCCGTCGAACTGTCCGCCGCCGATTCCGCCCCGACGCCGACGCGCGCCCCGGTGGGTTCGCCCACCGGGGCGCGTCGTTTCCCCGGTCAATCGTCGATGTCGATGGGCATCACCGGCGGGCGGTTCTTCCCCTTGCCCTTGCCCTTCGGCGGCGCGGGGACCGGGTCGTCGGGGTCGTCCGGATCGTTGCCGTTCGGGTCCACCCACCCCGGCGGGTCGGCGCTGTTCGGCCGGCCGCGCGACCCGCCCTTGTTCACTTCCTTGTGGACCATCATCATGACCAGCATGAAGAGCGCCAACTTCAGCAGGAACGCCAGCAGGTTCAGCCCGACCATCGTCGCCATCGCCTCGTCCACGTCCAGCCCGAACAGCGACATCAGCAGGCCCAGGCCGAGGACCAGCATGATCGGCTGGTAGACGAACCACGGCAGGTGCATCCACTCGAACACGTCGAGCAGGCCGCCCATGAACAGGCCCATCGCCGCCAGGTTGCGGATCGTACTGGTGAGGGTGCCGTACTCGATGCCCATGACCGTGCCGATGCCGATCAGGGCGACGATGGTGACGGGGATGGCGATCACCTGGCCGAGCAACCGGACGGCGACGGCCGCCCCGGCGCTCAGCCCGTACTCCGGGTCGCCGCGGGCAATGCCGATGGTGCCGACGAGCGTCAGGATCAAGCCGAGGCCCATCAGCACCAGCGGGATGATCCACTCGTTCGCCCCCGGCTCCTCGGCCGCCTCCTCCTCGGCGACGCGCCTCTTCTTTTTCCTCTTTCTCGGCACCCGCACCGGTTCGTCGTCCTCGTCGTCCGGCACGGCCACCACCCGCGCGAGCAGCGGCTCGTCGTCGTCCTCGACGGGACGGGGTTTCCGTTTCCTGGGTGGCGTGTCGTCCACAATCTCGAAGTCGTCGTCCTCGTCCGGGTCCGGTCGGCGGCGCAGCTTGCTCATGGAACGCCTCGTGGGAAAGTGACACGGGCATGGTCCGGCGCGGCGGCGAAAAGGGCAATGTCGGTAGCGAATCGTTCCAGACGGGATTCAATGCGGGAAACGGACGACCAGTTCCGTCGTCGCCGCGCCACGACCGTACCCGCCCTCACTCCTCCAACTCGGCCGGGTCGAGGAGGCTTTCGGCGGCGTCGGCCATCTTTTCCAGGGCGGCGTGGACGACCGCCATCGACTCCGGCCGGCCCATCGCCTTGTACGCCAGGCAGTGGTGGATCAGGTCGGCCAGCTCCGCCGGGCAGCCGGGGTTCAGCGTCGGCACCGGCCGGAACGCCGACTGGTACGTCTTCGCCGACATCTTCACCCCCTCCATCGGCGACAGCACCGACGGCGGCAGTTGCAGCGTCACCAGGCGATACATGGTCGCGCCGAAGTTGAAGATGTCCGTCCGCTCGCTCACCATCTTGTGCTCGGCCGTCTCCGGGGCCATGTACTCCACGGTCCCCTGCACGCGGTCCTTCGGCTCGCCCTTGATCCACGCCAGGCCGTAGTCCAGCACCTTCACCGCCATGCCGCGGCCGAGCACGACGTTGTTCGGCTTCAAGTCGGCGTGGTACACCCCGCGCAGGTGCATGTGGACCAGCGCCGCCGCCACCTTCTCGAACACCCGCATGAGCTTCGCCGGCTTCAGGAGCTTCACCTTGTCCAGGGTGGTGCCCTTGGCGAACTCCAGCAGCAGCTTCGCCTTCTTCACCGCGCCGAAGCCGAACATCCCCTTTTCGAGTTCCAGGCAGTAAACGCGGATCAGGTTCGGGTGGCTCAGCATCTGCCCGACGCGGTACTCGTGCTTGGCCTGCTCCAGGAACTTCTTGTCGTCGGCCGACTCGACGGCCACCACCTTCAGCGCGTACTCGCGGCCGTCCTCCTCGCGGCGGATGTGGAGGATGCTGCTGTTCGCGCCGGCTCCGAGGGTGGCGAGGACGGTGAACGCCCCGATCTTGTCGATGGCCATGACGACTCCGGGAGGGGACCGACTATGATGGATCGGACAACGATGCCGGAATCTTACCCGCGCCGCGCCCCGGCACCAACCGCCGAGGCGGAAAGACCTCACCCCCCGGCCCCGCGTTCGGGGAAGTGTTGAAAGAAGACCCCACCCCCCGGCCCCCTCCCCGTCCCGGAGAGGGGGTGTTCAAGGGGGAAGCGTGACGGTATTTTTCGCCTGAGAATCCCAGCCACCGACGCGATGCGACGAAAGCCGTTGCGGGTTGAACACCCCCTCTCCGGGCCGGGGGGTGGGGTCTTTTTCCGCAACCTCAGCGAACACGCCGAGAACCCCATGTCCGCCCTCGAACCGCGCGTGCAAGCCTACGGCCGCGAAATCTTCGGCCGCCTCGACCGCCAGGGGCCGGTGCTGTTCACCCGGAACTGGTGGGACGCCAAGCTGATGGGCGTGTCGATGTCCAACGACGCGCTGAAGGTGCAGCTCTTCCGCTTCGTGGACACGCTGCCGTACTTGACCGACCCGAAGGAGGTCGGCCGGCACCTGCGGGAATACCTGCACGAGGCCCGCGACCAACTGCCGTGGTGGGCGCGGTGGGGCATCGGCTGGATTCCGGAGACGGGGTTCGCCGGGCGGATGCTGGCGCGTGCCGCCAAGACGAACGCCGAAGGCATGGCCCGCAAGTTCATCGCCGGGTCGAACGTGCCGGAGGCGGTGGCGGCGGTGCAAGCGATGCGGGCCAAAGGGCTGGCGTTCACCATCGATTTGCTCGGCGAGGCGACGGTGACGGAGGCCGAGGCGGATCACGTTCAGAAGCAGTACCTCGACCTGCTAACCGGCCTGCCGCCGGTCATCAACGCCGCGCCGGAGGTGGGCACGATCGACCGCGACGACCGCGGGCCGATCCCCCGCGTGAACGTGTCGGTCAAGCTGTCGGCGCTGTTCAGCCAGTTCGACCCGATCGACCCGGAGGGAACGGGGCGGATGGTGAAGTCCCGCCTGCGGCCGATTTTGACGCTGGCGAAGAAGAACGGCGCGTTCGTCAACTTCGACATGGAGCAGTACAGCTTCAAGGACGTGACGCTGACGATTTTCATGGGCCTGCTGGCGGAGAAGGAGTTCCGCGACTGGCCGCACGTCGGCATTGCGATTCAAGCCTACTTGACGGACACCGAACGCGACCTGGAACGGTT
Organism: Fimbriiglobus sp.; assembly: GCA_043745295.1. Lineage (GTDB taxonomy): Bacteria > Planctomycetota > Planctomycetia > Gemmatales > Gemmataceae > JALHQU01. Next base: position 3,218 of record JAYTTN010000556.1, on the reverse strand, counting down.
GCGCGACTGGGCACAACACGTCCGCAAGTGCCCCGTCTGGATACGGCTGGTGAAAGGCGCGTACTGGGACTACGAAACCGTCGTCGCGGCGCAACAGGGGTGGCCGGTGCCCGTGTATACGCGGAAGTGGCAGTCCGACGCCTGCTTCGAGCGCTGCACCCTGTTCCTGATGCGGAATATCGACTGGCTGGTCCCGGCGTTCGGCAGCCACAACATCCGCAGCATCTCGAACGCGCTGGCCGCCGCCGAGCAGTTGAAGGTGCCGACGCGGCGGTTCGAGTTCCAGATGCTGTTCGGCATGGCCGATCCGATCAAGGACGTGTTGAAGTCCCTCGGCTGCCGCCTTCGTGTGTATACACCCTACGGCCAACTGCTGCCCGGCATGGCGTACCTGGTCCGCCGGCTACTGGAGAACACGTCGAACGACTCGTTCCTCCGCCAGGGCTTCGCCGAAGGGCTGTCCGAAGACCTGCTGCTACGAAACCCGGCCGACGTGGGGCACGTTGAAAACGTGCCTGCAACCCGGCACGTTGAAAACGTGCCCCACGAGAACGCTATGACTCCCTCCCACAACGGACATTCTTCGCCGCCCGCGCCGGCCGCCCCGCCCCCGGCGTTCCGGAACGAACCGCTCGCCGACTTCAGCCGGGAGGAGACCCGCGCCGCCATGCGGGCGGCGCTCGCCGCGGTCGGCGGGCAGCTCGGTCGCCACTATCCACTCGTCATCGACAACCGGCCGGTGAGTTCGCCGTCGGTCATCACGTCGGTGAACCCGTCGCGGTTCGCGGAGGTCGTCGGCACCACCGCCAGCGCGACGGTTGTCCAGGCGAACCAAGCGGTTTCCGCCGCACTCGCGGCGTTTGAAAGCTGGCGCGACACGACCGTTCAAGAGCGCGCCGCCCTGCTCCGCCGCACCGCCGATGTCATGCGGAGGCGCAAGTTCGAGCTGTCCGCGTGGATCGTCGTGGAGACGGGCAAGCCGTGGCGCGAGTCCGATGCCGATGTCGCCGAGGCCATCGACTTCTGCGACTACTACGCCGTCGAGGCCGAGAAGCTGTGGCATCCGCAGCGGGTGCATGTGCCGGGCGAGGAGAACGCCTACTTCTACGAGCCGCGCGGCGTGGCGGTGGTCATCGCCCCGTGGAACTTCCCGCTGGCCATCCTGTGCGGCATGGCGGCGGCGGCGGTCGTCACTGGCAATACGGTCATCATGAAGCCGGCCGAGCAATCGGGCGTGATCGCGGCGAAACTGATGGAGTGTTTCGCGGCGGCCGGCGCGCCGAAGGGCGTCGTGAACTTCCTTCCCGGCATCGGTGAGGAGATCGGGCCGATATTGGTGAACCACCCGGATGTTGCGCTGATCGCTTTCACGGGTTCGTTGAAGGTGGCATTGATGATCAATCAGCAGGCGAGCCAGACGCACGGCGGGCAGAACTTCGTCAAGAAGGTGATCGCCGAGATGGGCGGCAAGAACGCCACGATCATCGACGCCGACGCCGACCTCGACGAGGCCGTGAAGGGCGTCGTCGATGCCGCGTTCGGGTACGGCGGGCAGAAGTGTTCGGCCGGCAGCCGGGCCATTGTCCTCGCCGGCATCTACGACCAGTTCGTGGCCCGGCTGGTGGAAGCGACGAAGTCCGTCACCGTCTCGGATGCCGCCGACCCGGGCTGTTCGCTCGGGCCGGTGATCGATGCCGAGTCGCGGGACCGCATCCTCAAATTCATCGAAGCCGGCAGCAAGGAGGCGCGGCTCGCGTTCCGGTACGACGTGGGCCAGCTCACCGGCACCGGCTACTTCGTCGGCCCGACCGTGTTCGCCGACGTGCCCGAGACGGCCACCATCGCGCAGGAGGAAATCTTCGGCCCGGTGCTGAGCGTCATGAAGGCGAAAGACCTGGACGACGCGCTGCGCATCGCCAACGGCACCAAGTACGCGCTGACCGGCGGGGTGTTCAGCCGCAGCCCGGAGAACATCGAGAAGGTGAAGCGGCGGTTCCGCGTCGGCAACCTGTACGTGAACCGCAAATGCACGGGCGCGCTGGTGCATCGCCAGCCGTTCGGCGGGTTCAAGCTGAGCGGCATCGGGTCGAAGGCCGGCGGCCCGGACTACCTGTTGCAGTTCGTGGTGCCCCGCGTGGTGACGGAGAGCACCATGCGTCGGGGCTTCGCGCCGGAGGTGGCAGGGGAGTGAAACGCGGTCGCGCTCCCTTCGGTCGCGGCGAAGACAACGACTTCTTCGCCGCGACCGAAGGGAGCGCGACCCGGTGGCGCGATTCAACACCCCACCAACACCACGCGCACGTCGGTGACGTTGGTGCCCGTCAGGTCGGTGCGGATCAGTCCGCCGGCCGCGTCGAAGAACGGGTAGGCGTCGTGGCGACTCAGGTAATCGCCGAGGTCGCTGCGCCAGGTGGTCGCATCCGCCACCGCGCCGGCGGCGTCGGTCGGGCCGTCCTCGCCGTCGGTGCCGCCGCTCAGCACCACCACGTTCCGCATCCCGTCCGGGCCGAGCTTCGCCAGCATCGCCAGCACGAACTCCTGGTTCCGCCCGCCTTTTCCCGTGGAATTGCCGAGCGACACCGTCGTCTCCCCGCCGATGAGGATGCACGCGGGCGGGGCCAGCGGTTGCCCGCGCTCGCGGATGTTCCGCACGACCCCGGCAATCGCGGTCGCCACCTCGCGGGTCTCGCCTTCGACGAACGGCCCCAGGTCCAGCACGCGATAGCCGAGCGATTCGGCCCGTGCCCGTGCCGCGTCCAGGGCCAGCGCGTTGCTGCCGATGACGACGTTGCGGACGTGGTCCGGCAGCGTCTTTGGCGTGTCCGGGATGCTCCCCGCGCAACCGGCTTCGAGGTGCGCGGCCACGCTCGACGGCAACTTCGCCCACAGGCCGTAGCGGTCGAGAATCGCCTTCGCGTCGGCGAACGTCGTCGGGTCCGGGGCGGTCGGCCCGGAGGCGATCACGTCGAGCGGGTCGCCGACCACGTCCGAGATGATGAGTGTCACGAATCGGCGGCCGCGAAAACCCTCGGCGAGCCGGCCGGCCTTGGCGCGCGAGAGGTGTTTGCGGACGGCGTTCGTCTCGCCGATCGTCGCCCCACTGCCGGCGAGCAACGCCGTGACGGCGAGCTTGTCCGCGAGGCTGACGCCTTCGACCGGCCACGGCAGCAGGGCCGAGCCGCCGCCGGAGATCAGCCCGAGGGCAACATCATCCGGGC
>JAYTTN010000555.1:0-4607 GCA_043745295.1 Fimbriiglobus sp. | reverse complement strand
CCTGGCTACCGGCAGCCACGCCTCCGGCGTGAAGAAAAGACCCCCAACGCCCGCCCGAACTCCAAAAATCACGTGCACGGCACTGGCCTCACCCTCCCAAAAAACCTTGAAGATGCCACGCCCCGGCGGTCGCGGCTCGCCTCGTTCACCCTCTCCGGAACGGACAGCGCCGGGCCGAGCCTCTCCACCCCCGTCACGCCACGCGGCCTACCACGCACTTCAGGTACGCCCCCTCGCGGCACGTCACCGACATCGGGTGGTCCGGGGCCGGCCCGCTGCGGAGCAGGATTTGCAGGTCGCGCCGCTCGTCGATGACCGTCTGCGTGATGACCTCTTCCAGCATCTCCATCGAGATGAGGCCGGAGCAGCAGCACTTCACCAGGATGCCGTCCGGGACGAGCAGCTTCAGTCCCTGCTGCACGAGCTGCCGGTAGCCGCGCATGGCCTGCGGGATGCTGGCCCGGTCGCGGGCGAACTTCGGCGGGTCGAGGACCACCACGTCGAACTTCCGCTTCGCCGCCACCTGCGCGTCGAGGTACTGGAAGATGTCGCCCTTCACCGCCGTCACCTGCGTCAGGCCGTTCAGCTCGGCGTTCCGTTTGACCAGTGCCAGCGCGGCGTCGGAGGCGTCCACGCACTCGACTTCCGTGGCCCCGGCCACGCCGGCGGACACCCCGAAGCCGCCGGAGTAGCAGAAGGCATCCAGCACCCGCTTGCCGCCGCACAGCTTCGCCACCGCCGCGCGGTTGTCTCGCTGGTCCAGGTAGTAGCCGGTCTTCTGCCCTTCGGTCAGGTTGATGGCGAACTTCAGCCCGTTCTCGCGGATGACCACCTCGGCCGGCGGGGCCTCGCCGCACAGCAGCCCGTCTTGCAGCGTCACCCCTTCGAGTTTGCCGATGCCCTTCTCGGTGCGGAGGTAGACGCCCTTGCAGCCGACCAGTTCGGTCAGCAGTTCGCCGAACATCTCCCGCCGCGCGGCCATCGCCAGGGAGGTGAACTGCACCGTCAGCCAGCCGCCGTAGCGGTCCACGACCATGCCGGACAGCGTGTCGGCCTCGCTGAACACGACGCGGTAGGCGGCGTCCGGCCCCTCGTTCAGCTTCAGGATGTCGTGCCGCAGGCGGACGGCGCGCTGGAGCTTGGCGCGGAAGAAGTCGCGGTCGAGGTCGGCCTTCTCGTCCCACGAGTACAGGCGGACCTGGATCTTGCTCTGGTTGTTGAACAGGCCGCGGCCGACGAAGTTGCCGACGTGCGAGCGGACGTCGACGACCGCGCCGTCGGCCGGGTCGCCGTCGATGCGGTCGACCGCGCCGGCGAACACCCACGGGTGGCGGGCGTAGAACGGGGCGGCCCGCTTCGGCTTGAGGAACACTTGACCCGACACGGCGGACGAGACGATCACGGCGGCACTCGTTAGTACGAATGGGGGAAACGGCTCATGATACCGAGGCGGGGCCGCGCGGGACCGAGTTCGGAAAAGAAACGCCGCCGGCCATCTGGAGGATTCCGGCGGTCGCGGGGTCGGCCCTTACCCCCCAGTGCCGTCCACACATTGACAGCGCCGAAACGTTTAGAAAACCTAGATTCGTCTCCCGGCCTTCACGCCGGAGGCGTGGCGGACTGTAGCCAGGGGTGAGCGAGCGGAGCGAGTGACACCCCTGGAAACGATGGCAAATGGGAACCCACCCCGGAGGGGTGGCGGACATCCGGCAGCCCTCCGGGATGCGAAAAGTTCAAGGAAAAACGCGGCACCAGGGGTTTCACCCCTGGCTACAGTCCGCCACCGCTCCGCGGTGAAGAAATCCGGACTCCCCATCGGATTTCGGTGCGCCGAAGATGTGGACGGCGCTGCCCTCACCTCCGTCCCCCTCTCCATTTCTGGGGAGGAGGACGCGGGGTGGGGTCTCCACCCAAGACCGATCCCTGCCCGTCGCGGAGACGCCGCCCGTCGGCCGCGGCGAATTGTCGCTACCATACCCACCACGCGCCGGCGTTCGACCCGGCCCGGAGGCACCGCGAATGGTCCGCATCGGCATCGCCGGCATCGGCTTCATGGGTTACATCCACTACCTCGCCGGACGGCGGCTGACCGGGGCGACCGTCGCGGCCGTTTGCAGCCGCGACAAGGCCAAACGCGCCGGCGACTGGCGGGGCATCCGCGGCAACTTCGGCCCGCCGGGCGCGATGATGGACCTGTCCGGGGTGACGAAGTACGAGAAGTTCGAGGACATGCTGGCCGACCCGGCGCTGGACCTCATCGACATCTGCGCCGTCACCGACCAGCACGCGCCGATGGCGGTGGCCGCGCTGAAGGCGGGCAAACACGTCCTCGTCGAGAAGGCCATCGCCCTGACGCCGGCGGACGCCGACGCGATGCTGGCGGCGGCGAAGGCGGCCGGCAAGCTACTCATGGTCGCGCACGTCCTGCCGTTCTTCCCGGAGTTCGCGTTCGCGGCCGACGCGGTGCGGAGCGGGCGGTTCGGCAAGCTGCTCGGCGGGCACTTCACCCGCGTCATTGCCAAGCCGGACTGGAGCGCGACCATCGCCGACGCCGACGCCACCGGCGGCCCGGCCGTGGACTTGCACATCCACGACACGCACTTCATCGGCCTCATCGCCGGCGTTCCGAAGTCGGTATTCTCCACGGGCCGCGTGGACGGCAACGCCGTGACGTACCTGACGACGAGTTACATGTACGGCCCCGGCGGTCCCGCGATCACGTGCAGCAGCGGCGCGGTGGCGATGAGCGGCCGGCCGTTCGCGCACGGGTTCGAGATTTACCTGGAGAAGGCCACGCTCGCATTCACGAACGGCCCGCTGACGGTGTTCACCCCGGACGGTAAGGCCGAGCAACCCGCGCTGGCCGGCGGCGGCGATCCGATCACGGCGTTCGCGGCGGAACTGCAAGCGGCGATCGACGGGGTGACAGCGGGGAAAGAACCGGACTTGCTCGGCGGCCAGCTCGCCCGCGACGCGCTGGTGCTGTGCCACAAGGAGATCGAGTCGGTGAAGTCCGGTGCGGCGGTGCGGGTGGGGTGACGGCGGCCCGTCACTTCTCCACCGGCTGCGGCGGGAGCGGGATGAGCGAACCGGTGCCGTTGCCCAGGCGCGGGAACAGCGGGGCCGGCTGGGGCGGCGGGGCGACCCGCGCGCCGCCCGCCACGTCGCGGCGAACCAGGTCCGTGCCGACCCGCAGGAACGACCCCTCGCCCGGCTCCAGCCCCGGCGGGGTGGTGCGGAACGCCGTGCCGCAGCCGACCTGCCGAACGCCTTCGTCGAACAGGCGGGCCATCTCCTTCGGGTCGAAGTCGGTGCTGGACGTGGTCGCGGGGAACTCGGCCGGGATCGACGCCACGTTGTAGTTCATGCCCGTCAGCACGCACGCCGTGTACAGCTTCAGCAGGTCGCCCCGCGTCTGCGAGTAGATTAAAGTCGAGATGCTGTTCGCCGCGATGGTGAGCGCCCGCCGCGAGACTTCGGACGAATCGGCGTACATCTTGCCGGCCACCAGTGCGTAGACGTTCGTCCCGTACAGCGCCGCCTTCACCTGTCCGGCCGACCGGCAGTCCACGTCGGGCGGCGGCACCGGCGGGCGGAAGAACAGCGAGTTCGACACCCCGCCGTCCACGTGCCGCTCCTCCAGCTCCTTGCCGTCCACCGTCACGGGGATGCGCACCGGCGGGAAGAGGCCGGGGATGGCGGCGGACGCCAGCAGCACCTTGCGGAACAGGGCCAAATCCTCCGGCGTGCCGCGGGCGGCGATCTCGCCCAGGTCCCAGATGACGGCCCGGCGGGATTCCAGTTCGGTGGTGCCGACGTACAGCCGCCGGCCGCGGCGGTGTTCGGCGGCGACGGCGGCCAGCAGCGTCGGCGTCACCATCTCCTCGATCTTGCTCGCCAGCGGGCCGCTGTCGGCCAGCGACTCGGACAGCAGCGACCGCAGGGTCTTCTTGAGGCGGAACACGTCCTTGTTCTTCAGCGTCGTGTAGACCTGCTGCAACTCGCCGTCGTACTCCGAGCCGAGGAACGCCAGCGGGGCGATGAGCGCGCCGGTGCTGATGCCCGTCACCACGTCGAACGTCGGTCGGGTGCCGGCCGTCGTCCAGCCGACCAGGACGCCGGCGCAGTACGACCCGTACACGCCGCCGCCGGACAGCGCCAGCACGTTCTTCGGGGGCGGCAGCACCGCCGGCCGCCGCTCCCGGCGGACGCGCTCGGCCAGCGCGAAGAAGTCCTTCATGTCCAGGTTGTGTTCGGCGATCGCCGCGCCGGCCGGGTCGATCAGTTCGGCCGGGTTGTACCCGGCCTTCACCGGCGACGGCGGGGCCGTCATGCGGCCGCCGCAGCCGGCCGGAGCCAGTGCGAGCGAGACCGCGACCAGCAGCACCCCGCGCCGAAGCATGTCGATCCCCCCGGAAGAGCCTGGGCAGATACCGCCTTCGCCGGGCCGGGACAACCCCAGGCGGCCGGGCGGGCAGGGCTACTCAGCGGTCGAGGTTGGCGGAATTGGGCGACTGAGGTATCGGGTTGTCTCCGCACCCGGAGGCCGCCCATGCCCGCCCTGTCCCTGCTCGACCGCCTGGCCGAACTGACCGACCCGCGCGACC
>JAYTTN010000554.1:0-1251 GCA_043745295.1 Fimbriiglobus sp. | reverse complement strand
GTCAAAACGCGGGCACCCACAAGGGGTGCCCCTACCAAGAAATCCCACCACACCTACCCCAACTTCAAAATGTCCCACCCCATCTCTCGTCGGACCGTCCTGCGTGGCCTCGGCGTGGCCGTCGCGCTGCCGTGGCTGGAGGCCATGACGCCGAAGCTCGCCCGCGGCGCGTCGCCGGTGAAGTCGCCGACCCGCATGGCCTTCCTGTACGTGCCGAACGGCAAGAACATGGCCGACTGGACGCCGAAGGCCGAGGGCGCGGACTACGCCCTGTCGCCGATTCTCGAACCGCTCAAGGAGTTGAAGGGCGACTTCTCCGTCCTCACCGGGCTGACCGCCGACAAGGCCCGACCCCACGGCGACGGCGGCGGCGACCACGCCCGCGCCCTCGGCGCGTTCCTGACCGGCGCGCAGCCGAAGAAAACCGACGGCACCGACATCCGCGCCGGCATCTCGGTGGATCAGGTGGCCGCGTCCCGCTTGGCGGATCAGACCCGCCTGCCAAGTGTCGAACTCGGCTGCGAACACGGGGCGATGGCCGGCAACTGCGACTCCGGGTACAGCTGCGTCTACTCGTCCACGATGAGCTGGAAGTCGGCGACGCAACCGCTGCCGAAGGACGTGGACCCGAAGGCCGTCTTCGCCCGCCTGTTCACCACCACCTCGGACGCCGAGCGGAAGGCTCAGGACGCCAAACGAAAGAGCGTGCTGGACTTCGTGCAGGAGGATTCCAAAGACCTCGCGGGCAAACTCGGCGGCACCGACCGGCGCAAGCTGGACGAGTACTTCACCGCCGTGCGGGAACTGGAACAGCGGATCGTCCGCGCCGGCAAGCTGCCGCCGGTGAAGACGCCGGACATGAAGGCCCCGACCGGCATCCCGGCCAAGTACGAGGACCACGTCCGCCTCATGTACGACCTGCTCGCGCTGGCGTTCCAGACCGATACCACGCGGGTGGCGACGCTGGTGGTGGCCAACGAGAGCAGCAACCGGCCGTACCCGATGGTCGGCGTCACCGACGGCCACCACGACCTGAGCCACCACGAGAACAAGGCCGAGAAGAAGGCGAAGATCAGCAAGATCAACACCTTCCACACGACGCAACTGGCGTACTTCCTGGCCAAGTTGAAAGGCATCCGCGAGGGCCACGGCTCCCTGCTGGATCACTGCATGATCGCCTACGGCAGCGGCAACAGCGACGGCAACGCGCACAACCACGACGACCTGCCGATCCTGCTGGCCGGCGGCGGT
>JAYTTN010000553.1:0-17519 GCA_043745295.1 Fimbriiglobus sp. | reverse complement strand
CGCCAGGGAGTGGCATCGGAAACCAAAGATGCCACTCCCTGGCGGTAGCGGCTCGCAAGAACGCCGCTTCATCGGAGGATACCGTTCCCGCCCGGTCGCGGCTCGCCACGATTGTTACGCTCCCCGCCCGTCCGTCGTTCGTCACTTGTCGTCCTTCGGGGCCGGCAGCGGCTTGCCGTCGGTGCCGATCGGCCCGACCGACACCACCGTCAGCCGCTTCGGGTCGAGGTGCTTCTTGGCCGCCGCCTGCACGTCCGCCACCGTCACCTTGTCCACCGCCGCCGCGTACTTCGTCAGGAAGTCGAACCCCAGCTTGAACCGCTCGGCGGTGAGCAACTGGTCCGCCACCTGCTCGTTGGTCGTCAGTTTGAACGGCAGGCTGCCGAGCAGGTACTTCTTGGCGTCGGCCACCTCCTGTGGGGTCGCCTTCTCGTCGCGGATGCGGTTGATCTCCTTCACGAACCCGTCGCGGGCGATCAAGTACTTGTCGGCGAACGTGCCGATGTACCCGACGAACAGCCCCGGCACGCGGTCGCCGGCCGACCCGGCGATGCTGGCGTTCACCGTGTACGCTAGCCCCTGGCGGTCGCGGAGGTTGGACGACAGGCGATCCGTGAACCCCGGCCCGACGCCCAGCACGTTGTCCATCACCAGCAACGAATAGTAGTCCGGGTCGTCGCGGGTGACGCCCAAATGACCGACGAACACATGCGTCTGGGAGGCCGTCGGGTCGGTGACGATCTGCTCGCCGGGCAGTCCGTCCTTCTTCGGCGCGGCGACCGTCAGTTCCGGCAGCTTCGCCGGCTTCCAGTCGGCGGTGAGCGATTCCAACTTCTTCAGCATGTCGGCGGTGTCGAAGTCGCCGACCACGACGACGGTGGTGTTATTCGGCACGAACAGGCTGGCGTGCAACTTCTTGCAGTCGGCGGCGGTGAACTTCGACACGACTGCCTTCTTGCCGTAGGCGGAGCGGCCGAACGGGTGGTCGCCGTAAATGCGCTCGTTCAGCAGCATCTTGGCCCGGTTCTGCGGCTGCGTCTCCACGTCGGCGATGACGGCGAGCTGCTGCGCCTTCTTGCGGTCCAGCGCCTCGGCCGGGAACGTCGGCTTGGCGAGGCAGTCGAACAGCAGTTCCAGGCCGGCGGCGGTGTCCGGGGTCAGCACCTTCAGTGTGCCGCCGGTGGACCCCATGCTCAAACTGCCGCCGGTGTTCTCGATGAGTTCGGCGATCTGCTCGCCGGTGCGCTTGCCAGCTCCTTCCTCGAGCATGTCGCCGACCAGCACGGCGAGGCCGGTCTGCTCGGCCGATTCCCGCAGCCGCGTGTCGGCGACGTAGGCCTCGGCCACGACGATGGGCAGCCGACGGTTCTCCAGCAGGATGGCGACCATGCCGTTCTTGAGTTCGACGCGCTTGGCCTTCGTGAGGTCCAGCGCCGCGCCACCGGCCGCCGGGGCGGAGGGGTTTTGACCGTTCCTGGTGAGCGGGGGGCGTAAGCCCCCTGTTGCAAGTTCGGAAACAGGGGGCTTACGCCCCCCGCTCGCCAAGACAGGCTCCCTCTCCCCCTTCTTCCCCTCACCCTTCGCCTTCATCGGCGGGTGCGGGTCGTCGTCCGGCACCGACCACACGACGGCCGCCGACTCCTTCCGCAGGTACTTCTTCGCCACCCGCTGAACGTCCGCCGGGGTGACGGCGGTCAGCTTGGCCAGGTACGTCCGCAGGTAGTCCAGGTCCGAGTACGTCACGGTGCGGGCGATGAAGTCGGCCAGGTTGTGGACGCTCTCGCGGCCGAACAGGAAGGTGGCCAGCGCCCGCCGGCGGACGCGGGCCAGCTCGTCGGCCGGGATCGGCTTGTCGGCCAGCTTCGCCAGCTCCTCGAACACCGCCGCCTCGGCCTTCGTGCGGTCCTTCCCCTTCAGCACCTCGATCTGCACGTTGAACCAGCCGGGGTAGCGGCCGGTGTTGTTCCCGGCGGACACCGAGTTGCACAACTCGTCGCCCTCGACCAGCCGCTTGTACAGGCGGGCCGTCTTGCCGGCGGCCAGCACGTCGTGGATCACGTCCAGGACGTAATCGTCCGGGTCGCCGACCTTCACCGTGTTGAAGCCGAGGCTGCCCCGCGCCGCGTCGAACTTGGTGACGAACTCGGTGCGAACCTGCTTCCCGCGCGGTGTCAGCTTGGGGAACGGCTTCCGTTCCGGCAGGTCTTCCTTCGGGATCTTGCCGAACAGCTTCTTGGCCAGTGCCAGCGCCTCGGCCGGGTCGAACCCGCCGCAGATGACGAGCGCGGCGTTGTTCGGGTGGTACCACTTGTCGTAGTGCCGCAGAATCACCTCGGCCGTGGCGGCGCGGACGTGCTTCTCCTCGCCGATGACCGGGTGGGCGTAGGGCGACCCCTTCGGGTACAGCAGCGGCAGGATCGCCTTGTATTCCAAGTCCCACGGCTGGTCCTCGCCGCCCTTCAACTCGGAGATGACCGCGCCCTTCTCCTGCTGGAACTCGTGCTTGGCGTCGATGCGGGTGTTCCGCATGCGGTCGGCCTCGATCTCCAGCGCCTGCTTCCACCGGTCGGCGGCGAAGTCGAAGTGGTAGACGGTCATGTCTTCGGACGTGTAGGCGTTGTTCCGCCCGCCGTTCCGCTGCGTGGCGCGGTCGATGTCGCCGGGGACGAGCTTGTCGGTGCCCTTGAACAGCAGGTGTTCGAGGTAGTGGCTGAGGCCGGTCTGGTCCTTCTCCTCGTCGCACGACCCGACCTTATAGGCCAGCATGGTGGTGACGACCGGCGCGCCCTTGACCGGCAGCAGGTAGACCCGCAGGCCGTTGGGCAGGGTCTCGGTTTTCAGCTCGCCGAACAGGGCCTCGGCGGTGGCGACCAGCTTGGCGTCGGCGGCCGGGTCGGCGGCGACCGTCGGGGACGCGACCAGGGCGGCGAGGAATAGAACGCGGAACGGCATGAAGGCGACCTCGGCGAGGACGGCGGGTGCGGAAGCCATTCTATCGCGCCGGCCGATTGACGGGGCGAACGGGGGGCGGGTATGCTAATCGCACGATCCCCGGAGCGCCCGCCCATGCCCGACTCATATCTGAACCTGATCTTGCAACTCGCCATCGTCGCCATCACCGGGGTGGTTGCCTGGTATGCCTACAATGAGATCAAGGCGAAGCACCTCGCCCAGATTGCCGACCTGTAAGGAATCACGCGACCAAGTCGTCGCCCAGAAAGACGACACGCAAAAGCAACTCCTCGCCGCGAAGGACGACAAGTACGCGGAAGTCCTCCGGGTGGCGGAGGCGGTTCAGAAGGAGGTGGCCGAGTTGCGAAAGTCCGTCGAGTCCTTGACCCGAAAACTCGGGAAATCGGAGGCCGCCTCGTGAAACTGGAACTCATCCTGCCGATGGCGTTGAGTACCGCCGCCCTCTGCGCCCTGATCCTGTTCGGGACGCGGCGTCTGATCCGCTCGTCCGCGCAACTCACGAAGCGGTTGATCGCGGAGGCGCAAGCCGAACTCGAGGCGGACAGGGCCGGACTCCGAACCGAACTCGCCCGCCTCGAGACCGAGAAAGCGGTGCGTGCCGCAGCCGAAGCGGCCGGGTTCGACCTCGTCCTCACGCTCGACGCCGGCGCGGACGCCGACGAGGTGTTCGACCGGGTGGCCGATCACATCCGCGTCCTGAGCGGGTACGCCGAAGCCGGCGGCGGGGCGGGGTTGACACTCGATCCCGCGCAGTCGTGGGCCGAACCTGGCACCGTCACACTTCGACTGGTTCCAACGGACCCCCGGTATGCCGCCAAACAGCGCGAAGTCGTGATGGCCCAGTCCCGGAAGATCGCGGGCGTGTCCGAGGTCGAACTGGTGACGGCCCGGTCGCGGCAGATCGCCGGCGTGTCGGCCGTCGAATTCGCGGCCGCGTGACCCCTATGGTGCCCAACCCCGACGAACTGGCGCTTCTGGCCGGCGTCGCAGCCCACCAGGTCGCCGACCTGCCGCGGCTGGTGTACGCCGACTGGCTGGAGGAGCGCGGGTTCGAGCGCCGGGGCGAGTTCATCCGCCTCCAGTGCGACATCGCCACGAAGGAAACGCTTCCCCGCGCCGCCCAGAACGTGTTCGTCTACCTGTGGCGGCGGCAGCAGGAGTTGATCGACGACCACCTGGCGGAAGTCCTCGGCCCGGTCGCCGAACCGCTGGCGGCGCACAAGCCTCGGTTCCGCCGCGGCTTCGTGGACGAGTTGGAACTGCACGTCCGCGACTTCCTGCCGCTGAGCGAAATGATCGCCGGGCTACGACCGCTGCCGAGTCTGGTGTCCGTGACGAAGCTGCTCGCCCTCCCGTTCGACTTCGTCCGCTGTCCGCACATCGCCCCCGTCACCCGGCTGTCCATCTTCGACGCCGACCACATCGACTTCCCGCCCGCCGACGACCCGCCGCCGACGGCCGAGGTGGTCGCCGCCATCCACCGCCTGCACCGTCTGGAGGCGATCAGCCTGGAAGGCATCCCGCTGGACGACCCGTTCGTCGGCGGGCCGCCCGACGGGGAGACCGACCTGCCGTTCCCGCCGAAGCTGGCCGAAATCGACTTCTCGTACTGCCGGATGACCGACGACGTGGTGATTTCGCTGCTGAACACCGGCCTGCTCCGGCGGCTGAAGCGGATCGTCCTCGGCGGCAACCCGCTGACCGATCAGGCCGCGATGGAACTGGCCGACCGCCTCGGCCCGGTGCGGACGGTGGAGTACCTGAACCTGCGGTTCACGAACATCGGGTCGGCCGGCCAGGCCGCGCTGCTGGCCGCCTTCGGCAGCCGGGTCGAGTTGTTCTGACGGCCGCGCCGGGCAACCAGGTCGTGATAGCGACCCGCCCGGTTCCAGCGCCGTTACCTACCGACATGGTAATCCGCCGGTGCGGGTGGTACGTCTAAGGGGATGGGAAACCCCCGCCGAGGGCGTGCCATGCGTCGTTTGCTACTCGCCGTCGTCTCCGCGTTCGCCGCGACCACGCCCGCATCCGCCGGCGACCCGCTCGCCGCGAAGGCGCAGGCGATCCTGGAAACGCACTGCCACCGCTGCCACGGCAAGGACGGCGCGATCGAAGGCGGGTTCAACTACGTCCTCGACTTCGCCAAGCTGGCCGACCGCAAGAAGGTGGTCGCCGGGAACGCGGCCGCCTCGCTGGTGGTGAAGCGAATCGTCGCGGGCACCATGCCGCCGCCGGGCGAGAAGCCGCGCGTCGGCGAGGCGGACTTGGCAGTGCTGCGAGCGTGGATCGACGCCGGCGCGGGTGCGGAAGTCGTCGCCCCCCGGCGGAAGGCCATCTCCGCCGCCGACGTGACGCAACTGGTGCTGGCCGACCTCGAAACGGTGGACCGCCGCGCCCGCCGGTTCGTGCGGTACTTCAGCCTGACGCACCTGCACAACGCCGGCCTCGGCGACGACGAGTTGCAGACGTACCGCAACGCCCTCTCCAAACTGCTCAACTCGCTTTCGTGGCACCCGAAGGTCCGCACCCCCGAACCCATCGACGCGGCGAAGACGGTGCTGCGGATCGACCTGCGCTGGTACCTGTGGGACGCGACCCTCTGGAACCGGCTGCTCAACGATTACCCGTATGGGCTGACCACCGATTCCGGCTCCGCGCGGGCGATGATGGTCGGCACCGCGACGAAGGTGCCGGTGGTGCGGGCCGACTGGTTCGTCGCCACCGCCAGCCGCGCGCCGCTGTACTACGACCTCCTCCAACTGCCCGGCAACCTCGGCGACCTGGAGAAGCAGCTCCGCGTCGATTCGGCGCTGAACATCCAACAAGAGCGGGTGATGCGGACGGCGTTCAACGGGTCCGGCATCGCGCGGTCGAACCGCGTGCTGGAGCGGCACGACGCGCTGAACGGCCCGTACTGGCGGAGCTACGACTTCGACGAGGTGCCGCAGAACCTGGTGGACCGCACCGCACCGCAGCCGGCCGACCGCCGCAACGTGTTCGCCTTCCCCCTCGGACCCGGCCAGGCCGAGAACTCGTTCGTCCACTTCGGCGGGGAGATGATCTTCGCATTGCCGAACGGCCTGCACGCCTACTTCATCGTGAACGCGGCCAACGCCCGGCTGGACAAAGCGCCGCAGGCGATTGTGTCCGACCCGCGCCGGCCGGATCGCGCGGTGGAGGCCGGCGTGTCGTGCATGTCGTGCCACGTCACCGGAATTCTGCCGAAGGCGGACCAAGTGCGGGACCACGTCGAGAAGAACGCGAAGGCGTTCACCCGCCTGGAAATCGAGCAGATCAAGGCGCTGTACCCGCCGAAGGACAAGACCCTCGCGGCCATGGACGAGGACATGAAGAGCTACGCGGCGGCGGTGGCCAAGACCGGCGCGAAGGTGGCCCGCACCGAGGCCGTCTCGACGATCACGCTGAAGTACGAAGCGGACGTGGACCTGATCGCGGCGAGCGCCGAAGTGGGGCTGACGCCGGACGCCTTCCGCGCCCGCATCGACGCCAGCGAGCCGCTCCGCCAGAGCCTCGGCGCGCTCCGCGCTGGCGGCGGCACGGCGGCGCGGCCGGTCTGGGTGCAGGCGTTCGGCGACCTGGCCCGCGAGCTCCAACTCGGCGAGCTGTTCCGCGGCAACGTCAACGGCGCGGCCCTGACGGACAACACCGGCGAACTCGATCCGCTGGAGGCGCAAGGCAACGTGGCCAACGCCGTGGCCCTCAGCGCGAACGGCAAGCTCGCCCTCATCGGCGCGGCGGATCGCAGCGTCCGCGTCTGGGACGTGGAAGGCGGCCGCGACCTGAAGCGGCTCGTCGGGCACACCGCCACCGTGTGGGCGGTGGCCTTCAGCGGCGACGGCACGAAGGCCGTCAGCGGCGGGGTGGACGGCACGGTCCGTATCTGGGACATCGACACCGGCACCGAACTGAAGAAGCTCGACGGACACGCCGCGATGGTGTCGGCGGTGGCCTTCAGCGGCGACGGCACGAAGGTGGTTTCGGGCGGCTTCGACGGCGCGGTCATCTGGTGGAACGCCGCCACCGGCAAGGAAATCCGCCGGCTGGAAGGGGCCACGAAGTACGTCCACGCGGTCGCCCTGCACCCGACGGCGAAACTCGCGGCGGTGGCGGCGGATCGCAAGGTGATCCTGTGGGACTATTCCACCGGCGACGTGCTGAAGACGTGGGAGGCGCACGCCGGCGCGGTGACGGCGATCCGCTTCGCCGAGAACGGATCGCTCCTGCTGACCGGCGGCGACGACGCGGTGGTCAAACTGTGGAACCCGACCGACGGCAAGCTGGTGACGGAACTGAAGGGGCACGCCGCCGGCATCCGCGACGTGTCGGCGAAGGCCGGCGGGCGGTGGATTCTCTCCGCGTCCGCCGACGGCACGGTGAAGCTGTGGGACGCGGCGGCCGCGAAGGACGTGGCCACCTTCCGGAAGCACGGCAAGGCGGTCGTCGCGGCCGGCTTCCTGCCCAGCGGAGTGAAGACGCTGTCCATCGACCGCGAACTCGGCGTGCTGATCTGGGACGTGGCCAAGTTGCTCACCGGAAGCGCCGCGCTGCCGACCCTACCGAAGCCTCCGCCGGACGCCATCCCGAAGGCGAAGGAGTAGAATGCTGGCACACCCAGAGGGGCCGCGCCGTGGGCGAACTGCGATTCTGCTGGTGGAACGTCTGCGACTACGTTCACTTCGACCCCACCCGTGCCGCCCGGCGCGGGTGGCCTAAAACCCAATCCGATTTCGACGAAAAACACCGCCGAGTGGTTGACGCGTTCGTCCAACTATTCGGTTCGGCGTTGCCGGATTTGGTCGGCCTCTGCGAGGTGACACCAACCGCCGCGAGGCGGCTGCAAGCGGACCTGTTTCCCGAACACGAAGTGTTCCCGACCGGTACGACCGTCACCGAGGGAACGCAGGTCGTGGTTCTTTTCCGTCGTGGCGTCGGGTTCACACCGGGATTGCCGATTTCGGCGGATCGTGTTTCAGTGGGCACGCGGTCGATGCCGGTGCTGAACTTCGTCACCGGAGCCACGCGGTTGCAGTTCGTGTTCGTTCACTGGACGGCGATGGACAAGTCGTCGAGCCGAAGCGCCCGGCAGAACTTGGCCGTCACCCTCAGTGACCACATTTACGAACACGTCCGCACCCTTCGCGTGTCGCCGAACGTCGTCGTGATCGGTGACTTCAATCAGGAACCGTTCGACCCGGTGTTCGAGGAGCAGTTGTTCGCCCGACGGAACCGTGCCCTCGCTCGGTCGAAACCGCACGGCTCGGATCGCTCCCTGCGGCGCATTCGACTGTACAATTGCGGTTGGAGGCTACTGGGGGAAATCCACCCCCACACTGCCGGCGGCGTCCAACCGGAGGCGGCAGGGACGTACTTTCAGGGGGATGCGGATTCCGTGGTCGAGAGCCACTGGCGGACGTTCGATCAGGTTCTCGTCACTGGCGGGTTGCTTTCCAGCGTGCCGCCGTACTTGGACGAAGCCCGATTGCGAGTCCACCCGGACACCGGTAACTTGGTGGACGGGCTTCCCGCGAAGTTCCGGGACGCGAAGGGCGTCGCCGAAGGGTTGTCGGACCACCTGCCGCTGAGCGGCGTAATCGTCCTTCCGTGAGGATCGCCATGTCCGAGTTGACCGAACTCATCCGGAACGCCTTGAATGAGCGAGACGTCGCCACCGCTCCGGCCGTGACCGACTTGCACGACGTGACCCGTCGGTATTCGGACGCCATCGCCGCCACGACTATCGGCGAGGCGACATTCGCTCTCGAACGAATCGATCCGACCGAAGTCGCATCTGGCAAAGGCGATCCCTACGCGCTTCTCTTGTGTTGGAATCAAGACGAGCGGATCGTCCGCGTCGCCGAAGTGGGTCTCGACGGTTACCCCATCAAATTCTTCCGGACCCTTGCCGGTTGGCGTGAGCGGGGCCAACTCGTCGGCGACGCGCACGACCGAACCTCGCTCGATGCGTACTTTCGAGATTTGGTCACGAAGCGTGACTCGGATGTCGTGGCCATGCTCCGGTTCATCATCGGCAACACCGCCACGCAGCCGGCCGCCACCGCGTGATCCACCTCGACGCCATCGCCATTCGCCAGGGGGCGTTCCGCCTCGGCCCCGTGTCGCTGGCCGTGCCCGCCGGCGGGTACGTCGCCCTCATGGGGCCGACCGGGTGCGGGAAAACGAGCCTGATTGAAGTGGTCGCCGGGCTGCGGTCGCCGGCCTCCGGGCGGGTGCGGCTGCGCGGCACCGACGCGACCGACTGGCCGCCCGCCGCGCGCGGCCTCGGCTACGTCCCGCAAGACGCCGCCGTCTTTCGCACCCTGAGCGTCCGCGAGAACCTGGCCTTCGCCCTACGGGTTCGCGGATGGGGCGAGGCCGCCCGCGCCGCGCGGGTGGATGAACTCGCCGACTGGCTCGGCCTCGCCGGTCTCCTCGACCGCCGCGCCGTCGGCCTGAGCGGCGGGGAGGCGCGCCGCGTCGCCCTCGGCCGGGCGCTCGCCTTCCGCCCGGACATTCTCCTTCTGGACGAACCGCTTTCCTCGCTCGACGAGCCGACCCGCGACGGCCTGATCGAACTGCTCCTGGCGCTGAAGGCGACCCGCGCCACGGCCATCCTGCACGTCACCCATAGCCCGACCGAAGCCGACCGTCTCGCCGACGACACCGTCCGGCTGGCCTAAGCGGGTGCGCGACTCGCTTCGGATCTGGTTTCGAGAGCGACGCAGGCTTCGTCTTGGTGGTCGCCGTCCACCAAGACGAAGTGAGACGGGGAAAATGGGATCGCCGGGGTGAGAATCCGATCATCCGAAAAAAGCAGAACGGTGCTTGACACGCATCCGGTGATCGGTTCAAATTTCGTAGTTGGCAGTAACCGGCTCGATGTCCGAAGATCGACCATGCGGCTCTTCTTCCTGGCTCGCACCTGGGATTTACTCGTCGGCCGCAAGACGCGGCGCTCGCCTTTCGTCGGGCTGAACGCGCTTCCCCTCGAAGACCGCATCACCCCGACCGGCCGTCCGCTGCCCCTGCCCTACATTTTCGTCGGGGCCGGTAGCGGCGCACCGCCGCTGGTTCGCGCCTACGACGCCGAGACCGGGGCGCTGAAGTTCGAGCGGCAGCCGTTCGCTTCGGGCTTCGCCGGCGGGGTGCGGGTGGGCACGGGCGACATCGACCACGACGGCATCCCCGACCTGATCGCCGCCGCCGGGCCGGGTGGCGGGCCGCGCGTGGTCATTTACTCCGGCAAGACCGGGAACCAACTGTCCGGTCCCCTCGGCAGCTTCTACGCCTACGACCCGACTTTCACCGGCGGGGTGTACGCGACCGCGGGCGATGTGGACGGGGACGGCTATCACGACTTGATCACCGCCGCCGGCGCGGGCGGCACCCCGCACGTCAAAGTGTACAGCGGTTACAGTGGCGCGTTGATCGCGTCGTTTCACGCCTTCGACACCGGGTTCCGCGGCGGGGCGACGGTGATGGCCGCCGACTTCACCGGCGACGGCAAGGCCGAGTTGGTGGTCGGGGCCGGGGCCGGCGGCGGGCCGAACGTGCGGGTGTTCGACCTGAACACGGGGAACCCGCTGCCGCCGCCGCTGGGCAGTTTCTTCGCCTTCGACGAGTCGTTCGCGGGCGGGGTCGAGGTCGGCACGGACGTGTTGACCGGCGACGTGACCGGGGACGGCCACGCGGACATCGTCGCCGGTCGCGGGGCCGGGGCGGGCAGCCTGGTGCGGGTGTTCGACGGCAAGACCGGGGCGCAGGTGCGGGAGTTCAGCCCGTTCGGCGCGGGCATGACGGCCGGCGTGCGGGTGGCCACGGCCTTCATCGACGACGACCGGTACGCCGACATCGTGGCGGCGACCGGCGCGGGCGTGTCGGCCCAGGTGAAGGTGTTCAGCGGCCTGACCGGGGTCGAACTGGCGTCGCCGATGAGTCCGTACTCGCCGTTCGGCAGTTCGTTCACCGGCGGCCTGTTCGTGGCCGCGTCGAACGACCCGGAAGTCCCCGGCATCACCGCGAAACTGTCCACGCCCACGGTCGCCCAAGGCGGTTCGGTCACGATCACCGTCGATGTCGCCGACATCGACTCGTCGAACGGCGTGCAGACGCCGACCGGGGAGGTTTGGGTTTCCATCATCGGCCTGTCCTGGCCCGACAACCACGCGGACTTGGTGGCCGTCTCTCCCGGCCTGGCTCGGGCCACGTTCGTCTACGACCCCGTGACGGCGGACGCCGGCAGTCAGGGCCTCTACTACGCCTACAACGGCGACGACAATTTCCTGCCCACGATCGGCGACCCGCTCACCCTGACCGTGACGGACCCGACGGCGACCGGCCACCTGGATGTCATCGACTCGAACGGTAACGCGGTGGCGAAGAACCAGGCGGGGTGGAAACCGGGGTGGGTTCCACTGAACAACGACAACTACAACTTCGACGGGGACCAGGCGACCAGCCTGAAGCAACTGCTCGACAAGGACGAGGCGGGCAAGGTTGACGGCGAGAACGACCTCGTCAAGATCCGCGTCAGCAACCTCGACAACGCCCACAGCTATTTCGTCCGATTTACCGGGCTGCCTTTCATCAAGGTGTGGCGGTCCGCTGACAAAGTGGGCGAGGTGGTGAACGGGACGGAGGTCTCGGCCGAAACCGACCTGTGGGTCGAGGGGGTTTACGGCAGTTACTCCGCGTTCGATGTGTCGCTGCAGCTGGTCTACGGCAAGCGCGGCTGGCCGTCGTGGTACGCCCAGACGGCGGCGGATACGGCCAAGTTCACGGTGTACGAAGTGAAGGGTGCGATGGACGTGCCGGGCTACTCCAAGTACCGGTACACGGCGTACACGCCCGGCGGAGCACCCCGGTTCGAGGCGGGGGCGCAGGTGGTGAATCTGACGCAAGACGACCCCGGCCCTGGCCCGGTCGTGTTGCCGACTCGAAGCGCGGACATCTTGTGGGAGGCCGGTGCGACCGTCGGCGTGTACCGCGTCTACCCCACGACGGCGAACAACTTCTTCATCGATCGCCAAGTCAACGTCGTCAAGATCGAGATATCGACACCAGCTCAGCCCGCCGGCACGAATCAAGTGGCATTCAACAACCCGCCGATCCAGGTTGCATACGGTCAGAAGACGATCTGGTCGAGCATCCAACCCAATCCTCCCGCGATGTCCGCCTACCTACATGTTACGAAAATCGAAGGCCCGTTAGTCGGCGGAAGCATGCGGGGCGTGAGATTCATCGAGGTCGGCTTCATTCAGAACGTTAATAATACTGAACTGCACGCGGACTATGACGGGTTCGTTCCCACGCGGCAACGCCGTCTGAACACCAGTGAGGGAAAGAGCTTCCTCGACGCAGATGAGGGGCCTGTTCCCTGGTATGAAACTCAAGTCATCGACCAGAAGATCGCGGTCTATGCGCCGGGGACCGACCAAGGTGTCCCGATCCAGGGGATCGACCTGTACATGGACGACACGCCCAGCCTTCCAGCGACGGACAAGATGGACTTGTCTATCCCTGACGGAAAGGGTGGACTGGTCTGGGACTACGTAGACAGTTTTGCGCTCAAGATCGACTTCGACCTGTTCTTCGCCGTTCGGACCTTTGAAGCCGTTCTGGGATCGCAATCCGTGTACACCCAGAGGGGAAGTACGCCCTGGACATTTAACGGGTCTGGGACCATCGACGACGGTACGATCATTCCAGCCAACCGCGGAAAGTGGTCGAAAGCGGACGTTGCGGGGACGAATTCAAAAGGCGCGAATCCAGTGAGTTTTGCCGTCGTGACGAACGGAAGTGTTGTGCCGATTACCGTCGGACCGGTCGGGAACACAGTTCTCAACGACCCCAACGTGATTCACTGGGTGACGGTGGACAAGCCGCCGTAAATCCCTTCCCAACGAAGTGGCGAGGTAGCGTCACAAGTCCTCGGAATCCAGGACGCCGCCGTGTTTTCCACGCTCACGGAGATGAAAAATGCTCATATCACCGTGGTCCCCTCGGATGGTGTCGGTACTCGTGATAGCTATGATCGCACAAGTTTCGCCGTCGTTTGCGGCGGATACACCGGTCGCGTTCCTCGTTCGAGCACGAGTGGAGAAGGTCGAAGGTGTCGTGAAGGGATTATCGGGGATCGCGACGCTGGTCGTGGTGCACCAATACGCCGGGACGGGTGACGTGCTTGGACGGAGGTTTACGGACAAGTTCCAGGAGTTTGACCTTCGAGGGAAATTGACTTCGATCCCGTTTGAGGTGGATCAGGAAGGCATCTGGGTGCTTCAAGAGTTCAAAGGGAGTATGACGCCTTCGATCCGAACCGCGTGGCCCATTCGGTATCGCTCTCGGAAGGTTGACAACCCTCGGCACACTCAGGCCCTTCATCTTGCCGAGGCCATCGAGAAGGTCGAAAAAGCGAAGGGCATCGACCGAGTGGGCATTCTCATCGAGATGGTTCGGGACGCCACCCTGGAAGTGTCGGGGTGGGCAATGACGACGCTCGGTGCGTCCGACTCCGCCGAGGCCCGGAAGCACCTCGACGCGCTTGCGGAGAAGCCGGACGCAACTCTACCCATCGCCGCCCAGGTGGCACTGGACACCGCCCTCGCCAAGAGATCGGATGCCGATTGGCAGCAGTCGAAGCAGCGGCTCACGACTTTGCGATCGTGGGTCGCAGCGAAACGCGACGAACACGAGGCCATGGCCATCCTCCAGCGCCTGATCAAGGCGTACCAGAATCAGGAGGTGCGCGACACCGCGGCGGTCGAGTTGTTCATCGCGGCGGTCGGGAACCGGGAGTGGCCGTGGGCCGCTCGCCGCCATGCGATCCACTTTGGGATCGGGGGAATCGCCCATAGCGGGGTGGACAACGACGCCGCCGTCGCCGCCTACGAGTGGCTGTTCGACCGGATTCGGAAGAGCGACGAGCTACAAGTCCGCCGAGCGGCGGCCGACAGCCTTTGGGCTTTCGTGATTCTGTTCCCACCCCAGATCAAGGCCATTGAGGAGTACCTGCCGAAGGAGACCGACAAGGAGGTCAAGGCCACGCTGGAAGCGGCCGTGACGAAGGCGAAGGCGATGAAGTGACCGCCGCCGGGAACGAACCGACGCTGGTGGGTAGTGTAGCCCGAACCACCTCCAGGAGAGAGTCGTGAGCGCGTTCTCGCAACGACACAACCTGTG
Organism: Fimbriiglobus sp.; assembly: GCA_043745295.1. GTDB lineage: Bacteria > Planctomycetota > Planctomycetia > Gemmatales > Gemmataceae > JALHQU01. The sequence goes on along the minus strand of JAYTTN010000553.1, from coordinate 3,347 downwards.
GCTCGCCGTCGCCCTCACCTTGGCGACTGTCACCCCGTTTGGTCAGGCGGCCGACCCGGCACGGCCCGTGCCGGAGCCGAAATCGATACTGGTTCGCGGCAAGGTGACGGCGTTCGATGACGATATCGACAGGCATCAGTTCGCGTTCCCCGCGACCGTCGAGATTACCCACGTCTACCGCGGGGACGGCAAGCTCGTCGGCAAGACGTTCACTGTCCATTATTCCCCGTTCGGGGGTGGAGGTAGTGGACGGAAATTCAACGATAAACGGTACAAAGTCGGGGAAGAGGGCGTCTGGCAATTGGGAGAGTATCAAGGCAAACTTTACAACTGGCGATTCGCCGCGAGAAAGTCGGTCGATCCGGACTTCTACGGCCGCGCCGTCGCCTGGGTCGAGGCGGTCGAGAGGCACGCGAAGGCGACGCCGAAGGAACGGACGGAACTTGCTCCGAAACTGGTGCGGAGTGAGAACTCCCTTATCGCCAAGTGGATGCTCGAAACACTGGACGAGGAGCGGACGGCGGACGCCGACGCGCTGCTGACCCAGCTCAAATCGACGGTTCGGGAGTTGCCGCTGTGGACGCAGGTGGAACTGGACGACTTGCTCTGTCGCACGAAGCGGCTGAACTGGCTTCAATCCGACGAGCGACGAGGGATGCAGAGTCACTGGGTGACGGGGAAGACGGGGACGGACGCCTTTAAGGTTCTGGGCACGATCGAGAGCTCGGTAACGCGGGGGTACTTGAAAGAACTGGACGCGATCAAGTTGCTGAAGCTGGCCACGGGAAACAAGGATTGGTCGGAGAAGGATCGAGCGGAGACGTTCAAGCGAATCGGCCTGATCGCCGGCGGAATGGATGAAGAGGTGGCCGACGCCTGGCTGTTCGACCTGATGCGGACGAGCAAGGAGGTCGCCGTGCGGCGGTCGGCGGCACGGGCGATCTGCCTCCTTCGCCTGGACCCCGCGCGGCTGAAGGCGGTCGAGGAGCACCTCCGCACCGAAACCGATGCGGACATCAAGACCACGCTGGAAGCGGCCGTGACGATGGCGAAGGCGATGAAGTGACCGGACGACATCCTGCCCCAGTTCGCCACCCGCGCCGGTGGGGAAGCCGCGTCCGTTCCCTCTCGATCCCATTCGTTTTACGCGGTGATTCCGATGGTCGCGTCGCACATCCTGTTCTTGTCGGTCTTCGGCACGTTGCAACACGTCGCCCCGCTGCCACCCGGCACGTTCCTCGTCCGCGCCGCGTGCGTGGCGACGCACCACCCGCACGACGCGCAGTACCGCGAGCTTCTTCCGAAGTATTTGAAAGAGCGGAACCGCGACGAGTGGATGAAACTCCGCCCGATCTTCGGCGCGGCGGATTCCTGCGACCAAGTCAGCCGGCTTCGGGTCGCCGAAGTCTTGGCCGGGCCGGTCGAATTGCGAGGGGCGACGGTCGTGTTCCGTTACGGGACGACCAACATGCCCCCGGTGGACGGCATCCCGCAGACCCGCCTCTCCCCGCGCGGCATCGGCCGCCTCTTGTTCACGCCCGTCCTCGCCGCGAAGGAGGAGGGGTACTTCTTCGTCCGCAAGGGGGCGGACGGCATCGCGGGGGAGTGGGCGGTCGTGAGCAAATTGACTGACCTGTCGCGCGTCCTCCCCTTCCCCAAGCTTTTCCCGACGATGTTGGACCGCGAAACGCTCGGCGGGATGGTGTGGATGAAGCGACCCTGGCGGGAGGACTGCGACGGCTGGGTGCGGGGAGTCAAGAGCATGGCGGCCGCAGACAGTCTGCCGAAGCAGCGGGAGATGCTGGTCCGCTTCGGCGGGTTCAAGAACGAGGCGCTCGCGTCGTGGGCGGTGTACGCCCTGCGGACGTTCGCACCGGACAAGGCGACCACGGCGATCCTGCGCGAGCGGCTGAAGGACAAGAAGGTCTCCGGTCTCGTCGTCGCCGCCACCGACATGACTCTCTCCCGCTGGCTGGGCAAGGAGTGGACCGACTCCAACGAGCGAGTGGACCGCCTTTCCGCCGCGCTCCTGTCCGAACGGCTCACCTCCACGCAGGCCGGGTTCCTGGCGGATTACGTAGCCGTCAGGATCGACACCCTCACCGCCGGAGTTGTCGGCCGCAAAGTTCTCACCGGCGACCCGACCGACGAGGGGCCGATGGTTGTGCGGCAATACCTGGGAAACATGGCAGGGGCGGCTCGAGAAGCCGGCAAGGCGAACGAGCAACTCGTGGAGAAGCTGTTCATCGACCTCTCCGCCGAGCCGTACCCGAAGGCCGTCCGCGACGCGGCCGCGGCCGAGTTGAAATCGCTTCGCCGGCGATAAGTTCAAGGCTTCCGCCAAGAACTGACCCCGGTCGCCGGCGCGAACCGTGTCCGGCGCGGGGGCGTACCGGTAGAACGACCGCCTCCGTTCTACCGGCACGCCCCTGGGTGTTCGCATGGCCGACCCGACCCCGACCCCGTCCTTCGACACCGCCCCCCGCCTCCAGCCGACGGCCGCCGACCCGGCCTCCGCCTACGCTCCCATCGCCTGGTCGGCGGTGGCGGCGCTGGGCATCGGCGGCCTGTTCGCCGCGGCCCTCCTGATCCTGGGCTACTCGTCCTTCCAGAAAAAGACCCCGCTCGTCGAGCCGTGGCTGTTCGCCGTCGCCGTCGTCGGCATCGCGGTGGCGTTCGTCGCCCGGCGGCAGATCGCCAGCTCGGAAGGCACCCGCATCGGCGGCCAGTACGCCGCCGCCGGGTGGTGGCTGTGCGTGGTCGGCGGGCTGATCTACGCCGCGTATTTGGGGACGCTGGAGTACACCGTCCGGGCCGACGCCGCCGCCCAGTTCGCCACCTGGACGACGAGCCTGTCGGCGGTGGACCCGGACGCGCCGGACCAGCCGGAGCTGTTCGCCGCCTTCTACCGCACCCTGCCGCCGGAACGGCGGGCCGAGTTCAACCCGGAGGCGTTCACCGACGCCAACGACCCCGGCGGGGCGAAACGGCGGGCGGCGCGGGAAACGGTGCGGAGCCGGTACGGCCCGATGCTGCTGAAGTTCCGCCAGCACCCGGTCGTCCAGCAGGCCGTCCGCTACGGCGACGACTGCACGTTCGTCGCCGAGGGGCTGAAGGAGTGGAAGTACGTGGGCGGGAAGATCGAGTGCACGCTGGCCGCGGTGATGCGGACGCCGGAGGCGGACTTCCCGCTGGTGGTGCCCATGGAAGCGATGGCCGGGAAGGGGAACCGCGAGTGGCAGGTGAAGCTGGTCGAGGGGAACGCCGCCGGGCCGCCGCTCGTCACGCCGTACGGGCTGCTCGTCCTGGGCTGGGTGACGCCGTCGGCCCGGCGGATGACGGAGGAG
>JAYTTN010000552.1:0-1251 GCA_043745295.1 Fimbriiglobus sp. | reverse complement strand
AGAGGAGCCTTCGAGCAGTCTAATCGCCGGGCCATTCCCGACTCTCGGACCGTGCCACAAAAAGAGGACGCGACGACCCCGGCGCACGACACGGCGTGTACCACACTGGAGAGGGTTCGCCACACTAGAGTGAATTGTAGCGTGCCGGGAAAGGGTGCGACAGGGGAAGATGGCCGAAGCGCACGGTGGTAACCCCAGCCCCACACCCCAGAGCTTCCGCCCTGGGCTGCGTTCGACGGCCTTCTAGGCCTAAAAGTTGGGCGAGGGAAGCGAACGACGGATGGCGTGCGTCTCCGCCCCACGGTGCTTTAGGCCGGTAAGGCCGTCGAACACAGCCCAGGGCGGAAGCCCTGGGGGCCGCGTCGGGTCAGGCTCAACCCGCGGCCAACTCCGCCGCCGTCTTGCCGCCGACCGACCGCAGGTACTTGGCGACTTCTGGGCGGTTGTGCCGTACCGCCTGGTCGAGGGGCGTCATCCGCGCCCAGACGGCGTTGACTTCGGCCCCCGCCGCCACGAGCACCTTGGCGACCTCCAGCTTGCCCCAGATCGCCGCCCCGGCGAGTGCCTGGCAGCGAACTCGGCCTTTGACGACGTGGTTGATAACCGCCCCGCGCTCGAGCATGTACCGCACGATGTCCGCATGCCCCGACTGCGCGGCAATGACGATCGGCCCCTCCGGTGCCGGGACCGAGTCCGTCGAGTTCGACGGCATGTTCACGTCCGCCCCGAGGCCGACGAGGAGTTTGATTAGCCAGAGCTTGCCGTTCATCGCGGCCGACCCCATCCACCAGTCATCCCCGCCGCCGTCGTAGCGGCACTCCGGGTACAGCGACAGCAGTCGGCTGAACTCTGGAGCGTCGTTGATATCTAGTGCCGCGACGAACAGTCCCGTCTTCTCTGCGTGCGTCACGTTGTAGCCTCCAAACGAATAAGTTGCGGCGCACTAGCAGACGGTCACAGCTCCCCCGTGCCGCGCTTCGACCACCACGGCAGGAACAGCCCGCCGTCGATGTGCAGGATCGTGCCGGTCGCGTAGCTGCTCTGCGGGCCGGCCAGGAATAGCACCGCCCCCGCGACCTCCTCGGCCGTCGCCAGGCGGCCCAGCGGCAACTCGGCGGCGGCGGCGCGGATCGCCTCGTCGGAGAGGAACTTGCGCTCGCCGGGGGTGTCGGTCCAGCCGGGGTAGACCGCGTTCACGCGGATGCGGTGCGGCAACAGCTCCGTCGCGGCGGTTTTCATCATCATGTCGAG
>JAYTTN010000551.1:0-4616 GCA_043745295.1 Fimbriiglobus sp. | reverse complement strand
GGGGGGGGCGGGTCTCCCGCGGGTTGGCCCGCCCCGCGACCGCAGGGAGCGGGCGTGTGGGCCCTCACTTCTTCGGCTTCACCGGCTTCTGCGGCAGCGGCTTCGCCTTCGGCTCCGGGTCCGGGTCGCCCCTGCCCGAAAAGAGCATGACCCACAGCACCACCGCCACCACCTGCAACGCGACCCCGATCCCCAGCCACATCCACAGTTTTTGCCGGCTACCCGGTGCCGGCGGCCGCGGCGTGCGGCGCATCGACACCCCGTCCGCCGTCGGATCGTACCCCGGCGCGGTGCGGTTCTCGGCGAACGCGCTGGGCACGTAGGCCGGCGGCGACCACTCCGTCGGCTCGCCGAACGGCTGCATCGGCGTCGGCGGGACCGGCACCGGCGGCGTGTACGCGGCCCACCCGCCGGGCGTCGGCGACGGGATCCGTTCCACCCCGCTCGTCAGACTGACCAGTTCCCCTTCGGCCGGCGGCGGTTCGTCCAACACGACGCCGCTTTCCCCGGCGACCAGCACCACGTCGGCGTCCTCGTCCGGCGGCGGGCCGTCGGACAGGATCGACGACGCTTCCGCCGGCAGGGGAGCCGGCGCGGGAACGGGGACCGACGCCGGGGCGGAGATGGCGTCCAGGCGAGCGAGGACGGCCATGACGGTCGGCCGCGCGGACGGATCGGCGGCGGTCATCTGCGCCACGAGGGTGGCCAGGACCGGCGGCACGTCGGGCCGCGCGACCGCCAGCGGGGACGAGCCGGGCGCGCGGGCGGTGAGCAGGAAGTGCAGGCAGCCGCCGAGCGCGAACACGTCGCCGGCCGGGGTCGCGGTGCCGTCGGCGGTGCGTTCGGGCGACAGGTACGCGGCGTCGGCGTCGGCGAAGGTGCTGCCCGCCGACCGGCGCGGGATCAGGCCGAACTCGGTCACGCGGACCGACGCCGTGGCCGCCGGGCGGAACCGGGGCGTGCCGTCGGGCCGCACCTTCGACGACTGCACCAGCGGCCCGGCGACGAGGTGCTTCGGGCGGAGGTCGCCGTGCGCCAGGTCGCGGGCGTGCGCCGCCGCCAGCCCCCGCGCCGCCTGCCGCAGGTACTCGACCGCCAGCGGCACCGGCATCGGGCCGATGTCGGCAATGAGGGTTTGCAGGTCGGCCCCGTCGGTCGGCTCCAGCACCACGAACGGCTCGTCGCGGTGGACGCCGGCGTCGAGCAGGTGGCCGAGGTTCGGGTGGACGGCCGGCGACGCGGCCTGCGCCCGCTGGATGTACGCGGCCACGTTGTCCGCCGGCGCGAGCCAGTCGGCCCGCAACCGCCGCAGCACCAGCGGCGTTCGCAAGGACGGGTGCACCACGCGGTAGGCCGTCCCACCGGGGCACGGGCCGAGATCGGCGTACACCGGGTAGCCGGCGAAACTCAGCTCGTACCCCCGCCCGGCGCGGATCATGTCCGCCTGGTAGGATGTCAGCACCTTCCGCGACAGCAGGAAGTCGCACAGGGCGGCGAGGCTGGACTGCGGCACGTCCGGCTGGCGGAACAGGTCGTCGAACTGGTCCGGTTCGAGGAGGCGGTTCTCGCGGGCCAGGTTAAGGAAGGAGGCGACGGAATCGGAGCGCATGCGGCTGGCTCGGGATGGCGGTGTGCGTCCGTGGGGTGCTGTTAATTGTAACTCACGCCGGCGGGAAAGGTAGCGGGTTTGCGCCGGCACTCCAACCGGCTTTCTGCCCTTCTACTTGTTTGGCGATTGTTCGCCAAAGACACTTGCCGTGCCACCCCGAGGTCGGGTATCTTGCAGGTGTGAGTTGCGCGATCCGGGTCGAAGCCGTTGTGGACTGACCGCACGGCGCGATTCGGCAACCGACGTTACCAGACTCACACCCCGTCATCTTGACCGACAGTCAACTTTCCTTCGCCGAAAGACGAGCCAGACGAGAATGTGAGCAGTCCGACGCCCTTGCCGAGTTGAACGTCACGCCCGCCGAAGCGACGCTCTTCCACATCATCGGATACGGCACGACATTGCCGCCCGGCGACCTCCCCGGTTACGCTGCGAACGACTATTACAGCATCGCCGGACTCTCGACCGCGGATGAGTGCCGGGCGGCGCTCGACGCCTGCCTCGCCAAGGGCTGGTTACAAGAGATCACCGAGGCGACCGTCACCAGGATTACCGATTCGCTGGCGCAGGACCGAGTCCTCGGTCCCATCTACCGCCTGCCCAGAGTCGGCGGGATCGACTTCACCCACACCGGCGCGGCGCTCTGGCGGCGATTCCTCGACCGGACTCGCGAAACGACCCTCACCCCCTTCGTCTATACGGCCGTCGTCCATCGAAAAACGGCTCGCTTCTTCCGGACGCGCGAGGCCGCCGTCGCCGAAATCGAACAGCAGAGGATCTGCGACGAGGTCGTTTCCGCGAGCGGGCCGCACCCCACCGGGCCGTGGCGGGTACAGTGGTGGCGACGGTTCCCCGACGGCTACCGGATCGACATCGAGGAGCGGGCGCAGTGGCACTGTGGCGGCGGAGGGGGCGAGAGTTGTATCTTCTGGCACTCGCCCCCTGAAGTGGACCTACACCGGTTGCGGGAGGTTCTCGCCCGCCACACCGTCGCGCTGGCGGAGTGGGCCGTGCTGGAGTCGCTGGAAGGCGGTCCACGGCCGGTGGAGGGCGACCGCTTCCACTGGTGGAGTGCGGAGGAAACCGAACGGAAGTACGGAACGGTGGTTTCAGAGGAGAATTACCGCGATGCGGTGGAGTTCTGTCGTTCGCGCCGATGGGTGAGAACCTTGAATCGGCAGGCACTCAAGGACGTTCACGTGCTTCTGCGGAACGATCCCGTGCTCTTGGCCGTCCCGGACACGGCCGAACTGTTTCACTGCACAGGCTACGGCATCGACCCGGCAAACCCCGGCACTCTCGTACTCCTGCCGATCCCGACCGGCAACGGATGGGGGGAAATCGACTTCACGCCGGCCGGGGCCGACCTCTATCGGGCGATCTCGGCCGAATGGCTCGGCGCGGACTGGGAAGACGATCTCGCCGTTTCGAAAGAGTATTACCGGGAAGAGCATCGCTACTGCGAGGCGGAAGAAGGGTTTGCGGGCATCGTGGAAGAGTACACGGCGAAGGGCGAAGTCGTCCGGGCCAGGCGCGTCGTGCCCATCGGCCCCTGGTGCGTCCACTGGTGGGAACGGTTTCCGTCCGGCGTCCGGTTGGAACTCCAGATCGAGCCGCGAGTCGGTGCGCGGGAATCGTGACGGCACGTCGGGACGAACGGCCGCGAAAAACCGAGGATGAACCCGTCCCGTCGCGTCCGTCAACCCCGCGAGACCCGCCCATGCGAATCACCGGCGTCACCGCCTGGCAGGTCGATCTGCCGCTGCGCGAGGGCAACTACAAGTGGTCCGGCGGCAAGTCGGTGGCCGTCTTCGACAGCACCGTCGTGCGGGTCGAAACCGACACCGGCGTCGAGGGCTTCGGCGAGGTCTGCCCGCTGGGGCCGGCGTACCTGCCCGCGTATGCCGGCGGGGTGCGGGCCGGGTTGAAGGAACTCGCGCCGAAGCTGCTGGGCGAAGACCCGACGCAGTTGCTCCGCCTGAACCGCACCATGGACGCGGCGCTGAAGGGCCACCCGTATGTGAAGTCGGCCGTGGACGTGGCCTGTTGGGACATCCTCGGCAAGGTGGCGGGCCTGCCGGTGTGCGTGCTGCTCGGCGGGCGGTTCGCCGACGACGTGGTGCTGTATCGGGCCATTTCGCAGGACGACCCGGACGCGATGGCCGCGAAGGTGGCGGGCTACCGGGCCGAGGGGTACCGCAAGTTCCAACTGAAAGTCGGCGGCGACCCGGACACCGACATCGCGCGAATCAAGGCCGTCGCGGCGGTCCTGCTCCCCGGCGACCGGCTGGTCGCCGACGCCAACACCGGGTGGCTGCCGCACGAGGCCATGCGGGTGGTGCGGGCCGTCCGCGACGTGGACGTGTACATCGAGCAGCCGTGCTTCAGCTACGCGGAGTGCCTTTCGATTCGCCGGCGGACGGATCACCCGTTCGTGCTGGACGAAGTGATCGACGGCATCGACGTGCTGGTGAAGGGCCACGCCGACGGCGCGATGGACGTGGTGAACCTGAAGATTTCCAAGCTCGGCGGGCTGACGCGGACGAAACAGGCCCGCGACCTGTGCGTGTCGCTGGGCATCGCCATGACGCTGGAGGATAGCTGGGGCGGGGACATCGTGACGGCCGCCATCGCGCACCTGGCCGCCAGCACCCCGCCGGACTTCCAGTTCAGCAGCACCGACTTCAACAGCTACGTGACGCGGACCATCGCCGACGGCGCGCCCCGGCGGGTGAATGGGCGGATGTCCGCCAGCGCCGCGCCGGGGTTGGGAATCGCGCCGAGACTGAGCGAGTTCGGCCCGCCGGCGGTGGAGGTCCGGTGACGGCTCGGTCCACGACTTCTCGAGTTTGTCAGCGCGCCGCGACCGCACGGGGAACCTCTTTCCCGATGGAGAAAGACGCCCCCTGGCGGTCGCGGCTCGTTGCTTCACCGAATAACGGAACGGCCTTGGGGTAGCCCTATCCCCGGCGGATGCGGCAGCGGCTCCGGGCGAGCGGGGGGCGTC
>JAYTTN010000550.1:0-1253 GCA_043745295.1 Fimbriiglobus sp. | reverse complement strand
CCGGCGACGAAGGGCCGGTGTACGAGCCCGCCGCGCGGTTGCCCTTCGCGTCCCAAAGGTTCCCCATGTCCCTCTCGTTGAACCTGATCTCCGACCCGGCCGCGTTCGCCCCCGCACCGACCGGCGACCTCGCCACCGAATACGCGGCCGCGACGACGACCGCCGCGCTCTTCGACCGCTCGTCCGTCGGTAAGCTGCGGCTGACCGGGCCGGACGCGCCGGCCTTCCTCGGCAACCTCAGCACCAACGACATCAAGGCGCTGCCGCTGGGCGGCGGGTGCGAGACGTACTTCTGCGACAGTCGCGGCAAGGCGCTGTTCCAGGCGTGGGTGTACCACATCCGCACCGGTGACGGCCGGCACGCGCTCTGGCTGGAGACCACCGCCGGCCGCAATACGCCCCTGTTCCAACACCTCGACCGCTACCTGATTTCGGAAGCCGTCGAGTTCGAAGACGTGACCGAGCGGTTCGCGCAACTGCACTTGGCTGGGACGACCGCGAAAGCCGTTGTGGAAGCGGCTCTCGGTGCGTCGATGCCGGACCTGGCCGAGTTCCAGCACATGGAGCGGACGTTCGGCACGACTTCGACGTGCAGCATTCGCCGCCGCGATCCGCTGGGCGTGCCGGGGTACGACCTCGTCTGTTTGCCGGAGCGAGCCGCCGGCGTGTGGCGGATGCTGGCCGCGTCGGGGGCGACGGCCGCTTCGCCGGCGACGTTCGAAGCTTTGAGAATCGAAGCCGGGACGCCGGTGTACGGGCCGGACATCGACGAGACCCGCTTCGTCATGGAAGTCGGGAAGGCGGAGCGGGCGGTGTCGTACTCGAAGGGCTGCTATCTGGGACAGGAGCCGATCGTGATGAGCCGCGACCGCGCCGGGCACGCGCCGCGGAACTTCGTGAAGTTGACGGTGACATCCGCCGACCCGCTGCCGGTGGGGGCGAAGCTGTTCGCCGGCGCGGAGGAGGCCGGGGTGGTGACGAGCGCGACGGTGACGCCGCGAAGCGGGTCGGTGGCCCTCGGCTACGTCCGCTGGAAGCACCGCGAGGCGGGTACGCCGCTGGACGCTGACACGCCCGCCGGCCGTGTGCCGTGTGTGATCGCCGGCTAGAGTCCCGAGAGCGAGAGACCGATGCCGTCCGCCTGTTCGGAACCGGGCGTGGCTCGAAAAACCTTGGCGAAATGGCGAACCACGCCCCACCTCTCCCCGCTGGGGAGAGGTCGCCTCGTGCCCGGCACGAGGCGGGTGAGGGGT
>JAYTTN010000549.1:0-4629 GCA_043745295.1 Fimbriiglobus sp. | reverse complement strand
GGGCGTCGGCCGAAACCGCGCACCTGATGGGCGAAGTGATGCGGCGGGCGTTCGCGGATCGGGCCGTCCACCTGGGCGACCCGGACTTCACGAAGGTGCCGGCGCACCTCACGTCGAAGGAATACGCCAAGAAGCTGATGGCCACGTTCGACCCGGAGAAGGCCACCCGCAGCGATTCGCTGGCCCCGGAACTCGACGTGAAAGGCGGCACCAACACCACGCACTACAGCGTCGTGGACAAGGGCGGCATGGCGGTGTCGAACACGTTCACGCTGGAGAACGCTTTCGGCTGCCGGGTGGTGGTCCGCGGCGCGGGGTACATCCTGAATAACGAGATGACCGACTTCAACGCGAAACCCGGCGTGACGACGAAGGCCGGCGGCATCGGCACCGCGCCGAACCGCATCGCCCCCGGCAAACGGATGCTCAGCAGTATGACGCCGGTCGTCGTGGCGAAGGACGGCAAGCTGCTGCTCGTCACCGGTTCCCCCGGCGGCCGGACGATCATCAACACGGTGCTGGGCGTGGTGGTGAACGTCATCGACTACGGGGCCGCCGTGCAGGCCGCCGTGGACGCGCCGCGGCTGCACCACCAGTGGTTCCCGGAGCGCATCAGCGCCGAGGACCGGCCGGGGTTCGCCGACTTCGAGACGGCGCTGAAGGCGAAGGGGCACGCGGTGTCGAAGCACCAGCAGGGCGACGCGCACAGCATCCACATCGACCCGAAGACGGGCGTGCGGACGGCTGGCGTGGACCGCCGGCTCGACGGCAAAGGGGCCGGCACGGAGTGACCGAAAAAGAATTCCGACGCGGTGTCCATTCCGCGCGCCGCCGTTCGTCGTGTGGGTGAGCGGAGGGCAACCTCGCCGTCCGCGATCCCCACTCGGAGGCACCCGTCATGCCGAAGTTCATGCTCCTCGTCCGACAGTCACTCGACAACGCGCAGTGTCAGCCGCCGTCGCCGGACGAGATCCAGCAAGCGATGACGCACTGGCACGCGTGGATGGCCAAGTTCAAGAAGTCCGGCCAGCTGCTCGACGGGGGCGACGGGCTGACGCCGGGCGGCAAGGTCATCCGCTCCGGCGGGGTGGTCACGGACGGGCCGTTCGTCGAAACCAAGGAGGTGATCGGCGGGTTCTCCCTCCTCCAGGCCGAGTCGCTGGAGGCGGCGGTGGCCGTCGCCATGGAGTGCCCGGCCGCGCACGCGCCGGGCGCGTCCATCGAGGTCCGCGAGTTCGCCGGGTACGCCTGACCGTTGTCCCCGGAGGGGCCGTTGACGGAATCACCGGTCGAACACTTCTTCCGCCGCGAGTACGGCCGGCTAGTCGCCCTGTTGACCCGCCGGCTCGGCTCCGCTCGCCTGGAGTTGGTCGAGGACGCCGTGCAATCGGCCCTCGTCCGGGCGATGCAGGCGTGGCCTCGGTCGGGCGCCCCGAACGACCCGGCCGGCTGGCTATACCGCGTGGCCCGGAACGCCGCTACCGACTCCCTCCGCCGCGACGCCGCATTCGCCGACAAGCTGCCCGCCCTCGCGCCGCCGGATGGCGTCATCGAACTACCGGACGACCACCTCATCGGCGACGAGCAGTTGCGGATGCTGTTCACCTGCTGTCACCCGGAGTTGCCGGACGAGTCCCGCCTCGCGCTCGCCTTGAAGGTGGTGTGCGGGTTCGGCGTCGCGGAGATCGCCCGCGCGCTACTGACCACGACCGCCAGCGTGCAGAAGCGGCTGACACGGGCGAAGAACAAACTGGCCGAGGTGGGCTTCAACGCCGACGAGGTGCCGGACGCGGAACTGCCGGCCCGCCGCGAGTCGGTGCATTCGGTGCTGTACCTGCTGTTCAACGAGGGCTACCACTCGTCCGCCGAGGCCGATCTGATCCGCCGCGACCTGTGCGCGGAGGCGATCCGCCTCGCCGAAGCACTCGCCACCCACCCGACGCTCGGCTCACCCGCATCCGAAGCACTGCTGGCACTGATGCGGATGCACGCGGCCCGGTTCGACGCGCGGCAGTCGGCCGCCGGCGAACTGCTGGTGCTGGCCGAGCAGGACCGGTCCAAGTGGGACCGGGAGATGATCCGCACGGCCTTCTTCTGGCTGGAGCGGTCGGCGCGGGGCGACGAGTTGAGCCGGTATCACCTGGAAGCGGCGATCCTGGCCGAACACTGCCGCGCCGAGACGTTCGCCGAAACGGACTGGGACCGAATCATTTCCCTGTACGATTTACTGGGCGCACGCGAGTCGCACTGGCTGCATGCACTGAACCGGGCGGTGGCGGTCGCCGAACGGGACGGCCCCGTTGCCGGTCTCGTCGCGCTGTCGGCGGTGGCACCCGCCGGCGACATCCGCTACAGCCACTGGCACGCCGTGCGGGGCGAACTGCTGCTGCGATCCGGCGACCCGTCGGCCGCTCGCGCCGCCTTCGCTGCCGCCCGCGACTCGGCCGCGACCGCCGCCGAACGCGATTTCCTCGGCGGCCGGATCGCCCGCTGCGAGGTGGTATAATTCCTTCTCGGACCACTCGGAGGTTTTCCATGTCCACCGCGATCCTCGAACTACCTGCTTCGCCCCCCGACATCCGCCCGCCGGAGGCGCGCGAGCGGGACGAGGTGTGGCACGGAGTATCGCACATGGCCCCCGCGCCGAACCTGCTGCACCAAGACTTTCTCGACGACCTCCGCGAGTTCGTGAGGTTCCGATGGGCGAAGCCGACCGGCGGGCGGGTCCACCGCGAAGTGAACCTCACGACCCCGGAAGACGAGGACGACTGGACGAACAACTACCGCATACCCGATCTGATCTTGCTGGACGCCGACCGGCTCCGATACGAACGTATCGTCCGCGTCGTCGGCCCGCCGCTGGTGGCGGTGGAAATCCGTTCGCCCGGCGACGACAGTTACCTGAAACTGCCGTTCTACGCCGGCCTGGGCGTGCCGGAGGTGTGGATCATCCACCGCGACACGAAGGTGCCGGAGATTCGCGCGCTGACGGAGTACGGCGAGTACGACCTGCTTGTCCCCGACACCGCCGGCTGGCACGTCAGCCCGCACACCGGCGTGCAGATGCGCGAGACGCCGGCGGGGAAGCTCCGCATCCGCGTGGGAAGCGATGACGGCACGGCGACGGAGTTGCCGGATTCGTGAGGGAAACAGTCACGTCCTCAACTCGTGGGGCGGCGCACGCGCACGGCGTCCGGGGAAATCGCGGCGAAGGCTCCGATCAACTCCTCGCCGAACTACCGGATCGCGTCCGAAACCGCCACGGCTTTCGCCGCGTTGTCCATCCCGGCTAACCGCACGAGGATCACGCCCGCGTGCGTTAGACCTCGCCGGTACACCAGTTCGCCGAAGTCCTTGTCCTCGGTGAGCAGCACCGACGGTCCCGCCGCCGCGAGTCGCAACACCTCGTCGTCCGGGATCCCCGGCAACATCTCTGCCACCCACACGACGGCGTGACCGTCAGCCCGCAACCGCTCGACGATGCCACGGTCCATGTTCTCGTCCGCGAGAAGGTTCACGCCGATTGCCTCGTCAGCGGGCGAACCACTTCGGCGCTGATGGCCGTCGAGGCGAACCGTAACGCCGCGAACACGGCCTCACGGGTGAGGCGGGGGTGCGACTCCAACAGTTGCTCGATGCTCTCGCCCGCCCCCAGCTTGTCCAGGATGAGTTCCACGGTGAGCCGGGTTCCGGCCACAACGGGTTTCCCCAACATCACGGCGGGGTCCGAGACGATCAGAGGATCGGTCATGTGCGACTCCGGTTGTTTGGCGTTGGTATTCTAGCCGCGCAGGTGCCGAAGCGATAATCCCAAGACAAGCGACCTGCTCCCGCCCGACGCCGCCGGCTGGCATGTCAGCCCGAACACCGGCATCCAGATGCGCGACACGCCGTCGGGAAAGCTGCGCATCCGCACCGGCACCGACGACACGACCGCTGTCGAGTTGCCGGATTCCTGAGGAGGTTCCCATGTCCGCCGCGATCCTCGAACGGCCCGCCCCGCCCGTCGATACCCGCCCGCTAGAAGCGCGGGACCGGGACGAAATCTGGAACGGAGTACGCCGCATGGCCGCCATGGCGAACCGCTGGCACCAGACCCTCGCGCACCACCTCCACCGGTATCTCGACGACTACTGGACCGGCGGGCGCGTCGATCAGGAGGTGAATCTGACGACGCCGGAAGACGAGGAGGACTGGACGAGCAACTACCGAATTCCCGATCTGGTGCTGCTCGACCCGGCGCGGTTTCCCATCGACAAGAACGAGTACATGGTCGGCGCCCCGCTGGTCGTCGTGGAGATTCGCTCGCCCGGCGACGACAGCTACGCCAAGCTGCCGTTCTACGCCGGCCTCGGCGTGCCGGAGGTGTGGATCATCCACCGCGACACGAAGGTGCCGGAGATTCGCGTGCTGAAGGACGACGGCGAGTACGAACTGCTTGTCCCCGACGCCGCCGGCTGGCACGTCAGCCCGAACACGGGGATTCAGTTCCAACCGGTCGGCGGCAAGCTCCGCGCCCGCGCTGGCACGGACGACGCCACCGCCGCCGACCTGCCCAAGCGGTGAACCCGACCGCCGATACAATCCTCTTTCCGGCGAGCGGGGGGCGTCAGCCCCCTGTTTCTTCAA
>JAYTTN010000548.1:0-4629 GCA_043745295.1 Fimbriiglobus sp. | reverse complement strand
AGCCCAGGGCGGAAGCCCTGGGTTCCCAAGAGTTCCCAGGGCTTCCGCCCTGGGCTGGGAACGACGGCCCCTTCGGGGCGAAACCAGACTCCCGCCTTCCCCAATGATCCACTCCAAATTCGTTCCCGGTTTCACCGCCAGCCGGTGCGGGTTCCCGTTCTCCAACTGGTATCCGGAGGGGACGCCCGTCTTCGAGGTGCCGACGCCGTTCGGCCGCATTCCCCTCGGCGACGCGCACGACGGCCTGTGCGGGGGCATGGTGTTCGCCGCGATGGACCTGTTCCTGCACGGCGTCCGCGACATCCCCGCCGAGCCGACGCGGGCGGTTCGCGCCTACTTCGCGCGCCGGCTGATGGCCAGTTGGGGGCTGCCGTTCGGCATGCTGAAGTACTTCGACTGGCAGCGGCGGCCGACGGCGACCCGGCGGTTCGGCGGCGTGCGGCTGATCGACGGCACGCGGCGGAAGACGATCGTGGAGGAGTGGCCGAAGATTCGCGCGGCGCTGGACACCGGCGTCCCGGTCAGCCTCGGCATCATGCACGTCGCCGGGTGGGACTTCCGCCGGGTGGCCGAGAACCACCAAGTCATGGCCTACGGCTACACGTTCGACGACGAGACGCAAGCGGTGACGGTCAGCCAGTACGATCCGAACTTCCCCGGCGACGACACCGCCGCGCTGGCCTTCACGCTGGCCGACCCCGACGGCGACGGCCCGATCACGCACAGTTGCGAGGGGCCGACCGTCCGCGGCTTGTTCCTCACCGAATACCGCCCGCTGCCGTTCCCGCCGGCGTGGTGAACGGCTCGTCGCCGCGACAAAAGGCCAAACTGAGACGCCACCTCTCTACCGAGAAGGTTGCGGATTGTGCCGCCGGGCGAGTAAACTACACGTCCCGCCCGGAGTGCCCTTCATGCGCCGCTGGTTTTGCCTCGCCGTCCTCCTGGCCGTCGCCGCCCGCACGGTCGCCGCCGACTCGACGCCGGAGCAGGTCGCGCACTTCGAGAACAAGGTGCGGCCGCTCCTCGTCGAACACTGCTACTCGTGCCACTCGGCGAAGACGCCGAAAGCGCCGAAGGGCGGCCTCCGCGTGGACGGCCGCAAGTCCCTCCTGGCCGGCGGTGACAACGGGCCGTCACTGGTGCCCGGCGACCCGGCGAAGAGCCGGCTGATCGAGGCCGTGAAGTACGGCAACCCGGACCTGACCATGCCGCCGAAGGGGAAGCTGCCGGCCGCCGCCGTGGCCGACCTGGAAGCGTGGGTGACGGCCGGCGCGCCGTGGCCGAACGACGCCGCCACCAGCGAGCCGGCGAAGGGCGACTTCGATTTGGCCAAGCGGAAGAAGGATCACTGGGCGTGGCAGCCGGTTGCGAACCCGAAGGTGCCCGACGGCTTCGGCGATGCCATCGACCGCTTCCTCCGGGCGAAGCTGGGCGAGAAGAAGCTCGCGCAGGCCCCGCCCGCCGACAAGCTCGTCTGGCTCCGGCGGGTGACGTTCGCGCTCACCGGCCTGCCGCCGACGCCGGCCGACATCGCGGCGTTTGAAAAGGACACCTCGCCGAAGGCGCTTGAAACCGTGGTGGACCGGCTGCTCGCGTCGCCCGCGTTCGGCGAGCGGTGGGCGCGGCACTGGCTCGACCTGGTGCGGTACGCCGAGACGCGCGGGCACGAGTTCGAGCCGGAGATTCCCAACGCCTACCAGTACCGCGACTACGTCATCCGCGCGCTGAACGCCGACGTGCCGTACGACCGCTTCGCCCTGGAACACCTCGCCGGGGACGTGCTGCCGAACCCCCGCATCGATCCGAAGACCGGCGTTAACGAGAGCGTCATCGGCTCCGGCTTCTGGCACCTCGGCGAGGAAGTACATTCGCCGGTGGACATCCGCCAAGACCAGGCCGACCGGTTCGACAACCGCATCGACGTGATGACGAAGACCTTCCTCGGCCTGACCGTCGCCTGCGCCCGCTGCCACGACCACAAGTTCGATGCCATCAGTGCGAAGGACTATTACGCCCTGTTCGGGTTGCTGGAGGGCAGCGCCTACCGGCAGGTGCGGTTCGACGGGTGGGAGAAAAACCGCGCGGTGGCGAAGGAGCTGGCGCAACTCCGGGACGACTACCAGAAGCGGCTGACCGGCAAAGCGGGCGACGCTCCCGCCGCGCCGAAGAAGCTCGGCACCATCCAGATCGTCATCGACTACGCCGACCTGAAGCCCGACCAGTGGTTCCCGGACGACGTAACCTACGGCAGCGGCCCCCGACCCGCCGGCGCGGCGCGCGTGGTGAACGGCAAAGTCGGCACCGAACCCGTGGCCGCCGCCGCCTTCGACCGCTTCTGGGCGGACCTCCGCCTGGCCCCGAACAGCGCGAAGGACAGCGGCGCGCTCGGCCGACAGGTGCGGGCCGGGTTCAGCCTCCGCACGCCCGCGTTCACCCTGGAAAAGAAGCGGCTGCACTACCTCGTCCGCGGCGGCGGCATGGCGTTCGCGGCCGTCGGGCAAAGCACCGTCATCGCCGGCCCGCTGCACGGCACCCTCATCCACGCCTTCCCGAACGCCGACGAATACCGCTGGGTGACGCACGACCTGAGCGGCTACGTCGGCCGGCGGTTGCACGTCGAACTGACCGCCGACCCGCGCACCGAATTCGCCGTGGCGATGGTAGTCCAGTCCGACGGTCCGCCGCCACCCGTACTCTTCGAGCAGCCGAAGTTGAAGGACGTGCCGGAGGCGAAAGCCGAGATCGCCGAACTCGCCGCGGCGGAGAAAGAACTCGCCAAGCAGGTCGTGTGGGAGTCCCGCCTCGCGCTCGCCCTGTGGGACGGCAACGCGGTCGATTCGCCGGTGTTCATCCGGGGCAACCCGCGCACCCCCGGCCCGGTCGTCCCGCACCGCTCGCTCGAAGCCATCCACGGCGTGGAGGCGGTGCCGCACACGTCCGGCAGCGGTCGGTTGGAACTGGCCAAGCAGTGGATCGACCCGACGAGGAACCCGTTCTTTTCCAGGGTGTTCGTCAACCGCGCCTGGCACCACCTGTTCGGCCGTGGACTTGTTGCCAGCGTCGATAACTTCGGCTTGCTCGGCGAACTGCCGACGCACCCGGAACTGCTCGACTACCTCGCCACCGAGTTCGCCGCCGGTGGGTTCAAGCTGAAGCCGTTCCTCCGCCGGCTGGCGCTGACCGACGCTTTCCGCATGAGTTCGACCGGCTCGACCGTGTCGGATGTGGCCGATCCGGCGAACCTGCTGCTGCACAAGTTCCGCGTGCGGCGGCTGGATGGCGAGAGCATCCGCGACGCCATGCTGAGCGTGTCCGGGCGGTTGCAATCGAAGGACGCCGGCGGGCCGGGCACGCTCATCCACCTGACGCCGTTCCTGGATGGCCGTGGCCGCCCTGCCTCCGGCCCGGTGGACGGGGCCGGCCGCCGCAGCGTCTACCTCGCCGTGCGACGGAACTTTCTCAACCCGTTCTTCCTGGCGTTCGACACGCCGATCCCGTTCAGCACCGTCGGCCGCCGGCAGGTGTCGAACGTGCCCGCGCAGGCGCTCATCCTGCTGAACGACCCGCTCGTCCACCAGCAGGCCGACGCCTGGGCGAAGGCGGTGCTGGCGAAGCCGGGCACCACCGACGAGCGATTGAAGGGCATGTATACCGCAGCCTTCGGGCGCGCGATCACACCGGATGAGTTGAAGGAGTGCCGGGCGTTCCTCGGCAAGGGCGAAACCGACGCGAAAGCGTGGGCCGAGTTGGCGCACACGTTATTCAATGTGAAGGAGTTCGTCTTTGTCCGGTGACAGTTCTTGGCGAGCGGGGGGGGTAAGCCCCCTGTTTCTTGAAGACAAACAGGGGGCTTACGCCCCCCGCTCGCCAAGAACGAAACCCTCTCCGAGGTTCTTCCCATGCGACTGCGACCCTGGCTGATGGCGGTGCCGGTGCTGGCGGCGGCGGGCCTCGGCCTGTTCGCCGACCAACTCGTCGGCGCGAACGGCAAGCAGGACGGCGACCCGAAGCCGGCCGTGCGGCTGCCGCTCACGCAGGTGGTGATGTTCAACAGCGGCGTCGGGTACTACGCCCGTAGTGGCGAAGTCGAAGGCGATGCCCGCGTGGACCTGACGTTTCCGGAAACGGACATCAACGACCTCATCAAGTCGATGACGTTGCAAGACCTGTCGGGCGGGAAGATCACGGCCGTCAGCTACGACAGCCGCGAGCCGGTGAGCCGCACGCTGGCCAGCTTCGCCATCAACCTGAACGACCAGCCGAGTCTGGCGAACATCCTGACGCAGGCGCGCGGGGAGAAGGTGGAACTGACCATGCAGCCGGGGAACGCCACCCAACCCGGCAACCTGACCGGCACCGTCATCGGCGTGGAGGTGCAAAAGATCGCGGCCGGGCCGACGACCATCGACACGACCATGCTGAACCTCCTCACCGGCGAGGGGATGCGGAGCGTGAAGCTGGCGGATGTGCAGCGGGTGCGGTTCACCAACCCGGTGTTGGAGAACGAACTGAAGCGTGCCCTGGATACGCTGGCGATGTCGCATGATACGCAGAAGAAAGCGGTGTCGATGCACTTCAGCGGCGACGGCAAGCGGAAGGTGAAGGTGGGTTATGTGATCGAAGCGCCGA
>JAYTTN010000547.1:0-1259 GCA_043745295.1 Fimbriiglobus sp. | reverse complement strand
ACGGACGGCCCGCCCGACTCGGAGGCGAAGGAGCGGCAACTGTTCATCGACTGGACCCGTGACCTGGTGCGGGCCGTCGTGGACCTCGCCGTTTCCGGTGCGCCACCGGGTGAAAAGAAGACCGCCCCGATCCACCACGTCTTCTTCGACCGCCACCAGCGAACGGTCGTGCTGGAGGCGCTGGCCCGCAACTTCCCCCCGGTCCTGGCGGCGACGCCCCCGCTGTACGACTTCCTGACGCAACTTGCGGCCTTCGACTCCCCGGTCGTGACGTACCTGGAAGACGAGATTCGGGCGACCCGGAACTTCCCGATGACGTGCCAGTCGCTCCAGTCGGTGGCGCAGTACCTCAAGTTCGACTGGAACGCCCCGCACCCGTTCCGGGAACTGTTCAAGGCCCGGCTGTTCGACTACATCGGCAAGCTGGACCTCGGCGGCTCGTCCGAGTGGTACACCCGCCGCTCCCGGTTTTCGAGCGCCGTCCCGCTGGAGTACGCCTACGCCGCCTGGGGCCGACTGCCGACGCCGGGGCCGGGCAAGGGCGACGAGTTCGCCGCCTTCCGGCCCGTGACGGGGGCGCTACTGACCGCCTTCCAGGAACGGCGGCTGGAGGCGCTGGAACACGTCGCCGGGTCGGTCCCGGCCAACCCCAACTCGCAGAAGACGGCGTTCGTGCTGCCGGACCTGGCCGGGTACGAGGACACGGCCCACGACCTGGCGCACGCCCTGCACGAGTTCGTGACCGTCGAGCGGATGGTCGAGTTGAACGACTGGAAGGCGACCCGGCACGCCCCGCCCGAACGTCGGGTGCTGACCGGCGACTGCCTGGTAGTCCGGTACTGCGAGGAGGACCAGGGGCCGGGCGTGGCCGGGCGGAACCGGGAGAACGAGCGCCGCCGCCTGAAGCGGGAGGAGTTCGCTGCGGCGTTCCGGGCGCAGAACCCCACGAAGTCGTTCCGGGTCAACAAGGAGCAATCCGCCGAGTGCAAGTGGTCCTCGGAGGGACTGCGGGTGCGCCTCCGGGTCGAGTGTGCGGGCGTGGACTGCGACCTGCACGACGCCCTCCTCCTGTCGAACGTCCGGGGCGGCGACCGGCTGGTGCTGTACCCCCGGTGGGCGGTGGACGAGCGGCTGCCGGTGGCCGAGCGGACGCCGTTCCCGCCGACGCCGAAGCAGATGCTCTACGGCCAGCGGGCCGAACTGATCGGCGTCAGGGCGACGGCGACGGACGCCACGGGGCGGGTGACGGCTGCCGTGGC
>JAYTTN010000546.1:0-4645 GCA_043745295.1 Fimbriiglobus sp. | reverse complement strand
AACCGACGAAGGAGGCCATCGAGGCCAAGCGGAAGCGGGCCAACGCCGCCCTCCGCGGCGACCACTACCACAGCGTCGCCAACCCCGCCGCCGGCGAGCCACCCGGCGAGCGCGGGGCCGAACCGGTTAAGCCCACAGGATACCGACCGGGGCGAAAGTCGCAGAAGCGGCGACAGGTGAAAAAGAAGGGCGGCAGGCCGAAGGCATGACGCGCCGGTCGGTGCGAGAGTGCGGTGCGGTCGTTCCCCGTCAAACGAGTTCGGCGAACTCCCGGAGGCGGCTGACGAACTGCGGCAAACCCTGGCTCTCGAACGTGGCCAGCTGTTCCTCGACGGTCTTGGGCGGATTGCGGAGCGCCTCCCGCTGACGTTTGACCGCCGTGCAGACGGGCCCCGCTGCCTGCTCGAAGAGCGACACGAGGAAATCGTCCGGGTGAACGGCCTGCATGTCGAATGGTCTCAGGGCGTCCGCCGGGAAGTCTTTCAGGTTGAAGGTGACGATGGCTCCGGCACCGCCGCGAATGGCGGCGGCCACGACATGCCGGTCATCGGGGTCCGCCAGGGTCAGCGAGTCGATCAGGTCTTCGTACCCTGAAATGAGACAGTCCCGAACGGCGTCGTTCATCAGCATTCGGGTGCGGGCGATCCGCTCCGCCGTCAGGCCGGGGTGGTCCGCGAGGACATTGCGAGTCCACTCGTCGTGAATCGTCTCGGTCCACCGTGCGCGGACCAACCCGGCCTGGGCCAACCGCATGAAGAGGTCGCGGAGCGGGGCCGGGTACAGGATGTTGGCGTCGTAGACGGCGGTGAGCGGATGCTCCATCAGTAGCCCATTCCCAATTCCTGGGCGTCGGCGGCGAGTTGGTCCAGAACCTTGGCCCGCGCCTCGTCGTCCTTCTGCTTGAAGGCCATCAGGTCGTCGAACCGCACCCGCCGGAACTTGCCAACGGCGCGGAACGGGATCTTCCCCTCGTCGAGTAGTTTCACCACGTACGGCCGCGACACGTTGAGCAGGTCGGCCGCCTGCTGGGTGGTCAACTCGGCGTGGGTCGGGATGAGCGCGACCGCGTTCCCCTGAGCCATCTCGTTCAGAACACGGAGGAACAGACGGACCGCCGAGGCCGGAACCTCAATCGGTTCGTCGTGGTCTTTCCCGCCGTCGTCGAGTCGGACGCGGACACTGGACCGGCCACCGAGTTTGCGGGTTGCCAACTGGCGACTGGATGCGCGAGCGAGTACGGCATCGGCCTCGCTCGGCGAAACCGTTTCAAAGTGAGGTGGGATCAGGACGGCCATCGGAATCTCCTCTCATCGTGTGACACGGGTAGCCTACCACAGAAACGAAGCCGTCGCAACTGTCGAATTAGTCGAAAAAGTGCCGCGCTGTCCCTGCTGACATCGCCACATGTCTTTACTACACGGGGATCGACCCGTTTTCCAAGAAGCCGGTGACGGTCGCGCGGGGCATGCGGGACCGGAAGATGCAGCGGGCCCTGATGCAGTTCTTCAAACCGGCGAATTACTTCGTGGTGCGGGAGGCGTTGATCGAGGCCAAGCGGACTGACTAGAGTCGTTGCGCAATAGCCAGGGGCGCGTTCCGGATGAGTTCCGCCGGTCGTCGCCCCGGTTCAACTGAACATCAGGTTATGCAGCCCGGCCACGTTCTTCATGATCACCGTGTGCTTCCGCCGCGGGTTGCGGAACCGGTCGGCGACGATCCGCCAGATCTTCATCTTCCCGATCCCGTGCCCGACCACGATCCGCCGCTTCGACAGCCGCCGGTTGCTCGCCCGCTGTTCGCCGGTTAACGTCCCGCCCCGCGGCCGCTCGTGCGGCACCTCCAGATCCGTCCCCTGGTACCCGCTGTCGCCCGTCCCCGGCACCCCGTCCGGCAATTCCAATCGGGACCGGTCGTACATCTTTTTGTCGCGCGTCTTGCCGGCAGCCGCCTTGCCCACCGCCGCCACCCGCACCTTCTGCTTCCCCGGCCCGCCCTTCGTCTTCCGCACCACCACCTGGTGCTTGATCGTGTGCCGCTTCTTCTTGCCCGAGTAGTGCCGCCGCTGCTTCTTCGACGACCGATTCGTCGGCTGTTCGGTGGCGTCCACGAACGCCGCCCGCAACTCGTCCTCGCCGATCCGGACCTTCCGCTCGGGGATGCGGAAGATGCCGGTGAGGGCCAGCCCGACGGCGGCGACGAGGCGGCAGACGGTACCGGCGTCCGCGTCGAACAGGCCGCCGAGGAACGCCTGGGAGACGTACACCCGGTAGTAGATGAGGGTGACGAACAGGCGGTCGGCGACGGTCAGTTTGGGCTTGCGGCCGGCCCCGGCCTTCCGCCTCGGGGACCGGGCGCGACGAGCCTTCGCCGCCCGAGCCGCCAGCGCCGGCTCCAACTGGGCCAGGAGTTTGTCGAACTCGGCCACCGACAACCCGGTGAACTGGCGGAACGTGGCCGGCTTGCGGCGGAGGCGGTCGTAGTTCATGCCGCCGAATACCAACCCACGCCCTATTCCGCAACGACTCTACTTAATCGGCGACGGGTGCGACTGCCTGATTCCCTCACAGCCTCCGAAGGAAGCTATGGAAGCTCGTCGGAAGCGTGCGAACGAGGCCGTGCAGGGTGACCACTACCACACGGTGGCGAATCCCGCGAAAGGCGAGAAGCCCGGAGAAGGAGGTGCCGAACCGGGCAAACCGACAGACTACCGACCGGGCAGAAAGTCGCAGCAGCGGCGGCAGGGGAAGAAGAAAGGGGGCGGCTCACCTCCGCAACCGTAGTGGACGGTTCCTGCACGCGCTCCCGCACCTCACGAAAACGTGAGTTTCCAAGTACACCCAGAACGATTCGAACCTTCAACCTTCGGTTCCGTAGCGGGAAAGTCGGTATTTAGGGTGTTCGACGCAAGACTTTGGCGAATAGCTGTTTCGGGGTAACCGTTCACGCCCCTTGAGGCACCAGTGACGGCTTCTGGCCGGCGACGGCCTTCACGAGGAAGTCGAGGACGCCGCGGCCCTGCTGGCGGCACGAGGCGACGACGGTGAGCATCCGCTCGACGAACCGGCTGCCGCGTTCGCTGTCGGTCCCGAAGCTCGTCTTCCGCCAGCACACGGCGTGACGCACCGCCCGCTCGGCCGCGTTGTTCGTCGGCTCCACGCCGTCCACCCGCGCGAACGTCCACAGGCTCCCTTCGACGGCGAGCAACTCCCGGCACGCGCCCGCCGTCGTCGGGCACGAACACGCTGCGCCGCGTTCCAACAGGACGCGGACCTCGGCCCGTAGCCAACCGGCGTGCGCGCGGGCGAACCAGCGGCGGGTCCGCGTCCCGTCCCGCACCTTCGGCCAGTGCGCGAACAGGATGTCGGCGTGCGCGAGCAACTCTTCGCCGACCGCCGACCCGCCATTCCGCCGGTCGATCATCGCCTGGAAATCCCGTCGCAGGTGCGCCCAGCACACCTGTCGCTTCCGCCCGCTCAGGTGCGTGTACACCGGGAACCGGTCGGTGGTGAGGACGCCGGGGTCGGGGCCGACCAGGTCGTCGAACGCGGCCCGGTTCCGCTTCGGCCGGATCAGGAACACGGTCAGCAGGTCCGTCACCGCCACCCACAGCCACGCCTTCGCCTTCCCTTGCCGCCAACCCGTCTCGTCCACGTTCGCGTCGAGACCCTTCGCCCGCTCGTGCGCCGCCGCGTGGATCGGGTCCAGGGCGCGGCTCACCGTCGCCTCCAACTTGCTCACGCTGCCCAACGACACCGGCAGGTCGCACACGTCGGCGAAGAAGGTCCGCACGGTCCGCTTGCCGAGCCGCCCGACGCCCGTCAGGTACGCGGCCACGGCCGTCAACTTGGGGCCGAACCCGGTCGCCGCGTCGGGCACCGTCGGGGCCGCGGTGAGGGCGTGGCAACACGGGCATTCGAGGGTGTGCCGGCGATGGTGGACGACGTGCCGCAACTTGGCCGGCAGGTCGAGGACCTGATCGAGGATCGGGTTCGGGTCGTCGCCGGTGAGGGCGGCGGCACAGCGGCGGCAGCGGGTCGGCTTGTGGTCGAACACCTGCTCCGGCGGCAGGATCACCCGCTCGTGCTTGGGGTGGCCGGGCTGCCCGCCCCGCTTCTTGCCCGACGGTTTCTTGGGAGGGGCCGGTTTGACGTGCGGCCCGTCCGACGACGGCGGCTTCGACGAGTTCGCCGAGTTCTGGTTCAGCTTGGCTTCCAGTTCGGCCACCCGCGTGGTGAGTTCGGCGACGCGGGCTTCCAATCCGACGACGACGGCCGCGATCGCGGGCCGCAACGGGACCGGGATCGCGTCCCACAACTCCGACGGAATGGACGACGGCCGCGTCATACCCGACAATGGCCTCCGCACGCCTCGCCGGTCAAGCCGAACCCGGCAGGCCGTGAACGGTTACGTTTCGGGAATGGCGGCGCGTCCGGTGGGAGGCCGCGAGTTGTCACAGGTTACTCTGGATTCGCGCCGGGTAGCGTCAATTCTGAACCGAATTCCGTATCAGGCTGTGAACCAGGTATCTCGCTCCGTCAGCGTCCTTTGGGCTTCCCCACGGAAAGTGGACACGGAGTTAACGGAGTGCCGGGTTGTGCCGGCGCTCGTACTCGACCGGGGAGAGATACCCCGGCGACGAGTGCAA
>JAYTTN010000545.1:0-4645 GCA_043745295.1 Fimbriiglobus sp. | reverse complement strand
ACGCCGCTGACCCACAAGCGGATGAAGGAAGCGGCGTATGCCGAGATTCTCCGCATGATCAAGGAGGAGGAGCCGCCCAAGCCGAGCACGCGGCTCTCCGACTCGGGCGAGGCGCTGGCATCGATCTCGGCCAATCGCCACACGGAGCCGGCCAAGCTGACGAAGCTGGTCGTCGTCCGCACGCCGGCGGTCAGACCGGCCGGGCGGCCGTCGGGCGGGGACGCCGGTGGCGGAAGTAACCGCCCGCTGCGGCGCACAGCAGCCCGAACACCGCCGCGCTCGCCGGTTCCGGGGTGGTGACGGCCGGCGCGGCCCCGTTCGGCGCGCGGTCGGCGGAGAAGTCGGTGAGATCGCCGACGAAAATGCCGTAGTTGAACGAGCCGGGGTTGCCCAGCGCCGACGCCGGGACGCTCACGGTGAACGAGTTGCCGGTGAAGCTGATCGGCACGTTGCTCACCAGGGTGTTGTCGGAGGTCCGGAACAGGCCGACGAGGCCGCCGCCTTCCGTGGACAGGTCGATAAAGAACTCGTCCCCGAGGGCGATCGGCGGACCCGGCAGGAAGCCGTTGGCGACACCGAAGTTGATAAACGAGTTGCCGCCGGGCTGGTTCCCGCCGAACGGGGCGTTCCCGCCGGTGGCGGCGTTCCGGTCGGTGTCGAAGTCGAGGTAGCCGAGGACGCTGTTCGCCGCGAACGCCGAAAACGGGGAGATCGGGGCGGCGAACGTGACGGTGAACTGGTACGTCGTCCCCCCCGGCGCGAGGTCGCCGGAGTAGCTGACGATGTCGGGGGCGGTTCCGTTGAACACATCGCCGACCGGGTCGGAGAAGATCGGGGCGGCGTTCGACGCGGTCGCCGCGAACAACAGGGCGGACAGACTGAGGACGAAGCGGTTCATGGGCGGTTGTGGGGGTTGAGGTTGTCGAGCAGGGAGTAAAAGCCGCCGACGGCAGCCCGAACATCGGGCTGCCGCCGGAACCGAGGTTAGATCATGTCGGCGTAGCCGACCAGCAGCGGATCGACCAGTCCGAGGGGGTCGTGGAAGGGTTTCTCGAGTCCGCCGCCGGCAGTGTAGAAGGCGTCGGGGGGCGGCACCGCAGTCTTCGAGACGAGACCGAACAGGGCGTCGGCGCCCGGCGCGGGTTTATCGTCGCGGGCGGGCGAGGCGCCGACCGGGGCGGGAATCAGCGTCAGGCCGTCGGACACCCCGAGCCAGCCGTAGACGGGCTTGGCCGGCGTGGCGGGATCGACGACCGAGCCGGCGGGGATCGCGACGACCGCGGCCGGCGCGACGACGGCAACCGGGGCGGCGATGGTGGCGACCGGGGCGACCGCCGAGTCGGCGACGGGAACGGCACGGGCGCTCGGACCGCCGTCCGGGGCGGCGTCGGCGGTCTCCAAAGGCGGGTCGAACAGCGCGTCCGCGACGACCCGACCGTTGGCCGCGTCGGACAGTTGGACGCGGATCACTTTGTACCCGCTCGTGGTCGGCGTGAACGTGAAGATCGACTGCCACAGGCTGCCGTTCACAAGCGCGGTGTTGGGCGTCAGCGTTTGATCCACGACCTTGGTGCCGATCTGCGTCGCGCCGTCCAACACCTTGTAAGTGGCGTTGGTCGCGTTGGCGGCGGCGGGCGCCCAGGTGACGTAGAACTCGTAGCTGGTGCCGGCCGTGAACGTCTGACCGTAGCTCCACTGGGCGTAGTTGGCCCCCGTCCCGCCGCCGGCGTGGCTGCGCGAGTTGCCCCCGTACCCGGTCGCGTCCAACGCCCAGCCGGACCCGTACACCCGGAACCCCAGCGGGTTGTTGTTGTCTACGAGCACGGTCGGGGTCGGCGTCCGCAGCGTCTTGGCGCCGACGAAGTACTCGCCCCGGGTCGTGCCCTCGGCGCTCACCCGCACGAAGTAGGTCTCTCCGGCGGTCAGCCCGACGGCGCGGAACTGCTCGTTGCGGCCGTCGCCGAGGATCGTCACCGCGGGGGTGATGTCCACGCCGGCCGCGTTGAACAGCTGGACCTTCGGGTCGAGCAGGTTGACGAACTCGCCGGTGCCATCGGCCGGCGTGCGCGTCTCGACCTCGACCACCGTCTCGCCGGGAGCGAGGGTGACCTTGTACCAGTCGTCGCTGCCGGGCTGGCTGATCAGCGTACTCTTGCCGGTGCCGACGAACGCGTTGCCGCCGACCACGTTCTGGGCCAGGAGGAGTCGGTTCGGCCCCTGGGTGCCGGCCGCCTTGATGCCGACGGTGGCGCTGCCGCCGTTGTTCCCCGCGGCCGAGCCCGATACCAGATCCGGGTAGTTGAACTGGATCCGCCCGTCGGCGTACAGTTGCGCCTCGAACGTGAGCGTGTCGCCGGACGTCCCGCCGCTGAAGAAGCTGATCTGGTTCCACTGGATCGTCAGGTGCTGGTTCACCCCGGTCCCGATCACCTGCGAGAGTACGTGCGAGTTCACGCTTCCGGTGACGAACAGGTCGTCCCAGAACGGTGCGATGGCGGCGAGGGTCGGGGAGGTGGTCAGGTCAGAGTTCGAGAACGACGCGTCCGTCCCGCCGAAGGTGATCAGCCCGTTGCTGCTGACACCCAGGCTGGTGTAACTCGTGCCGTAGAGCGAGAAACTGAACCCGATCGGGATGGTGACGGCCGCGTCGTCCGCGCCGTCCAAGCCGGTGAGGATCGTCCCCGTCGTGCTGATGTCCTCGAAACCCGCCGGGACTGCGGCGGCCGAGTAGGTGCTGCCCGCGGAGAGCGCCCCCAGCGCCCCCTGCGAGCCGGTCATGGTCTGGGCCGTCGCCAGCGTGTCGTTGGCCTCGGCGTCGAAGACGGCGTCCTTGGTCACCACCACGCTGTACGGGACGCTGCCGTCGCCGCTGACCCGGAGGAAGTACGTCCCGGCGGCGGGGATCAGGAAGTTCGGGATCGCCTCGTTCAGGTTGGTCGCCCCGGCGACGCCGGTGGCGAGGACGGTGGTCCCGTCGGTGCCGATCAACTGCACGTCCACGTTGCCGGCCGCCAGGTTGGTCAGCGCCACGGTGACGCGCTGGCCGGCGGCGACATCGAACTTGTAGAAATCGACGGTGGGGGCCGCCGGGGCGAACACCGTGCTCAGGCCGGTGCCGACGAACGCGTTGGGGCCGTTGTTGAAGGCCAGCAGCAGCCGGTTCGGCCCCTGGGTGCCGGCGTCCTTGATGCCGACCGTGGCGCTGCTCCCCTCGGACCCGAACCCGCCGTTGCTCAGGTTCTGGTAATTGAACTGGACGTTGTTCGACCCCTCAGACAGCACCGCCTCGAACTTCAGGGTGTTCGTCCCGCCGCCGAAGAACGTCGCGTTATCCCACTCGATGACCAGCCGGCGGCTGCCCGCGCTGCCGAGCACCTGCCAGACCACGCCGTTCGGCCCGGTGATGAGGTCGTCCCAGAACGGAGCGATGGCGGCGAGGTTGGGTGAGGTGGTCAGGTTCTGGTTGCTGAAAGACCCGTCCGTCCCGCCGAACGTGATCAGGCCGTTCGAGCTGAACCCGACGGACGTGTAGCCGGTCCCGTAGAAGTTGAAGGTGAACGGGATGGAGATCGTCGTCGTGCTGTCGTCCTGGTTCTGGAGGACGTGGGTTCCGGTCCCGCTAATCTCGGTGAACCCGAACGGAACCGCGGTGGCCGTGTAGCCGGCGCTGGAGTCCGACGTGCCCAGGACCGCGCCGCGGGTGGCGTGGGCCAGGGTGGTGTCGAGGCTGATGAACGAGCCGTCGATGGCCTGTGCCGTGGTGAACGTGTTGTTCGTGGCCCCTACGACCTTGCCCTCCAGCTCGAAGGCCGCGTTGAGGATCACCTGCACGGTGTAGTTACCAACGGTGCCCGCGTCCCCGCTGACGCGGATGGTGTAGGTGCCGCCGGTGGTCGTCGCCCGCGTCTGGATGCCGGCGATCTGGCCGGCGGCCGGTGCCGCGGCGAACCCGAGCGAGGCGCTCGACGGGTCGAACAGATCGACCCGCGGCTTCAGCCCCGCCGAGTTGGGCGTGACGATGATGGTGATCGTCTGGCCGGGGTCGATGGCCAGGGTGAAGTTGTCCTGGTCGCCGGCGAAGTTGATGAGGCCGGCGATGGTCGGGTCGTAGATGAGCGAGCCGAGCGGGTTCTTGGCG
Source organism: Fimbriiglobus sp. (assembly GCA_043745295.1). Classification (GTDB taxonomy): domain Bacteria; phylum Planctomycetota; class Planctomycetia; order Gemmatales; family Gemmataceae; genus JALHQU01. The sequence continues at coordinate 507 of JAYTTN010000545.1, read as the reverse complement.
GCCAGCGGTGTCGGGTAGGCCCGCGTCACGTAGTCGAGGACGTAGTTGGCCGAGAAGCCGGCCGGGTTCGGGCCGCCGTTGACGTCGGTGAAGGCGTTCGCGCCGATGGTCAGCGTGAGCGTGCCCTCGGTCACCAGCCCGGCGATCACGACATCGACGGCCGTGTTACCCAGAACCGGGGTGGCCGAGATGACGGTACCCTGGGTGACGACGAAGTCGGCGAGCTGCACCGTGGCGGGGTTGATCGCTTCGTTGAAGAAGACGCGGATCGTCTGGTTCCCGCCGAGCGCGATGACGGCGTTCGGGGCCGGGCTGGTAGTGGTGATCGCCAGCGGCACCGTGTCCACCCGGAACGTGCCGCTGAACGGCGCGATCAGTAGCCCGCCGTTGCCGGTGATGGCGCCGGCGGCGATCGTCATCGTGTTCAGGCCCTCGATCGCGGGCGTGATGGTGTAGGTGAACGCGAGGGTGTCGGCATCGACGAGGATGAACCCGTTCGCGGCGATC
>JAYTTN010000544.1:0-17636 GCA_043745295.1 Fimbriiglobus sp. | reverse complement strand
GCCCGTCGTCGAAGTCCGCGCGGACGATGCCCAGGTCGAGGATGCGCACCCCGCCGCGGCGGTCGAGCAGCAGGTTGGCCGGCTTCACGTCGCGGTGGACGAGGCCGTTCTCGGCGGCGTGCTGGAGGCCGGCCGCCACCTGCCGCGCGACCAGCGCCGCCGCCTCCGCGCGGAAGGTGCCGGCGGCGGCCACCGCCGCCTGGAGGCTGACCCCGTCCACGTACTCCATGACCAGGTACGGTGGGGTGGCGTCGGCGTCGATGTCGAACACGCGGACGATGTTCGGGTGGTCGAGGGCGGCGGCGGCGCGGGCCTCCCGCACCAGCCGGGCGCGGGCCGTCGGGTTGTCGGCCAGGTCCTGCGCCAGCACCTTCACCGCCACCCGCCGGCCCAGCCCGACGTGCTCGCCGAGGAACACCTGCCCCATTCCGCCGGCCCCCAGCCGGGCGAGCAGCTTGTAGTTGTGCAGCACCAGCCCCCGCCACCGGCCGGCGGCCAGCTGCCGCGCCTGGAACGGGGTGAGCGTGCCGTCCCCGGCGAGGCGGCCGAAGAGGGCGTCGGGCGTCAGCCCGCGGAGGTCGCCGGCGCGGGCGCGGGCGGTCACCCCGCCGAGGGCGGTGTCGTCCAGGAGGCGGCTCTGGCGGACCAGGCCGACGGCGTCGGTGAGGGTGCGGGGTTTGCCCATGCGACTCGGGGCAGGGTAGGGGGCGACTGTTCACTGTAGTGCGCGAATCGACCCGAGGCAGGGGTTTACACGGCGCGGGAAATCCCGGCGCGCGGCCGGATCGGGCGGGCGAAATCCGCCGGCACCCGGCGGCCGCGTGTCCTACGGTTCGGGCAGCCACCCGTCCCGACCCCGCCGCCGTGAGGGCGTGAGATGCGCCGCCGTTCGCCCCCGCCGAGTCGCCGCCGCTCCGGCACCGCCGCCGTCGAGTTCGCCGCCGTGCTGACGTTCGTGCTGGTGCCGATGATGATCGGCCTGTGGGAGATGGGGCGGGTCGTGCAGGTGCAGCAGATCGTGGCCGGCAGCGCCCGCGAGGGGGCGCGGCTGGCGGCCCAGGCGAACACCATCAACTCGTCCGGCAGCCCGACGCAGATCATGGCGTCCGTCGGGCCGGCGAACCCCACGTTCATCCCGAACGTGAAGGCGGCGGTGATGCAATACCTGTCCGGGGCCGGCCTGTCGCAACTGGTGTGGGCGGACGTGACAGTGGCGTTCGTCTTCACCAGCGGGAACACCGCCCTGACCGACCCGTACCAGGGGGTGAAGGGGCAGAAGTTCGCCGTCACCGTCACCCTGAACCAGGCGGCGCTGGACAAGTGCCTGTGGACGGCGCTGGGGCTGGTGAAGCCGTCCAGCGTGGCCTACACGGCCAACTGGCAGATCATGGTGGACGACCCGTTCTCGATCAACTCGAACCTGCCCACCTGGTGACCCGCCCCCGCCCACCGGAGAGTGCCCGATGCGCCGCCCCGATCCGCCCCGCCGCCGCCGCGGCGGCACCACCCTGCCCGAGACGGCGCTCGTGCTGAGCGCCTTCCTGCTGTTCCTGATGGGCATCTTCGAGTACTCGCGGTTCCTCATGCTGCTGCACGTCGGCACCAACGCCGCCCGCAGCGGCGCGCGGTACGCCAGCGTGAACGTGTCCCAGCCGACCAACTTCGACACCGTCGCGTCCGGCTCCCTGGTGAGCGTCCAGCAGTACGTGAAGAACGAGATGGGCGGGGCGGACACGCTGATCGACAGCTTCGCCATCACCGTCTTCCCGTGCGACAACGCGCAGCTGTACGCCGACCCGCCGGTGATCGTCACCAAGAGCGGGTCGCCGACGTGGAACCAGGCCACCTTCACCGAGCGGATCGCCGTCCGGATCAACGGCAACTTCAAGCCGATCCTGCCCGGCTTCGTGTTCTTCTACACCGGCGGGTCGAACGTCGTCCCGCTGAACATCGCCGCCGCCGCTGGCAGCGAAGGCTGACCGCAGCACCACCCAGGGGCACTCCCATGCGAACCGACCAGACGCGCCGGCCGGGCACCATCGTGCCGGTGATGGCGCTGTGCGTGACCGGGCTGTTCGGGTTCATCGCCCTGGCGGTGGACCTGGGCATGCTGGCCGTCACCCGCACCCAGTGCCAGAACGCGGCCGACGCCGCCGCCCTGGCCGGGGCGCGGCAACTGAACAACGCGACGACCTCGACCAACAACAACGCGGCCGCCGCCGACACCCAGGCGCGGGGGACGGTGACCGGCAACACGCTGATGAACGCCCCGTTCGACGCGACCAACATCTCGGCGGTGGACGTCGGCACGTACACCTACAACACGTCCACCCAGACGTTCGCCGCCGACTTCTCCGGCACCAAGGCGGCGACCGACTCGTGGACGGCCGTGCGGGTGACGCTGGCGGCCGACCAGCCGACCTTCTTCGCCCGCATCTTCGGCATCACCAAGATGCCGACCGGGGCCGCCGCCGTGGCCGTCCACCGCCCCCGCGACATCGCCCTCGTCCTGGACTTCTCCACGTCCATGCTGTTCGGCAGCGTGTCCCACTGGGAGACGCGGTGGGGGAACTCGTCCGGGGTGGTGCGGGGGCTGCTCAACCCGGACGCCAACTGGCCGAAGTTCGGCCACTACAGCCGCTATCAGGCGTACAGCACGTCGGTCGCCATCGACCCGAACAACGTGACCGCCGTGACCGGGGCGGGCAGCCCCGGCGGGCGGCCGAACCCGATGCAGCGGACGGCCGCCTTCTACATGAAGTCCGGCGAGGTGGCCGCCCCGAACAACCACACGGTGGAGAGCAACGGCGGCCCGCCGATGATGTTCGACTTCCGCTTCAACCCGTCGAACATCGGCTCCCCCGGCACCGCCACCGTCGCCACCGGCAGCATGTGGAACGCCTTCCACCGCTGGTTCCAGGCGACCCCGACGGACACGCCGGACTTGTCCCTGGGCATCGTGGACCGGGGCAACCCGTACAAGTACACGACGTTCAAGCCGAACGTCAACTCGGCCACCGGCCAGACCACCTGGGTGCAGCGGGTGTACGACTGGACCGGGTACGACCCGTTCGACACGACCAACGCGAAGGGGCCGACGCCGGCCCCGGACTTCTTCGACACGCAGGCGAACGACGGCACCAGCGGGGTGACGTACACGGGCGACCGGTTCCCCCGCAAGGGCGGGGTGGTCCGCACCGCCGCCACCAGCTGGGACCAGGCGAATTCGGACGGCGCGGCCGTCAACCCGATCGACTTCCTGAACTGGGCGACCGCCTACAACTACTACCCGCCGAGCCGGACGAACACCGCCAGCGGCACCGGCACCACGGCCCGCGCCGGCCTGAACCTGTCGCCGAACGCGAACGACTACGCGACCGACTGGAGCACCTTCCGGGACGCCGCCTGGGAGCGGTACGGGTACGACCTGGACGTGGCCGACTACGTGGCCAACCGCGGCGCGACGTGGGACCCGCGGTGGGACTGGAACATCGACCTGGGCACCTGGGTCCACTCGAAGCCGGTCGGGTTCACCACGGCGAACCCGTTCCGCCCGAAGCGGGTGGCCGCCGCCGCCCGGTTCAAGGGGTTCAGCATGGGGCCGGGGTACTGGGGCAAGACGTTCGCCGTCTGGCCGCCCGACCCGCGGTGGGGGAACACCCTCGGCCTGCCCCTGGGGCTGGGCATCCAGCCGGAGAGCGTCAGCAGCACCAACCCGGTGCAGGACACGAACGGCAACTGGATCGCCGACTGGCGGAAGCGGTTCTTCCTGACCGGCACCGGCAGCCAGTTCACCACGGAGAACGTCAACTCCGTCCTGTTGCAGAACGCCGGGAACGCCATGCTCAAGACGAGCGGGTTCCAGGTGAACTACCCGGCCGTGCTGGCGTGGCTCAAGTCCGGCCCTCAGACGCTGCCGCCGAACCTCCGCGCCGGCCGCATCCTGTACTACGACAGCATCCCGAGCGCCGTCACGAACGGGTCCGACCTGAACCAGGCGTTCTGGAAGGGGTACATCGACTTCGTCCTCGGCGTCAACACGTTCAACCCGGAGTACGACCTGGCCGGCGTCGAGTACGCCGCCTGGCCGGAGGGCGGGGCGGTGGCCACCGGGTTGACGACCACCGGATACACGCACGGGCTGACGGCGGTGGTGCCGGCGACCGACCCGGCGGCGGCCATGAACTACTCGGACAACCCGAGCCGCCCGCGGGCGCACCTGTGGTTCGGCCCGCAGACCATGCTCATGTACCTGTACTGCCGGGACAACAGCTACTTCTGGGGGGCCGGCACCCTGCGGGAGGCGCAGACCTGGCAACTGAAGGCGGCCGTCAACTCGGCCCTGGAGGACATCCGCGTCAACCACCCGAACGACTGGTGCGGGATGGGGTACTTCGCCAACTTCAACTTCTCCACCCCCCGCGTCAGTACCGGCCAGGACTGGACCAAGCTGAAGAACACCCTCTTCTACCCGAACTCCCTGCTGTCCGGCACCACCCCGCTCATCAACACCGTGTCGAGCGAGGTGCGGCCGTACAACACCGCCCTGGGCAACACGTTGGTCGGCGACATCCCGAACGCGAACGGCGGCACCGACCCGAACACCGGCATGGCCGTCGGGTACAACTTGCTGTCCAGTTCCGCCTCGCTGTCCGGCACCTACTACCCGACGAAGGCCCGCCGCGGGGCGGCCAAGATCCTCGTCTTCGAGACCGACGGGGTGCCCAACGGCACGCCCGCCTGGAGCCTCGCCGGCACCGGGTACAACACCTACTACGCGAACACCGGGACGACCCCGCTGTGGACCGGCGAAACGCGGGTGGTGAACTCGGCCAGCATCACCCTGGACAGCGCCTTCACCTTCAACGCCAACGCCGCCAACGCCGCCCTGTCCATCGTCAAGCAGATCTGCACCCTGGAGTCCGGCAGCGGCAACGGCGGCCACTCCACCGCCAACACCCCGGCCCGCGTCTACCCGCTGGCGTTCGGCGACCTGTTCACCGGGTACAACGGCACTTACGCCAGCCTGCCCACCGTGCAGGCCCAGGACGCCATCAAGTTCCTCACCCGCACCGGGCAGTTGGGCAACACGGTGACGTGGAGTTCGTCCGCCACCCTGCCGACCACCAGCGTCGTCACCGGCGACTACACCACCCGCATCAACAACCTGAAGACCACCCTCGAGCGGATCATGCAGTCCGGCGTGCAGGTGACGCTCATCCAGTGAGCCGCGGCCTGGGCGAGCCGCGACCGCGAGGGAGCGTCTCTTCCTGCCAAATGACCGACGCTCCCTCGCGGTCGCGGCTCGCAACACAACTTCCGCCGCGCGAGTCCGACTCGCGCGGCTTTTTTCCGCGCCGCCGGTTTTCCCGCCGCCCGTGAGCTATGGTTCCGCGGCGGGAAGGTGTTAACCAGCGGAATCGCGTCGGGGGACTCACCGGTGAATGCCGCCGTGTTCGAGAACGTGGAGAAGGTGTACCGCCACGGCCTGTTCGGTCGCGGCGGGGTGGCGGCGGTGCGGGGCGTGTCCCTGGCCGTGCCCGCCGGCAGCGTGTTCGGCCTGCTCGGCCCGAATCGCGCCGGCAAGACGACGCTGGTGAAACTGCTGCTGAACCTCGCCCGGCCGACGGCCGGCACGCTCACCCGCCTGGGCGAACCGGCGGCCAGCCGCCGCACCCTCGCCCGCGTCGGGTACATGCACGAGAACCACGCCTTCCCGAAGTACCTGACCGCCGCCGAGGTGCTGGCCTTCTACGGCGGCCTGTCCGGGCTGTCCGGCGAAGTCCTGCCCGTCCGCGTGGACGCGCTGCTGGCGCGGGTCGGCCTGGCCGACCGCCGCGACGAGCCGATTTCCCGGTTCAGCAAGGGCATGGTGCAGCGGCTCGGCCTGGCACAGGCCATCGTCAACGAACCCGACTTGCTCGTCCTGGACGAACCGACCGAGGGGCTGGACCTGCTCGGCCGCGAGCTGCTCCGCGAGGTCGTCCGCGAGACCAAGGCCGCCGGGCGAACCGTGCTGCTGGTGTCGCACGCCCTGCCGGACGTGGCCGACCTGTGCGACAAACTGGCGGTGATCGTCGGCGGCCGGCTGGCCTACCAGGGGGACATCGACGCCCTCACCCGCCAGCCCGACGGCAACCGGCAGACCCTCGAACTGGCCCTCCGTGGGCTGTACACGCAGGAGGCCGCCGCGTGAACCTGCCCGGCGTCATTCGCACCGTCCGCTGGATGGTCCGCGACACCGTCCGCCAAAGCCTGGCGACGAAATTGTTCTGGGTGATGCTCGCCGCCACCGGCGTCGTCACCGCCCTGTGCCTCGGCGTGCGGGTCGAGAACGACCTGCCGCCGCTGGCGTCCGACGGCGACATCCCGGCCATCCTGCCGGCGACCGAGGCGGACAAGATCGGCCGCGACAAAGCGGCAGCCGACGGGGTGCGCGTCATCGAGACCGACGCCGACAAGCGGCCCCGGCTGACGCTGGCGTTCGGCGCGGTGGTGGTGCCCATCGCCCGCGACCGCACCGACGCCGTGCGGCACCTGCAAGTGATGCTGGCGGCGCTGCTGGCCGACACCGTCGGCGTGCTGCTCGCGCTGCTCTGGACGGCCGGCTTTTTGCCGAGTTTCCTGGAGCCGCAGTCGGCCACGGTGCTGCTGGCCAAGCCCGCGCCGCGGTGGGCCATCCTGCTCGGCAAGTACCTCGGCGTGGTCGGCTTCGTGTTCGGGCAGGCGGTGCTGTTCGTCGCCGCGACGTGGGCGGCACTGGGCGTGGCCACCGGCGTCTGGACGAACTCGTACTGGCTGGCGGTGCCGCTGCTGGTCGTCAACTTCGGCGTCTTCTACTCGGTGTCGGCGTTCCTCGCCGTCTGCACCCGCAGCACGGTGGCGGCCGCGTTCGGCACGTTCCTGTTCTGGGCCGTCTGCTGGGGGACGAACTTCGCCCACCACCGGTTCGCCCTGCTGCCGCCGGACGGCGTGTCGGCGATGTCGTCGTGGCTGCTGGACGTGGGGTACTGGGTGCTGCCCAAGCCGCTCGACCTGAGCGGGGTGTTCTTCGGGGCGATGAGCGCCGACGGCTTCGCGTCCGCCGTGCCGGAGTTGAAGGCGATCCAGTCGGCCGGCCGCTTCCACCCGGAGGCCGCCGTCCTCACGTCGGTCGGGTTCGCCGCCGTCACGCTCGGCCTCGCCGGGTACGAACTGGAGATGACGGACTACTGAGCAGGGCCGAGGAAGAAACCTCACCCGGCGAGCTTCGCTCGCCACCTTCTCCGTCCCGGAGAGGGTTCCGGAAGTGGCCCGACTCTGGAGAGGGGGCCCACGAAGATGGAGCGGTTGCCCCTCGAACACCCCCTCTCCGGGACGGAGAGGGGTTCAGCCTGTCAGGGGTCGGTGTACTCGCGGGCATCGAAGTCGGCCTCGCTGACGCGGGGGATGCGCGCGACGCCGGGCCACGGCTCGGGGACGAATCGGCCGGTTCGCACCTCCCCACCGAGCAACTCGGCCAGGATCACCGCCAGCCGCCCCGCGAACACCCGCACCCGCCGTCCGCGTCGGGTCCGCTGCCATCCGCCCCGCTCAACCCGCCGCAACCCCTGCTCGACCCGGATGTCGTTCGCGGTGTTACCGACATCGTGACCCGCTTGAACACCCTCTCCATGAATGGAGAAGGGGCCGGGGGGTGAGGTCTCCATCCATGCGAAACCCATGACCTCCCCCCGACCGAGGCCGGAAGCGGAAACCTCACCCCCGTTCACTACGATACCCGCTATCCCCTCCTACGGGCTTCCCCCGATGAGCGACCTCGACGCGCTGCTCGCCGGCATCGTGGCGGACCCGACCGACGCCCTCCGCTGGCTGGTGATGGCCGACTGGCTGGAGGATCACGGCCAGCCGGAGCGGGCCGAGTTGGTCCGCGTCCACCGCGAACTGCTCCGCACCTGCACCGCCACCCGCGAGACGAAGGCCCGCAAGCAGCTCCACGCCCGCATGATGGAGCTGATGCGGTCCGGCGTGCAACCGTGCCTGCCGCAGCGCACCATCACCCTGCCCGGCGGCGTCGAGATGCGGTTCTCGTTCATCCCGCCGGGTTCCTTCCTGATGGGAAGCCCGAAGAGCGAAGAGGGGCGCGACGTGCGGGAACGCCGACACCGGGCGACCCTCACGAAGGGCTTCTGGATGGGACAAACGCCGGTGACGCAGCGGCAGTGGGTGGCGCTGATGGACAGCAACCCCAGCCATTTCAAGGGCGACGAGTTGCCGGTGGACACAGTCACCTGGAACGACACGCAACTCTTTTGCGCCGCGGCAAAGGCGCGGCTGCGGGTCGATCCGAGATTGCCAACCGAGGCCGAGTGGGAATACATGGCACGAGCGGGGACGACCACACCGTTCTACTGGGGTGCCGAGATGAACGGCACGCAGGCGAATTGCACCGGAAGCGACTCGGATCGCACTTCCTGGAAAGGTCCGAAACGCCCGAAGCCATCGCCGGTGGGGAAATATGCACCAGTCTCGCCGCACCCGTGGAGCTTGGTGGACATGCACGGAAACGTGTGGGAGTGGTGCGCGGATTGGGAGGAGGATTACCCCGGCGGCGAAGCCACGGATCCTCTCGGCCCGCAGAGTGGCCTATTTCGGGTTTGTCGTGGTGGGGGTTGGTGCAACTTCGCCACCGGCTGCCATGCGGCGAGTCGATTCAGGAGGTCGTCCCACGGCACGGGAACCTACAACTACCTCGGCTTCCGTCTCGCCGCCGACCTGTCGGCGCTCGCGTAAGTTCCCCCATCCCCACTTCGTACACTACGCCCAGCGAATCCCTCCTCCGACCCCTCGCCGCCCATGCTCATCTTCGACTCCCACCTCGACATCGGCCTGAACGGGGTGGACTGGAACCGCGACCAGCGGATGGCCGTCGCCGACCTCCGCGTGCAGGAGCAACTGCTCCAAATGACCGACCACGGCCGGCAGACGAACACCGTCAGCCTGCCCGAACTGAAGCGGGCCGAGGTCGGCGTCGGCGTGGCGACCGTGCTGGCCCGGCAGGAGCAGCCGATCAACCACCCGTTCGGGTACACGTCGCCGGAGGCGTGCTACGCGGTGGCGTACTCGCACTGGGCGTACTACCGGGCGCTCGAGCGCACCGGCTGGATGAAGATGCTGAAGACGAAATCCGACCTGGCGAAGCACTTGGCGGCGTACCGCGCCGATCCCGTGAAGACGCCGTTCGGCTACATCCTCAGCATGGAGTGCGGCGACGCGGTATTAGACCCGGATAACATCCACGAGTGGTACGAGATGGGGTTGCGGGCCATCGGCATCACGCACTACGGCGCGAACCGCTACGGCGGCGGCACCCGGTGTGAGGTCGGCCTAGCGATGGAGGCGGTCCCACTGTTGAAGAACATCGAGAAGCTCGGCATGGCGCTGGACATGACGCACCTGTCCGACAAGGCGTTCTGGCAGGTGGCGGACACGTTCGGCGGGCGGGTGCTGGCCAGCCACCAGAACGCCCGGAAGTTCTGCGACTGGCAGCGGCAGTTCAGCGACGAGCAGTTGAAGTTCGTCATCCAGAAGGGCGGCGTGATCGGCGTGGCGTTCGACGCCATCATGCTGCAACCCGGCTGGGTGCGCGGCGTGACGAAGCCAGTCGTCACCATCGAACGCGCGGTGGAGAACATCGACCACGTCTGCCAGCTCGCCGGCAACTGCAAGCACAGCGGCATCGGCAGCGACCTCGACGGCGGGTACGGCAAGGAGCAGACCCCCGCGGACTTGGATACCATCGCGGACTTGCAGAGGATCCCGGACCTGCTCGGCAAGCGGAAGTATTCCGACGCCGACATCGAAGGCATCATGCACGGCAACTGGCTGCGGTTCTTCGGCGAAGTGCTGCCGACGTGAAGGTGGGGGATGATTCGCCACAGTGCAACAGAGAGCACGGAGAACATAGAGAAGAAAGCAAACAAGAGAGAATGGACAGGATCACAGGATGAAGAATGGATACAGAGTTCGAAACACATTCTTTCTTCTTTATTCAATCCTGCCTTTAATCCTGTGATCCCGTCCATTATCTTGTTCTTCTCTGTGTCTCTGCGGTTAGTCCTTCTTCACAAAACTGATCACCAGCGGCATTCCTTCGACGTTCGCCTCGGATGTGTGACCGCCCGGTGGGGTGACGCTCCACGCGGTCGCTTGCACCTCGGCGGCGATGTTGTCGCGGTGGGCGGCGATGGCCTTCGTCAACTGCTCGGCGGTCGAACTCAGGTGCAGGGTGATGGCGTCGGCGATGTCGAGCTTGGCGTCCTTGCGGGCCTGATTCACCAGGCGGATGACGTTCCGCGCGAGGCCGGCCAACTTCAGTTCCTCCGTGATGACGGTGGAGACCGTCACCTCCACGTTCTTGCCCTTCGCCCCGGCCCAACCGTCCTCGGCGATGTATTCGAAGATGAGGTCGGACGGCAGCAGAACATGCCCCCCGAGAAGGAAGTTGCCATCTTCCGTCGGCGTAAGCATCCTCGTTAGGGGGTCGCCGAGCCTCACCGCGGCTTCCACATCCGGAAAGTCCGACCCGAGCTTTGCGGCGGCGGTCTTCTTGTTGAGCTTCGCCACCGTGCGCAACGTGGCCGGCGCATCTTCGGGCAACAGCATCACCGTCACAACGTTCAACTCGTCGCGGATGAGTTCTTCCAGCGCTTCCACGGCGTCGCGGATGCCCGTATCCGAACTCCGCACGCGGAGTTCGGCCAGGGGTTGCCGAACATTCAACTTCGCCACATTCCGCGCCGCCCCGCCGAGGGTGATGACCTCGCGGACGGCGTTCATTCTGGTTCTAAGTCCCGGATACCCATCGGTGTTCTGGTACTTCGTATTCTCGGACGAGGCGAGAATAACTACGCCAAGCCAGTCATCACTTTCAGACCGGCCATCTTGACGGCGAGAACCGGTAGGAGCTAGACAATTCTCAAGATGTACACTCTCGCGGCCACTCGCAGAAGGCATCAGGTTCCGCCACATCACTTCCGTGATGAACGGCACGCACGGCGCGAGCAGCCGGCAGGCAGTTGTGAGGACCGTGTACAGCGTCTGATACGCCGCCCATTTCTCCTGCAACCCCAAGGCATCCAGATCGGCGACCTTGCTGTTCAGCCGTGGTTTCACGCGGCGAACGTACCAGTTGGAGAGATCGTCGTCGATGAACCGCTCGGCGGCGAGGGCGAAGCGCATCACGTCATAGTGCGTAAACGCCCACTCCGACTCGGAAGAGAGGTCGTAGAGGCGCAAGAGTATCCATTGATCGATCTCAGGTCGCTGTTCCGGCAGGACCGGCGGCATGGCCGGGTCGAACCCGTCGCCGGCGGCGCAGTTGCAGAAGAAGGCGTAGGTGTTCCACAGCTTGAAGATGAACTTCGACCGCACCTCGTCGGCCGGCTCCGGCCCGAACTTCAGGTTCAGCGCCGGGTTCGCCCGGCAGAATTGCCAGCGGATCACGTCCGCGCTGATCGGCTTGTACTTGGCGAAGACCCGCTTCGCCGGCACGCCCTTGATGTCCGTCATCACTTCGCGGGTCGCGGTGTGGCCCTTCGGCAACAGCTTCAGTGCGTTGGCCGTGGTCTCCTTCGGCTCGATGTCGCAGAACAGTTCATACCCCTCGTTCGCGTCGCCGGCAGCACTGTTAAACTCGAGGCTATTCCCATCCGTCTTGTGCATCGCCTTGCCGAACTGATCCAGCACGGTGCCGAAGCCGAGGAGCGTCTTGAACGGCGGTTCGCCGTCGCCCATCATGGTGCTGAGCGCGAGCAGCGCGTAGAACCAGTTGCGGAACTGGCCGGGGAAACTCTCGGTGATGAAGTCGGCCGGATACCACTCCCGCCAGTATGCACGGTCGGTGTTGTATTTCATCGTGCTGAACGCCACGATGCCGGCGTCCAGCCACGGGTTGCCCACGTCCGGCACCCGCCGCATGAGGTTCCCGGTCTTCGGGTTGCGGATCGCCACGCCGTCCACGAACGGCCGGTGCGGGCTGTTGCCTTCAAACTCCGACCAGCCTTCCACGGCACGCGATTTCAGTTCCTCCCGCGAGCCGATCACCTCGAAATCGCCGGTGATTTCATCCACCCAGATCGGCAGCGCGAGGCCCCAGAATCGCTTCTTCGAGATCATCCAGTCGCCCATGTTCCACAGCCAGTCGTACTCGCGCGCCTGCCCGTTGATGGACTCCGGCAGGAATTGAACTTGCTTCACCACCTTCATGATGTCGCCGCGGAAGCCCTCCTCCGTATTGCGCGGTCCCATGTTGATGAACCACTCATCGACGAGGCGGAACAGCAGTTCCGTCTTGCATCGCCAGCAGTGCGGGTAGCGGTGGACGTAGCGCTCCGTAGCGAACAGTGCGTCGCGCTGCTTCAAGAGATCGAAGACCGCGTCCGCGGTCTTCGGATCGACGGCATTCAACCCGGCGAGCGGTCCGAAGCCGGCGTGGAAGCAACCGGCATCATCCAGCGGGGCGACCGGTGGCAGGCCGTTCTCCTTGCCCAACTCGAAGTCCGCCTGCCCGCACCCCGGCGCGATGTGGACGATGCCGGTGCCCTCGGTTTCGCCCACGTCTTTCCAGGCGATCACCTTGTGAACGGCCCGCGCCGTGACGCGCGGCGTCCACTTGCGGGCCTCGGCGACTTTGGCCACCAGGTCCGGATACCCGCACTCGCAGTTCTGCGCTTCGAGGTCGTCGAACGGGGCGGTGTACGCCCAGCCCAGCATGTCCGCGCCCTTCACCTCGCCGACGATCTCATACACCTCCTTGCCGGCCTTCTCCTTGAAGAGCTGTTCCAGCGACTTCAGGTGCGGGACGCCGTCCAGCCACTCGCGTTTCGACTTCTTGCCGCCCGTAGCGGGGCCATCCGTCACTGACGCTTCCGGCTCGGACTCGCCGCCGGACTCCATGCGGTTCAGCTTGAAGGCACCTTTGGCGACGTAGTACACGTCGCCCTTCAACTTCACCTTGATGTACGTCAACTCCGGGTTCACCGCCGCGCCGACGTTGCTGCTCATCGTCCACGGCGTCGTCGTCCACACCAGCAGGTATTCGTTCGGCTTGTCCTTCAAAGCGAACCGCACGAACACCGCACGGTGTTCGATGGTCTTGTACCCCTCCTTCACTTCCATCTCGCTCAATCCCACACCGCACCGGCCGCACCACGGCATGGCATCATATCCGCGATACACCATGCCCTTGTCGAAGCACTTCTTGAGGAACGCCCAGATGGTGTAGTTGTTCTCCTCGCTCATCGTGAAGTACGACTTGCGCTCGTCCACCGGCTTCGCCCAATCGACATCGGTGCGGTCCCAGTCCATCCAGTAGCCGAGGCGGACACTCTGCTCCGTCTGCACGCGGGCGAACTTGTTGACGCGATCCTTGCACAGTTGCACGAACTTGGCGATGCTCGCCACCGGATCGCCGGGCACCAGGCATTCGATGTCCCGCTTGCTGCCGAGGCCGAGTTCCTTCTCGACTTCCACTTCCACCCACAACCCCTGACAGTCGAACCCCTGCTGGTAGCGGAGTTCGTGCCCGGTCATGGCGAAGTAGCGGTTGAACACGTCCTTATAGGTGCGGTTCCAGGCGTGGTGAACGCCCATCGGGTTGTTGGCCGTGATGGGGCCGTCGAGGAAGCTCCATTTTTTCTTGCCGGCATTCAGGGCGCGGCGCTTCTCAAAGATGCCATTGTCGGCCCAGAACGCGAGGATTTCCCGCTCCAGCGCGGGAAAATCGGCCTGCGGGTCCACCTTCTCGAACGGCTGCTCAACGCCTTTCGGCGTCACTGCTTCGGCCACGGTACGGCCTCCTCGGTCTTGGCGCGGAACGGCGTCATTCTATGACGGGACACCCGCCGACCAAGCGGTGTTCGGTGCTCCCTTGCGGGCCGCGACCGCCGGGGAGTGGCATTCAGTGAACCCGTTCAATCAATCGGAACGCTGATGACACGGATTCCATCGCGGATCAAAGCCGGGATCAAACCCGCAAATTGATTTCTTCCGATCCTCTTCATCCTGGCTTTGATCCGCGTCATCCGCGTTCCTCTTCTTGGACTCTCTTGCCCGCTCCAACCACCGATGCCACTCGCCCGCGGTCACGGCCCGTACCACGGCGGAATTTTTCCCGAATCTTGAGTGCAACTGACTTTCGCGCTACGCCTTCCGTGGCGTACATTCATATCCAGTAGCCCGACCGACGCGATTCCACCTCCCGGAGATTCGACGTGGCCAAGCAGCTCCCCTCCGCTGGTGCGGCGAAGAAGCCCACCGCCAAGAAGCCCGCCGCGAAAAAGTCGGTGGCCAAACCCGCCGCGCCCGCCGCCGCCAAGAAGGCTGCCAAACCGCCGGCGAAGAAGCCCGCATCGACGAAGGGCACCGCCGTGGCGAAGGCTCCGGCGACCAAGAAGAAGACGGCGGCGGCCCCCGCGCGGGTGCCGCTGTCGGCCATCCCGACCGCCCCGGCGCACAGCAAGTTCACCCTGTTCAACCTGCTCGGCGAAGCGCGTTCGTTCTACGAAGTCGAGCGGATCGAACTGGAACGCCCGCCGACCGACCCGAAGGCGCGGAGCGTCGCCCACAGCATCATCGTCGTGGACCGCTCCGGCAGTATGTACGGCAGCATGAGGGACCTCCGCGAGACGCTGTTGAAGCTGCTCACGCTGGACGAGTACACACAGTTCAACCTCGTCGTCACGCTCATCTCGTACTCCAGCGCCGGCGACACGACGTGCCACTTCGAGCGGGTGCCGATCAAGCAGATCATGGGGACCGGCAGCAAGGAGCAGGGGCTGATCAAAAAGTTGGAGGCGACGTGCAGCACCTGCATCAGCGGCGGGCTGGCGCTGGCGAAGACGAAGATCAAGCCCGGCGAACTGACGTGCATCACCGTCCACACCGACGGCTACGCCAACGACCCGTCGGCGAACTCCGAAGCCAAGACACTGATGGACCTCTGCACGGAGATCGGCAAGGGCGAGGCGTTCGTCAACACCATCGCGTATTCGGATTACTCCGATTTCCGGCTGCTGTCGAAGCTGGCGAACGCCGCCTCCGGCATCTGCATTAAGGCCGGCAACATCAAGATCGTGTACGACGCGCTGTACGACAGCACGAAGGTTCTCGGCAGTTCGCTGGTGCCGCCGGTGGACGTTCCGCTGCCGGCCGGGTGGGGCTACCAGGTGTTCATCAGCCGCGCCGCCGGGCGGGTGAACGGCGCGGCCGGGTCGCTGCGAGTGTGCGGCATCAAGAGCGAGTGCGACGCGGCCGTGTACCGGTTCAAGAAGATCGACGCCAAGGTGTACAAGACGCTCGACGTGCCGGAGTCGCAGACGAGCGAGGCGACGTTCGCGTTCGCCAAGGGGCAACTGTCCGAAGGCAACATCAACACCGCCAAGTACGCCGTCGCCAGCGCGTTCGACGCCACGCTGGTCCTCGACCACGGCCGCGCCCTGACGAACACGCAGATCGCCGCGTTCATGCAAGACCTGGACAAGCTGCTGTGCAACCCGGACGAGTTGAAGGACCATCAAATCCTGTCGTCGGTGCCGGTGAACAAGCGCATCTCGGTCGTCAAGGTGATCTCGCTACTGGAAGCGCACATGAGCGACTTCACGATCCACCTGCCGTACCTGGCGGACCACTACAAACGGCGCGGCGTGAAGCGGTTGCCCGGCACCCGCGGCGACGACGGCAAGTTGGTCCCGCCGACGCTGACAACCGAAGTGGCGGACAAGGAGGAGTACGTCCGCGCCAGCAGCTTCGATGTGAACCGCAACACCGCCACGCTGAACATGCTCGTCAGCCGGCGGGTGCATCTGGTGCCGGCGAAGGGCGGCAAGCCGATTCTGAACGTGGCCGGCGTGAAGCTGGATCAGTTGCGGACGTTCAACTATTACACGCTGGTCGGCGACGGCGAGTTGAACGTGGACAAGCTGAAGATTCGCATCTCCGGCAAAGTGCTATTCGAAGCCTTGGTGAAGGAAGGCGTGCTGGAGAACGAGGACGGCACGCCCGCCGGCAAGCACGACCCGAAGGCCGACTACCTGCTCCGGCTGGACATCCTGCCGCTGGTGCCGGCGTTCGCGAACGAGGTGAAACTGGACGGCGCGTTCGAGGAACTGATGGGGCTGAAGGTGCTGGCCAGCTTGTGCGGGGCGCACCTGAAGGAGGCGTCCGAAGAGTTCACGCCGGAGCAGGTGGAGGAGTTGAAGAAGCACTACCTGTCCAAGAGCCTGTACCTCAACTTCCCGACGACGAACCCGTACACGGAACGCCTGAAGGCGCTGTCCGACGGCGTCATCGACAGCCGGGTGAGCTACAAGATCGACGTGGGCAACCGGGAGATCATCAACCTGAGCAAGTTGCACAGCGCGAACAAGTTCCTGGAGAGGATGTACACGGCGAGCGTCGGCGGCAAAGAGGTGGAGAAGGCCAAGTTCGAGGACGCGCTGGACGGCACCTGGACCTACGCCCACAAGGCGTTGTCCGCGAAGCTGAAGGTGACGAAGGCGGACGAGTTCACGAAGGCGATCTTCGACGAGTTCCTCGGCCTGAAGGCGACCGGCGCGGCCCTGGCGATGCTGAAGGCGGTCGGCGCGACCGACCTCATCGCCGTCGTCAACGGCCGGCTGAAGGGTGCGCAGCCGAGCCGCAAGGACTTCGTCGCCGCCCTCACCGACGCGAAGAAGAAGCTGGAAGCGCGCCAGGAAGAAGTGTTCCGCGACAGGCTGTCGCCGCTGGTGTTCTACGTCGGGGCGACCGGCCTGCTGCCCGACGAGATCGACGCCAAGGCGCAGTCCGCCGACCAGTTGCAGGCCAAGTACCTGGACCTGGCGCTGTCGAAGGCCGAGAAGGAAGGCACCTTCTTCGAGATCGGCAGCACGATCGTCACCGTGTACGCCGAGACCGAGGACTTCAGTACCGAGAAGGGGCTGGAGGAGATCAAGAAGCTGCTGAAGGAGTAGGTTCTTGGCGAGCGGGGGGACGTAAGCCCCCTGTTGGCGGCGAAGAAACAGGGGGCTTACGCCCCCCGCTCGCCTTTGGGTCGGGAGAAGTACCACCCGGCGGCCGTCAAGCCCGCGATGGCCGTCAGCCCGATGCCGATCATCAGCCACTTGTTCGCCGGCTCGTCGGCGTAGGTCTTCGCCTCGTCGGTCACGTCGATGACCTTTTCCACGCCGTGGAACTCGTCCTCGGCGGCCACGAGATACGTCCCCGCCGGCGGCTTGGCGAACACGCACTCGCCGGCCTTGTCCGTCGGCTTCTTCTCGGCGAGTTGCTTCCCCGGCATCCGGTACAGGGACACCTCCGGGCCGCCGCCGCCGTGGTCGGCCCCGTCGTACTTCACCGCCACGCGCAGCTCGGTGGCAGTGACTTCGACCGTCAGCAGCATCTTGTGCGCGAGCGCCACCGACGGCAGGGCGAACACGAGCAACAGGGCAAGCCGGTTCCGCATGACGGACCTACGGTAGTGGGGTGAACGGGTATCGCGGTCAGTGTAGGCTCGTGGGGAGTGCTTGTTAGCCCGCCGCGCCAGCAAGGGGCGAGCAGTCAGGCGAATTCCCCAATTCGACCGCCCAAAGTGATTCGCCCCTTGCTGGCGCGGCGGG
>JAYTTN010000543.1:0-17671 GCA_043745295.1 Fimbriiglobus sp. | reverse complement strand
CGACGATTCCTCACCAAGGTCTTCCCATGCTCCGCCTTTTTCCCGTCGTCTTCCTCCTCGGCTGCGGGTCGCCCGCCGACCGCGTGGTCGTCTACTGCGCGCAGGACGCCGAGTACGCCGAGGGCGTGTTCGCCGAGTTCGACACCGCCGGCAAGCGAACCGTCGCGCCGAAGTTCGACACCGAGGCCAACAAGTCCGTCGGCCTGGCGGTGGAGCTGGAGCTGGAGGCCGGCCGGCCCCGGTGCGATGTCCACTGGAACAACGAAATCCTCGGCAGCATCCGCCTCGCGCGGAAGGGCGTGTACGCGGCGTACTCGTCGCCGAACGCGGCCGACTTCCCGCCGTGGTCGAAGGCCACCGACGGCACCTGGCAGGCGTTCGCCGAGCGCGCCCGAGTCCTGATCGTGAACACCACCCTCGTGCCGGAGGCGGATCGGCCCAAGAGCATCCTGGATTTGACCGACCCCAAGTGGCGGGGCAAGGTGGCGATGGCGAAGCCGCAGTTCGGCACCACCGCGACGCACGCCGCCTGCCTGTTTGAAGTCCTCGGCGACGGCCCGGCGAAGGCGTTCTTTCGCGGGCTGAAGGCGAACGGCGTGGCGCTCGTGGCCGGCAACAAGGCCGCCGCGCGGGGCGTGGCCGACGGCCAGTACGCGGTCGGGCTGACCGACACCGACGACGCCGTCCTGGAAGTGATCGCCGGCAAACCGGTGGCGATCCTGTTCCTCGACGAGGCCGGCCACCCCGCGCATCCGCGCCTGGGCACGCTGTTCCTCCCGAACACGCTGGCCGTGGTGACGGGCGCGCCGAACGAGGCCGGGGCCAAGGCGCTCGTCGATTTCCTGCTGACCCGCGAGGACGCGCTGGCGGCCGGTGGAGGGTATCAGTACCCCGTCGCGCCGGGCCAGACGGCCCGCACGCACCCGACCCTGAAGACCCGCCACGAAGTGAGGCGCATGGACGTGGACTTCGACCGCGCCGCCGACCGGTGGGAGGCCGTGCAAGCCTTCCTGCGGGACGAGTTCGCGCGGTAGGCGAGCTCGATTGGTCCTGTCTTGGTTCGGTTAGCCCGCCGCGCCAGCTAGGGGCCGGCAACTGAGGTGGTTCGCCCCTTGCTGGCGCGGCGGGCTAACAAGCAGTGCCGGCGACTTTCCACCCGACAGCCACCCCATGCACGCCGCCCGGCCGCTGCCCGCCGACCGGCTGAGAGGCGGGCCACGCGGGTGGTCGCCCCGGTCGGCGTCACGGGGTCGTTCGCCGAGGCGGCGACGAAGACGTTGCCCGAGCTGTGCGGCCTCCACTTGGGCGAATCCACCGTCGAGCGGGTGTTCGCCGGGGCCTGCGACGCGGACCCCGCCGGACTGCCGGCGGACAGGCCGGACGCAGCGGCGGTGCCGGTGAACCTGGCGCGGGATGTCGGCGGGGAGCGGCCGGGGACGACGCCGTGCTACGTCACCAGCCATGCCGGGTCGGCGGCGGAAGGCCGGTGGGACGACGACCTGTGGCAGGTTCTCCAGGCAATCCCGGCCCTCGAAGTGCGGTAGCTCGGCCTCGGAGTGCGACCGTCACTCCACCTCGAAAATGGCCTCGATCTCGACGGCGATGTTCCCCGGCAGCGAGTTCGTGCCCATCGCGCTGCGGGCACCGACGCCGTCGTCGCCGAACACGTCCTTCATCAGCTCGGAGTAGCCGTTGACCACCTTCGGCTGGTCGCCGAAGTCGTCGGTGCAGTTCACCAGGGCCAGCGTCTTGACGAGCCGCTTCACCTTCTTCAGTTCGCCGAGGGTGTCGATGAGCGTGGCCAGGATCGCCAGCCCGACCTGCCGGGCGGCTTCCTTCCCTTGGTCCAGCGTCAAGTCCTTGCCGACCTTGCCGAGGATGAGCGTCTTGTCCGGCTTCAGCGGGCCGTGCCCGGAGACGAACAGCAGGTTGCCGACCTTCACCGCCGGCTTGTACACGGCCACCGGCTTCGGGGCCGGGGGCAGCGTCAGGTGCAGTTCCTGAATCCGCTTGTCGGGATCGTTCGCCATCGCAGGGTCTCCAGGGTTCGTGGCTCGATTCTGGGCGAGCGGGGGGCGTAAGCCCCCTGTTTCTTCATTACCAACAGGGGGCTTACGTCCCCCGCTCGCCTGAACACTTCAACACCGGTGCTTCGCCGCGTAGTCGTCGTTCACGGTCAGGCCCAGGCCGGGGTCGGCGGACGCCAGGAGCTGGTTGTTCTGGAACTTCGGCCCGCCGGCGAACAAGTCGGTGAACCAGTCCACGTACTCGCACATGCGGCCGTAGACGGTCGCGGCCCCGAGGTGCGTGCCGATCTCCGGCAACCGCACCGGGTAAATGGCGATCTGCCGCAGTTCGGCGGCGGCGGCCACCTTGCGGGCCGGGGTGATGCCGCCGAGCCGCAGCGGGTCGATGCGGATCGCCGACACGCCGCCGGCGTCCAGCACGCGGAGGAAATCGGCCGGGCGATCCAACTGCGCCCCGACCGATACGCCGGCGTCGAGACGGTTGATGAGCCGTTGCAGGTCGTTGACTTCGCCGGGTCGGAGCGGGTCGCAAAAGCCATCCAAGCCGAACTCGTCGGTGCCGGTCACTCCCAACCACACGGCCGAGGAGAAGTCCAGCCGCCCGCCGGCGTTGATCTCGAACCACGCCCCGTCGGGGATGCCGTCGCGGAGTTGGCGGAGGCGGTCGGCGTCCAGTTCCGGGTCGTCGCAGCCGACTTCGATCTGAATGCCGGCCGCGCCTGCGTCCAGCGCGGCCTGCGATTCCTTGATGGCTTGCTTCGACCCCAGCACCGCCGTCGCCGTGTCGCTCGCCACGGCTTTCAGCGCCCGCCGATAGCCGCCGAGCAAGTGATGGACCGGCAACCCGGACGCCTTCCCCTTCAAATCCCAGAGGGCGAAATCGACCGCCGCATACGCCCGCGCCGCCAGTCCCGCGAACCCGATGCCGTCCAGATGCGCCGAGGCGCGGAGGAAGTGCGCCTCCACGTCGAACGGGTTCGACCCGACGACCACGTCGGCGATGACGGTGTCGATGAGCGACCGCACCGCCACCGCACCGCCGCCGACGGTGTAGGCGAACCCAAGCCCCGTGTGCGGGCCGTCGGTGACGGCGCGGACCAGCACCACCTCGACCGTGCTGGTCGGGCGGGGTTCCTGAATGGCGGTCAGCGCTACCGGCCGCCGGAGGGGGACGCGGAGCAGGTCGGTCTCGATGCGGAGCAACTTCATGGAGGATGAGTGTACGCCGGCGGCCTCGCCCCGCCAGACTCGCCGCGGGTACCTTCTGTTCCGTGCGTGCCGGACAGTCTAAGATAACCGGACGCATTCGCGGAGCGCGGCGGGTTGAGCCGGCCGCGCCGGTGGCTTAGCCTAAGCCAGGAACATCCGTCCGCCCACCCCTTCCCCGAGGCTCGCCGTGGCCCTCACCGACGTGGATGCCGACCTGCTCAAGCGGTGCCTGAGCAAGCAGCCGGGGTCGTGGAACGACTTCGTGGACCGCTACCTCAGCCTGATCTACCACGCCATCCACTTCAGCGCGCACCTCCGCAGCGCGAAGCTGTCGCCGGAGGACGTGGAGGACATCGCCGCCGAGGTGCTGGTGCAACTGGTGGCCGACAACGCCAAGGCGCTCCGCGAGTTCAAGGGCGAGGCCAGCCTGTCCACCTACCTGACGGTCATCGCCCGGCGGATCTGCGTCCACGAGCTGACCCGCCGGCAGGCCGTGCGGGACGAAATCCGCAAGGGCGTCAGCCGCGCGCCCGACGAGGACACGGACGACAGCGCCGCCGCCGCCAAGGGGATGGAGAAGCTCGACGAGGTGGACGCCCTGCTCCGCCGGCTGTCCGGCAAGCAGCGGGAGATCGTCCGACTGTACTACCTGGAGAGCCGCACCTACGAGGAGATCAGCACCGAGCTGAACGTGCCGGTGAACACCATCGGCTCGATCCTCGCCCGCGCGCGGGCGAAGTTGCGCGAGCTGTCCAAGTCGGCCGCGGACCTCCCACCCTACGTCCCGCCGCCGAAGAAGGTGAAGAAGGCCAAGCCGCCCACCGACGCGGCGAAGTGACACCACCACCGGAGGGAGTCCGATGATGACGCAGGAAGGCACCATTCGGAACGGCGTGATCGTGCCGGACGACGGCACTCCGTTGCCCGACGGGATGCGCGTCCGCTACGAACTGCTCGCGGACGATGAGGGCGACGACGACTTCGGCCCGCCGAAGTCCGCCGAGACCCGCGCGGAGTTTCTCGCCAGCCTCCGCGACTCCGTCGCCGAGGCGCGGGCGGGGGTCGGGGGCGTGGAAGCGCGGACGTTCTTGAAGCAGCTTGCCTTGAAGCACGGACTCCCCCTCCTTCCGGGGGAATGACCGTGGCGTTTCAGGTTCTGTTCCTCCGTCGCGCCCAGCGCGACATCGAAGAAGGTGTCGTGTTCCGCGCGTCTCGCAGCGCGGCGAGAGCAACACAGTGGCGGAACGCACTCGCGACGATCGCGACTGGTGCGTTGGAGGATGACCCACACCGGTACCCGGCGGCCGACGAAGCGGCCGACTTGGGCCTTGACCTCCGAGAACTACTGTTCGGTCGCGGGCGGAACGTCTACCGAGTGCTGTTCACCATCGACGGCGAAACCGTGAACGTCCACCGCGTCCGCCACGCGGCCCAAGATCGGTTGCAACCCGGCGATCTGTGACCCTCGGGAGTTCGCCATGCGACTCGCGCCACTACTGGCTGTCGGCTTCGCCGTGTGCGCTATTGCCGCGCCGATCCCGAAGGAGCAGCCCGCCGCGAAGGTGCCGAACTACTTCCCGTGCGCGTTGGGCACCAAGTGGGAGTACGAGTCAGGCAAAGACCCCATCGTCGTCGAGGTGACGAGGGTGCGGCACGAGCCGGACTGCAAGGTCGTCACTTTCACCCACACTTGGCCGGCCAAGAGTGCGAGTATCGACCTGCGGTATCGGGTGACGAAGGACGCCGTGTACGCCTTTGAAAAAGACGGGAAAGTCGAAGTCGAAATGCTCGTCCTCAAACCCGCCGCGAAACCCGGTGACGAGTGGGTGAACGTGCTGCCGGGGCATTTCGCGGACGGCGCGACGACCACCGTCAGAGAACCCACCAAAGTCGAAGTGCCGGCGGGGAAGTTCGACGTGATCGGAACGAGTGTGACCTTGAAGGGCGTGCCGGCCGACCTGTTGCAACTCACGAACTTCTACGCCGAGGGCATCGGGCGTGTGATGTCGCCGGGGGCTAAACTAGGCCAGCCGGCCATGGTGCTCAACAAGTTCACCCCGCCGCCGAAGTAAAAAGTCCCTCGCGTTTTCCGCGACGCGCCCGGCTCTCGGCGGGGAATATCCTGTCGAGAGCCACCCGCACTCCCGGCGCGCGATGCCCGCACTCCTGCCGCTTCCGATTCTACACCCGGTCGCCACCGACGCCGACCTGCTCGGTCGGTTCGTCCGTGACCGCGACGAAGCCGCGTTCGCCGAGCTGGTCCGCCGGTTCGGACCGCTGGTCCTCGGCGTCTGTCGGCGGGTCATCCCGGACGCGCACCTCGCCGAGGACGCCTTCCAGGCGGCGTTCGTGGTGCTGGCGCGGAAGGCGAGCGACGTCCGGCCCGCCACCCTGCCCCACTGGCTGTACGGCGTAGCGCAAAAGGTCGCGCTGAGGGCACGCACCATGGCCGGCCGACGGGCGAAGCGCGAGACCCTCACCGCCGCCCCGCCGGAGGTCGCCGTGCTGCCGCCCGAGCCGGACGACACCGCCGCACTCGACGACGCCATCACCGGCCTGCCCGTGCACTACCGCGAAGCCGTGATCCTGTGCGAGTTGTCGGGCGTGTCCCGAACCGACGCGGCGACGCGACTCGGCATCGCGGAGGGCACGCTCAGCAGCCGGTTGGCGAAGGCCCGCAAGCGGCTCGCGGCGGTGCTGTCCCGGAAGGGCATCGGCCTCCCCGCCGTACTCGCCGCGTCCGTTCCCCCGGCGTTGTGCGCCGCCACAGTACGAGCCGCGACCGACACCGCCCCGGCCGCCGTGTCCGCCCTCGCCGACGGAGTGACCCGCATCATGCTGCTATCCAAGCTGAAACTGTCGGCCGCCCTCGGCACGCTCGCGGTGCTGCTCCTCGCCTTCGCCGGCGTGCCGACACCCGACCGCGCCACCGCCGCCCCCATGCCGAAGGACGCCGGCGGTCTGCTGTGGGTGTACGACCCGCCGACCGGCGAGCTGATCGCCTACACGCCGGACGGCAAGAAGGTGAAGGCGGTGACGCTGCACGACGGGAAGGCGCACGCGGACGCCTTCCACGGCATCTCCGCCGACGGGCGGTACGCGCTGTTTAGCGGGCAGGACGGCAAGTTCCCGGCCGCCGACAAGTGGCTCGAATTGACCCGCCAGGGCAAGTTGTCGCTTCACCAAAAGCCACTCCACGGCGACGGCCCGACCGCCGACACCGGCATCGTCTGCGGCTTCGAGAACCGCTTCGCCGACACGAAGGACGGCATCGTCCACTGCCAGGAAGTCCGGGTGCGGAAGGGGCCTCTGGAATTGCGGAAGGCGTCGGACGGGATGCCGAAATACGCCTTCACCCGCTACGACGCCGACGGCAAGAACCCGAAGGTGCTGGATGTCCCCGACACCCACCAACTCCTGACCGCGTTGCGCGATGGGGAACTGCTGACGGAAACGTGGAACGGCCGCGACGACCCTCAGACCCGCGTCTGGCGGTGCCGACCCGGTGTGAAACCGGTTCTCATTTCCGGCGAAGTGGATTGCGACAAGGCGACCCTCTCGCCGGACGGGAAGACGATCCTCGCCGGCCGCCGGCAGCAGTTGCCGCGAGGGGACTGGATCGCCGTCACGCCCACCTTGCTGGACGTGGCGAAGGGCAAGCCGCGGCAGGTGGAAGGGATCGAGGCCGGATACTGGAGCCGCGCCTACTGGTCGCCCGATGGGAAGCGGATCGCCGTCGAGTGGAACGCGACCGTGGAGTGGAAGAACGAGGGTCGGACGAGCTACCAGCGGATGGGGGCCGGCGAAATCGCGGTGTGCGACGCCGACGGCGACGACCGCAAGGTCGTCTTGAAATTGCCGGACCCCGGCGAGCGAGTGAGCTTCGCCGGCTTCCGCCATCTTATCGGCTGGTTCCCCGATCCCGAGGCCGCGAAGAAAAGTGCCCCCGTGCCGAAGGACGCCAAGGACCCCGGCGTGGTGTGGCTGTACGACGCGCAGACGGGCGAGCTGCTGGCGTACAGGCCGAACGGCGACCTGCTGAAGGCGTTCAAGCTCCCCTACGGGAACCGGTTCCACGGTCTGACGCCCGACGGCACGCGATTCGTCTACGCCGAGAAGGGCGTGAAGGTCGAACCGGACGACGCGGTGAACCTGCCGCCCGACCGGTTGCACGTCCGCGATGCCGGCGACGACACCAAGCCCGTGGACCTGAAGGTGGACGTGCCGAAGCCAGCGTGGTTCGGCGGCGGTCGCGTGTACTGGTCGCCGGACGGTACGGAATTCATCACCACCAAGGCGTCCGGCGGCGCGCAGGACGGGCGGGGGGCTTCATCAAAAGCGACCCGATCATCCACACCGTCTTCCGGTACACGGCGGCGGGCAAGGAACTCGGGTCGAAGGCGTTTGAAGGAGCGGCGGTGCCCGTCGGCTGGTGGCCGGACGGCAAGTCGCTCGTCCTGAAGGAGCACAAGTTCGATCAACTGCAGGTCGGCCGGACGCTGCTGAGCCGCTTCGACTGGGCGACCGATAAGCAGACGCCCGTCCTGAGCAAGACATTCTTCGAGCAGCCGGCCGTCTCCCCGGACGGCAAGTCCGTCCTCGGTCTCGACAACTCCTCCCCGTCCGGCCAGCCCGACGCCCTCGACCGCACGGTGCTGCGGCACGACCTCGCGGCGAAATCGACGGCCGAAATCGTCAGCCAGAAGGGCGACACCCTCTACGGCAAGGTGTGCTGGTCGTTCGACGGCCGCCGGCTGGTGTACGACTGGACGACGCTCGACAACACCCAGAAGCAGCCGTTCACCGACGATCGCCGGTTCGTCGTGTGCGACCCCGACGGCAAGAACGCGGTGACGATCCACACCGAGAAGCGGTTGGACACGGGCAAGCCGCTGGCGCTTGCCGTCGTCGCCTGGACGCCGACCCCGCCGGCGCTGAAGGACGCCAAGACGATCCGGAAGTGAAGACCGTCGCTGACGCTTCCGGCTCCGACTACTTCGTCCCGATGCACACCACGCAGGTTCCCTTGCGGGCGTGCGGCCCTTCGAAGTTGGCGGTGGCGACGAACAGCTTGCCGTCGTGGACGACCACCCCGCCGTACACCATGCCGGGCAGCTTCACCGCCGCGTCGGTGCCCAGGTCGAGCTTCCACTTCGGCACGCCGTCCTTGAGGTTGACGGCGTGGATCGCGCCGTTCAGGTCGGCCGCGTACACCACCCCGCCCGCCACCGCCGGCGGCGCGAAAAAGCCGGCCTTCGCGTCGTAGAGCCACTTGCGGTCGCCGTCGGTCAGCGCGTAGGCCCGCACCTTCCCGTCGGTCGCGGTGACGACCGCCACCCCGTCCGCGATGGCCGCACAGGACACCACGCCGCCGGGCACGTCCTTCCGCCACTTCACCTTGCCGGTGTTCAAATCGAGTGCGGTGAGTTCCCCCTTCGCCCCTTTCAGTTCGTTCACATACAGCCCGACCGAACTGCCGCCGACGATCACCGTGTCACCGCTCACGCTGGCCCCGCCCCACGGGTTGTACGTCAGCTTCTCGCTCCACACCTTCTCGCCGGTCTTCGCGTCTAGGCAGTACAGGGCGCGCTCGCCAGCCTTCTCCTTGTCGAGGAAGCTGGTGCCGACCAGCACCTTGCCGCCGACGACGTTCACCGCCGCATCGACGTGCCACTTCTTCTCGCCCGCCTGCCACACCTTCTTCGGCGACGGCTTCAGCAGTTGATCCTCGGTCGGCGGGACGGCGAAGTCCGGGTCTTTCTTCTTCTGCTCCTCGAACTTGGCCAACAGGTCTTTCCACTTCGCCTCTTGCAGCGTCGCCACTTCCTCGGCGGTCACGTCCTTGCCGTCGAGCGTGGCCTTTCCCAGTTCGACGCAGACCACGCCGGCCGCGCCGCCGCCCATGTACACGCGGCCGTCGGCGACGGTCGGGGTGCCTTCCATGTGAATCAGGTCGCCGGGCATCGGCAGTTGCCAGACCGGGCGGCCGGTGTCGGCGGTGAGGCAGTGCAGCGCGCCGCCCGGATCGGTGTGCAGCCCGTCGCCGAACAGCACGAACGGGCCGCTGACGGCCGGCGAAGACACCGTGGCGAACCGCAGGTACGGGGCCGACCGCGCCCACACCGCCTTGCCGTCGTCCTTCGCGGGGAACAATGACACCATCGGCCGGTTGAACGCGCCGAACGCGGACAGCAGCAGGTTCTCGCCGGTCGGCACCGGGGACGCGACGAAGTGGTCCTCGGACTTCCGCGCCCACAGCACGGCGGGCGCGGCCGGGCCGGCCTTGCCGTCGGTGTTGCCGGTGCGGGCCGGGTTGCCGCGGTACGTCGCCCACGCGGCCGGATCGGCAGCGGTGGCGGCGGTGGTGAGGAGTAGCAGGGCGAGGGCAGAACGCATTGGTTTCTCTTGGCGAGCGGGGGGCGTAAGCCCCCTGTTGTGCAAAAGCAAACAGGGGGCTTACGCCCCCCGCTCGCCGGGCAATCCCCACTCAATCCACCACCACTTTCATCGGCGTCTTCTCGACGACGGTGACGGCCTTCTCGCGGGTCTTGCCGTCGGTGCCGGTGACGGCCACCGTGTACGCGCCCGGCGGCAGCACGAACCGGGGCGACACCTCGCCCTGCCCCCCTCGGCCGTCGCCGCCGAACAGCTGCGTGCGGGCGACCGTCTCGGTCCCCGATTTCACCACCACCTGCCCGCCGCCGCCGGCGTTCTCCTTGGGTAGCTTCACCGTGATCGGCGTCCACTTGCTCGCGTCCGCCGGGCCGCCGAACAGCGCCACCGACTCTTGGCCCTCGTTGTGAAGGACCAGATCGAGCCGGCCGTCGTTGTTCAGGTCGGCGAACGCGGCGGCCTGCGTGTTGTACACCTTCTGGCTCAGGCCGACGGCGGCGGACTTGTCGCTGAACGTGCCGTCGCCGTTGTTCTTGAAGTACTTGTTGGTGCCCTTCAAGCACGTCACGAGCAGGTCCGGCTTGCCGTCGTTGTCGAAGTCGCCCCACGCCGCGCCGACCGCGTGCCCCAGGTTCTTGCCCAGCTCGCCGGCCTTCGCCGTCACGTCCGCGAACTTCATGTTGCCGAGGTTCCGGAACAGCTTGCACGCGCCGTCCGGCTGCGGGACGAACAGGTCCACGAGGCCGTCGCCGTCGAAGTCGCACAGGGCCGGGCCGACCTTGCCGGGCTTGTACGAGATGCCGGCATCGACCGACGCGAACTTGGTGCCGAGGTTCTTCAGCACCATGCCGGTGCCGGCCCCGAACAGCACGTCCGGCTTGCCGTCGTTGTCCAAGTCCGCCACGGCGAGCGAGTCGCCTTTCGTGCTTCCGGCGATCCCGGCTTCGCCCAGCCCCCACGCCTCGGACGCATCCGCGAACAGCAGCTCGTTACTCACCGCCGTCGCGCCGGTGCCGAAGTGGATGGCGTTCTCGCCCTCGCCGTGGCAGAGCTTCAGCAGCAGCGCGTTCTTGCCTTTCTTCAGCTTGAGTTTCAGGCCGGTCTGGTCCGGGGCGACCGCGCGGGCGACGTTCTCGGCGTGGACCTTCTCGCCGTTCACCCACACCGTCAGGCTGCCGCCGGTGCCGAACGACACGCCGAAGTCGCCGTCCTGCGCGGCCTCGATCTCCCGGTAAAGATACGTCGCGCAGTTCCCGCCGTAGGGTTGCAGCGGGTTCACCTGCGCGTCCGGGAACTCCTTCGCCTCCCACTTCACGTCCGTGTCCCGCTTGCCCTTGTGCGTCTTCTTCAGGTCGATCACCTTCTCGGTTTCCGGCGCGAACGGCGTGGCGAAGTTCTTGGCGGGTTCGGGCATGTGGCGGAAGGGGCCGATGGCGTGCCAGGGGCCGAACTTCGGCGGGGCCATCTTCACCCCCGCCTCGGTTTTCCTGATGTTCTTGAGGAGTCGCAGGCCGTTGAAGGCGGTGGCGTACAGGATGTCCGGCTTGCCGTCGCCGTCGAAGTCGCCCCACGCGGCGGCCGTGACACTTCCGGCGGTGGCCTCCTTCGGCAGCAGCCGGGTGTCGTCGCGGAACGCCCCTTTGCCGAGGTTGACGTAGAGTTTCAGCCCGGTCGGGGTGGCGAGGAGCAGGTCCGGCAAGCCGTCGCCGTTGGCGTCCGCCCACACCGCCGCCCGCGCGCCGCCGACCAACCCCGGCAGCGCCACGTCGGTGAAGCCGTCGTCCTCCTGCTTCAGCAGTGTGACTTTGTTCGCCCCGCACAGGCAGATGTCCGGGCGGCCGTCGCCGTCGAAGTCGATGGACGAAACCGACTGCGCGTCGGCGTCCGTCTTGCCGAGCGGCGCGAGCTTGTCGAACCCCGGCATCCCGCCGATCCGCCGGACTTCGTCCCCGCCGCCGCCCCACGAGACGAAGTCCCGCTTCGGGTTGTAGTCCTGCAATTTCAGGCTCGCCTTCAGCTTCTGCATCTTGGCCGTCTTCTTGTGCAGCGCCTCCTTGTCGCCGTCCACCATGCACGCGGCGGCGACCTCCTTGTTGTCGAGCATGTCCCGCACGATCTGCGGGAACTTGTCCACTTTGCCGGCGTAGCTCCGCAGGAGGAACGGCTCGCCGTGCGACATGCCCCACCACTCGCCGTTCGGGTACGCCTGATACCACGTCGCCCCGATGTACGTTTCGGAGGCGCTCCCGTTGTGGCAGAAGATGGCCGGCTTGCCGACCTCCGCCCACTTCATGATCTCCTCCCACTCGCCGGCCCGCAACCCGCCGCGGCCGATGTTGTGCTTGATGGTGTCCTGCGGGTGCTTGCCCTTCACGTCCGCGACCTTCTGGAAGATGATCAGGTTGTTCGCCTTGTCCACCTTGGTGACGACCATCGAGCAGATGACGACCGACTGCGTCACGAGCGCGCCGAGGGACATCGGCGCTTCGACGTAGGCCCGCGCGGGCAGCGCGGCCAGCCCGACGGCGATCAGGGCGAGAGCGAAGCGGGGCATCGGTGGCCTCCGGTGGGTGGTGATTTTTGGCGAGCCGCGACCGCAAGGGAGCGGCTTCTTTCCTCGGCCCCGAAGGGGCCACCGTGAATAGCCTGGGGCTAACGCCCCAGGTATCCGGTTTCGATTGCCTCAAGCCCCGAAGGGGCGGCACTATCGCCCCTTCGGGGCTTCGATTCATTGTCCCGCGCATTCCTGGGGTTCCGTCGCTTCGCTCCGTCACCCCAAGCTATTTTCGGTCGCCCCGTTGGGGCGAGCAAGAAGCCGCTACCTCGCGGTCGCGGCTCGCATGAGCGGTTACTTCTTCAGCTTCGCCAGCCTCTCCTTCGCGGCCTGGTGCCACTCGGAGTCGACCGGGGTGTCCTTCATCAGCTTCGCCAGCAGCTTCTCGGCCTGCTCCGGCTTCTTGTCGTCCTCGAAGGCGCGGGCGGCTTCGAGCACCGCCGCGTTCGCCAGTTCCGGGTAGTCGTAGGTGTACGGCACCACCAGGAAGGCGCTGGCCGCGTCGCCGAACTTCTTCTGGGCCAGCCGGCACTGGCCGATGCCCATCTGCGCCTTCGCCGCGAGGTCCGACTGCGTGGCGGCGATCACCGCCTCGAACGCCTTCACCGCCTCGTCGAACTTGCCCTGGGCGAACAGTGCCTGGGCGAACCCGAACCGCGCCTCGGCGGCGAACGGGTTGCCCGCCCCGAACCGCTGGAGCATCGTCTCCAGCGCGACCCGGCCTTCCTCGGCCTTCTTCGCGGCGATCAGCGCGAAGCCGAGCCGGAGCATGGCGCGATCCGACACCCCGCCGACGTTGTGCAACTCGCCCCTGTCGCGGAACGGCGACAGCTTCTCGACGGCCTTGGCGTACTCGCCCTGCGCGAACAGGCTTTCCCCGCAGCGGTACAGGGCCTGCGCGAAGTACGGCGACTTGGCGTTGCCGGCCACGCCGTCGAACTGCGACGCGGCGGCGGCGAAGTCCTTCGTCGCGTACAGGCTCGCGCCCAGCCGCAGCCGGGCGCGCTCCACGGTGTCCGGCGGCACCGGGCGGTCCGTCGGCTCCTTGTCGAGCGCCTCCTTCAGCACCTTCACGATCTCGGCGTGTTCGTTCCGCTCGGCCCGCATCTCGGCCAACTCCAACCGGGCGTCCACGCCGATGGCCGCGTCGGGGAACTCTTCAAACAGCTTCTTGTAAGCGTTGAGCGCGCGGTCTTCGCCGCGCTGGACGGGCACCTTGGCGCGGTCGATTTCCGGCACCGGCAGGTTCGGCGCGGGGGCGTTCGCCGGCAGCTTCTTCTTGGCCTCATCGATCAGCTTGGCGTGCGCGTCGCGCCGCATCGCCTCGCGAGTGCCGTTCACTTCGTCGGTCGCCAGTTCGCGGTAGGCCCACGCGGCGTCGTACAGCATCCGTGCGCGGCCCTCGCCGGTCGGCATGGCCCCCTTGAACGCCTCGGCGCGGTTGACCAACTCCTCGGCCGCCTGGAACAGTGCGTTGCGGCCGTTCTGAACGGCTTGATCCGCCTGGTTCTTCTTGTTCTGGTCGTTGCCGGCCTGGTTGCGGAGCTGCTGGCCGTCCGCGATGGCCTTGCGGGCCTCGGCGATCTTGCACTGGCCGCACCGCAGCGCCGCCTCCGCCGCGACGGGTTTGCCGTTGGCCTGCTGCATCACCTCGTCGAACAGCTTGCGGGCGTCGGCGAACTTCTGCGTCTCCATCACGGCAAGACCGTGGTGGTACTTCAGCAGCCCGATCCACTCGGCGCGTTCCGGGTCTTTGGCCAGTTCCGGGTCGAGCCGCTTCCGCTGCTCGTCCAGCACCTTCGCGGCCTCGGCCGGCTGGTTCTGCTCGCGGTGCATCGTGGCCAGGTGCAAGAGCGCCAGCGGGGCCACGCGGTCGTTCTTGGTGGCGTCGTTGGTGAGGAACCCCCGCAGGTCGTTCATCGCGCCGCCGCGGTCGCCTTGCAGCGCCCGCACCTTCTGCGACTCGAGCCGGGCCTGTCCCGCCAGCGCGTCCTTCGGGTAGTCCTTGGCCAGCTTCTCGTAGGCGTCCTTGGCCTTCTGGAGCGTCTGATTCCGCTCGTTCGGGTCGGCCAGCCCCGCGCCGAGCCGCTTCAGGCAGAAGCCGAGCTTGAGCAGCGCGGCGGGCGTTTCGGGGGCCTTCGGGTTGCCGGCCGCGAAGCCGTCGAGCATCCCGGCGGCGGCGGTCAGCTTCTCGCGGATTTGGTTCTCTTGCAGGGCGTCCTCGGCCTTCGTCGGGGCGAGGCGGATGAGGCAGTCGGCGAGCAGGTACGCGGCCATACCCAAGTCGCCGCCGCGATCCGGCGCGGGGATGCTCTCCAGCGCCTTCACCGCCGCGTCGAGGTTGCCGAGCTGCGCCTGGCAGACGCCGACGCCGAGTTTGGCGTGCGCCGTGCGGTCGTACTCCGGGAACTTCTTGACGACCTCCTCGTACTTGCTCACGGCGTCTTCCAGCCGCGTCTTCAACTCGGCGGCGCGGTTCTTGTCCTTCGCCGTTTCCAGCGCCTTGCCGAAGGCGTTCTCGGCGACGCGGAAGGCGACGGCGGCGGTCAGCGTGCTTTGCGGGAAGGTGCGGCGGAACTCGGCCGCCCGCTCGTCGGACTTGTTGAAGTCGCCGGCCGCTCCCGCCGCCGACACGATCCGCTGGAGGAGTTCTTCCTTGCGGTTGGGCAGCGTGTTCTCGTTCCACAACTGCTCGCACACCTGCACCGCGTCCTTGAATTGCTTGGCGGTTTGCAGCGTGTCGGCCAACTCCAGCAGCATCTCCGGCCGGCGGGCCTTGGCGTCCAGGTCGTTCTGCTGCGCCAGTTGCTGCGTTTTCTCGATGGCCTTCCGCAGGGTGTCGATGGCGGCTTTCGTCTTGGCGTCGCGGTCGGCCGGGTTGTTCGGGTCGGCGGCGAGAGCGAGGCCGAATTGCGCCTTACCGAGCCAGAACTGCACCTGATCCGTCAGCCGGGTGGTCTTCTCGACGAGCGGCTGCAGGGTCTTCACCGCCTCGTCGAACTGTCTCATTTGCACCTGGCAAAAGCCGACCCGCAGCAGCGCGTCCGGCGCGAGCGGGTCTTTCTCGAAGGTCTTGGCGAAGGCCTGGAACTTGGCCAGCGCCTCCGGGAACTTGCCGGTCTCGTACTGGATGGTGGCGGCGTGAAAGCTGGCCCCGGCGACGGCCTCCGGCACCGGCCCCCCGGCGAGCGCCCGCAGCCGGGCCAGCTCGAACGGTTGCGTCTTGAACTTGTCCGGCTGCTTCAGCGCTTCGACGGCCGCCACCTTCGCCTTCTCGAAGTCGGCGAGGACGGCGTCGTACGCGACCGCTGCCTCCGGCTTCTCGTCGCTCAGGTGATGCACCCGGCCGATCAGGTAGCGGGCGTGCAGGCCGAACGCCGGGTCGGTGAACGGGGCGAGCTGGTTGAGCGACCGACCGGCGTTCGGGATGTCGCGGTCGAGGAAGCAGGCGAGGCCGTGGTAGTACAGGCCGAGCGGTTTGTGCTTGCTCTTGGTCAGCACCGGGTCTTTCGTGAACGGCTCGCACGTCCCCCGCGCTTCCTTCACCTTGCCGAGGCGGAGTTCCATCTCGGCGACATCGCACCGACTCCGCGCCGCCCAGTCGTCCTGCTTCTGACCGGCGAACCAGTCCATCGCGGTGCGGAACGCCAGCTGCGCGGCGTTGAACTTCCCGTCCGCCGCCTGCTTCACCTGCTGGACTTCCTGCGGGTTGTTCTGCGGTTTCGCCAGCTCCTTCAGCCCGAGCGCCCGCTGGCACACGGCGAAGTGGTACAGCGCCGGCCCGCGCTCCGGGAAGCCGCCGTCGGCGGCCGGCGCGGTGAACCACTCCACCGTCTTGAGGAAATCCGGCTCGGCGGTACTTAGCCCGACCAGGCCCAATCCGTAGCGGGCCGACAGGGCCTGCCGGGTGTTCGGGAACTTCTGGATCACCTCGGTGTACCGCTGGGTGGCACCGCCGAAATCGCCCACCGCGAACGCCTTCTGCCCAGCCGTCACTAGTGCCTCGGCCTGCTGTTCCGGCGGCATCGGCTGCTGACCGACGGCGACCGACGCGGCGAGGAGAAAGGCGAGGAGCAGTCGGAGGGCGGGCATGGGGGAAGTTCCGGGGAGGTGGACGCGCGTTCGGGTTTTGACGCCGGGCGTGGGGGAAAGTTCCGGTCGGGGCGAATCCGCGGCGGGTGCGGGCCGGGCAATTTCGGCCAGGATCGTCCGATGGGGTAAGGTATTGTCGTTGACGGGACTATCCCGCGTCAACCGGTTGTGACGGTTCGGGGCGAAAATGCCGGCGATTCGTTTCGGAAGAATTGACCCGCCGCACGGTGCGGCCGATGATACTTCCACCCCCTTCGGAGGTCTCCCTCATGCGTCTCGCGCTCTCCCCGGCGATCCTCGCCGTGGCCCTCGCCGCCGGCTGCGGCACCGGCACGCCCGCGCCGACGGCCGGCGACATCCCCATCGAACTGAAGCCCGTCACCGTCGCCGATCTGGACACGTTCGTCGCGGCTCAGAAGGGGAAGGTGGTGCTGATCGACTGCTGGTTCCTGGGCTGAGGCCCGTGCCGGGCGAAATTCCCGCACACGGTGCAGTTGCACCGCAAGTTCGCCGCTCAAGGCCTGGTCGCCGTCTCCCTGGACGTGGACCTTGGCGAGTGGGCAGAGAAGGACAAGGTTCTCGACTTCTTGAAGAAGGAGGGGGCGGGGTTCGCCAACTTCATCTTCAAGGACAAGCCGGCGACGGTCAGCGACTGGCAGGACAAGCACGACGCCAACGCTACCCCGCACTATTTGGTGTGGGACCGGGCCGGCAAGAAGGTGACGCTGCCGTACCCGCAGAAGCCCGACGCCGTCGAGAAGGTTCTCGTCGAACTTCTGGACGCGAAGTGACCCATGACGCCCGACGCCAAACTGGCCGCGATCCTGGCGGCGGTGCAGACCGACCCCGGCAACCGCGGCCTCGCCCGCGTGCCGGGCGACAACCTGTTCACCGCCACCGCCGGGGATTTCCAGGCCGCGTGCCGGAGTCTCCTGGCCTCACACGAAGTTGCGGCGGATGTTGATACGGGGTTCTACATTCCGACCGGCCAGCCACCCGCGTATGAAACCGATGGCCCACTCGGTGCCGTCTTTCTGCTTCGCTCCCTTGGCGCAATTCTCGCCCAGGTGGCCGCGTTCTCACCACCGGATTGCGGGAAAGCCATCCACGCCGGTGCTGTCGCGGCTCACCTTCTCGTCGATTCCCGCCAACTCGAAACGCACGGCGTCCTCACGCAAGTTGTCCAGTGTGGTGACTGGCCTGGGTATCAATCGTTTCACAGCATCGCTTTGGAACATGTCGGCCGCGCCCGCGACGGCCGCTATTACTCGATGCGGGGTCGTGACATCACCCAATTTACTCCAACGACGGACAACGGTTATCTCGAACGTAACCCTGACACCGTCACCATCGGCATCGGGGACGGCGGGAACGAGATCGGCATGGGGAAGATTCC
>JAYTTN010000542.1:0-1268 GCA_043745295.1 Fimbriiglobus sp. | reverse complement strand
ACATCCAGACCACCGGCCACTGGTCCTCGTGGTCGGCGATGAACGCGAAGGCTATCTCGGCGGGTTGGCGAAGTACGCGGCGGCTTTTTTTAACAGGTCTCGCTCGGCCCGGAGGCGTGCGTTCTCGGCCCGGAGGCCGCGCAGCTCCTCTTCGGCCGGTCGAAGGTTGCCGTGCCCGGGGAAGGCTGCGGGGCCACGGGTGAGGACGGCCTTGCGCCAGTCGCGGAGCAGCGTCTCGCCGACGTCGAGGCGGCGGCCGACTTCGGCCACGGAGAGCTTCTGCTCGATGATCATCTTGACGGCCGCGAGCTTGAACTCCGCCGTGTACGCTGTTCGGGGACGAGCCATCGGTGAACTCCTTGGTCCGAGTTTACACCGTTAACTCCGTGTCCACCAAACTTGGGGAACCTCAGGCGTCCCAGAGCCTCCTCTCGGCCCGGCAGCAGGATTTGGCCGAGCTGTTGGGCTCGGTGCGGGCGGCCTGCCCGGTGCCGGTCGCCGGGGTCATCTCCGACGGGCAGCACTCGATCCGCAAAGCGGTGGCCGCGGTGTTCCCCGGGGTGCCGCACCCGCTCGGCCAGTTCCACTACCGGCGCGAGGCGGGGCGGCCGATCTACGAAGCCGATCACCACGCCAAGAAAGAACTGAAGAAGAGCGTACGGAACATCCGGGCGATCGAGCGGCAGACCGAGGGCCGGGCCGACGCGGTGGCCGAGGCGATCCGGAGCTACTGCTCGGCGGTGCGGAGCGTCCGGACGGACGACGGCCGTCCGCCGCTGGAGGCATCGGGGCTGAAGCTGCACGAACGGCGGACGGCCATCGGGGCGAGCCTCGACGCGGTCGGGGAAAAAAGGGGATCCCGACCGAACTGCGGCAGTTGAAGTGCGCGATCGAGAAGGGGCTGGCGGCGATGGCCGAGCTGGGGCCCCCGATCTGCCTGGCGTTCGGGTGGGTGCACCTCGCCGCCCGCATCTTGGGACTGGAGGAGACCTCCGGCTCGGTCATCCGCAAGAAGCGGGGGGGACTGCTGGGGGCGATGCTTCGACACCGGGAATTGGCGGAAGACCTCGGTCCCGCGGTCGATCACTTCTT
The DNA here is from genome assembly GCA_043745295.1 of Fimbriiglobus sp. GTDB lineage: Bacteria > Planctomycetota > Planctomycetia > Gemmatales > Gemmataceae > JALHQU01. Next base: position 176 of record JAYTTN010000542.1, on the reverse strand, counting down.
GAAAGTCACCCGGAGCTATTGGCCGGGCCTGTTCGCCTGCGACGGCGCGGCGGATGTGCCGCGGACGAACAACGACTTGGAGCAGCTCTTCGGATCGCACCGCTATCACGAGCGTCGGGCGAGCGGTCGCAAGGGCGGTTCGCCGGGGATGGTGCTCCGGGGTTCGGTGCGGCTGG
>JAYTTN010000541.1:0-4679 GCA_043745295.1 Fimbriiglobus sp. | reverse complement strand
GCATCAGCCCCCTGTTTCCGTGGGGATGTCGAACACAACAGGGGGCCGACGCCCCCCGCTCGCCAACAACAATTGCCGCACCCCGCAAGAACCAAGAGCGGCTCCGCTGCCGGCTTGCTACTGACCAGGTGCAACGACGGCAAGACGGAAGCCGAGGTAGTTACTCCAGTCGCCCGTGAGCAACCCGTTCCGTTGCGCCGCGCGGCAGCTCGTCGCACCGCCGTTCCAGCCCCCGCCTCGGAACACCCTCCCCCGGAATATCCCCGCCACCTGGCTTTCCGGCCCCGTCGGATCCTCCGTCGGCGACTTCGCGTAATACCCGCTGTCGTACCAGTCGGCACACCACTCCCAAACGTTGCCGTGCATGTCGTGCAGGCCCCACGGGTTCGCTTTCTTCTCCCCCACGGGGTGCGTCTTGCCATCGCCGTTCTTGTTGCACCAGCCGACGCGCGCGAGGTCTTCCTCGGTGTTGCCACTCCAATACTTCTGGCCGGCGGGCGTTCCCGCGCGGCAGGCGTACTCCCACTCGGCTTCGGTCGGCAGCCGGACTGCCTTGCCGCTGAGCGTTTTCAGCTTGTCGGCGAACGACACAGCCTGCGTGTGGCTCACGTTCTCCACGGGCAAGGTGTCGCCCTTGAATTTGCTCTCGTTGGTGAAGCCCAGCGCCGTCCACTGCGCCTGCGTCGTCTCCGTCTTCGCCATCCAGAAGCCCTTGCCGATGGTGATCTCCCGCACCGGCTTCTCGTCGTCGAACTCGTTGCTACCACGCCGGAACGTCCCCGGCGGACACCAGCAAAAGGTCATGTCCACCCCGGACTTCCCGATGGGCAGCGTCATCTCTTGGCCCGGATAGTTCCCGGACGTATCGACGATGGCACCCGGCGGTTTGAGCGTGTTGCCGAACGAGTTCGTGAAGACCGACCCCTGTGGCGGCCTGCGAAGTCCGAAGGCGAGGAGGAGGATCACGCCGACCAAGAGCAAGCCGCCGAGGGCGATGATCGGGATTCCCCGGCCGAAGCCTACTGGCTCTCGCGGGGCAATCCGTCGCGCCGTTTCGGACTTCCGTTTCGGTTCGTCCCGGCCCGGTTCGGGCGTCGGGTTCACCACCGGTGTGCGCACCGGTTTCGCCACCGGCACCGACTCCGGCGTCAGCTTGTCCAGCGCCTCCACCAGCGCCATCGCATTTCGCGGTCGGCGGCTCGCGTCGCCATCGACGCAATCGCCGATCACGTCGATCAGCGCTTGCGGCACCTTCAGTTCGTGCAGCTCGCGCTCGAAGCGGGGGCTGGGCGCGGCGTCGAGCTTGCCCGTCAGCATCTGGTACGCGATCACGCCGAGGGCGTGGATGTCGTCGCGCGGGTCGGGCGGGTTGCCCCGCCGCTGCTCCGGGCTGGCGTAGTTCAGGCTGTACGAGCCGTACAACAGGCTCGGCAGCCGGCCGCTGACGCTCCGGTCGCCCTGGCTCTCCGTGGCCAGTTCGTACTCCACCGCCGCCCCGCCCAGGCCGAGGTCGGTGATGCGGAGGGCGTCGGCGGTGCCCAGCACGTTCGCCGGCTTCAGGTCGCGGTGGACGAGGGCCGGGTTCAACCCGTGCAGGTGCGCGCAGGTGCCGGCCAGCGACTTCAGCGCGGCGAGTGCCGTGCGGACTCGTTCGGGCATGTCCCGCGTCTGCCACTGCACGATCAGTTCGGCCAGCGTGCCGCCGCCGACGAACTCGTACATGATCCACGGGTGTTCGCCGTCCAGCTTGGCATCCACCACCGGCACCACGCCCGCCGGCCAGCCGTGTACGGGGTGGTTCAGCCGCAGCGCCTGGCGGTACTCGTGGCGGATCACGTCGAGTTGGATGTTCGGATCGGGGAACACCTTGACGGCGACGAAGTGACCGGGCGTCATCCGGTCGGCGGCCTTCCACACCTCACCGAAGCCGCCGCCGCCGACGGGCGAAACGAGGCGGTACTTCTCCTCGCGGCCGGGCACCGGGTCGTTCGGCCGCAGCGTCGGCACGGCGTCGGGGAACATCGCGGCCACTTTCTCCGGGCTGTCCAGCGCGAAGTCGGCGGGCGCGGACAGGCCCTTCGGGTCGTGCTTGCCGCGCAGCGTCCGCTGCACCGCCCCCGGCGCCAGCGACAAGTACAGTTCGACTTCCTCGCGGAGTTTCGGCTGGTCGGGGAAGGCGCGGGCCACGTCCTTGCGGATGTCGGCGACGACCTGCTCGGCGGACATGCGGGCGATCTTCTCGGCTTCGGCCCGCTGGTCCTTTAGCGCCTTTCGCCGGGCGTACTTTTCGCGGACGCCCTGGAAGAAATCGACCGCCTTGCCGAGTTGCGGGGCGATCAGTTCGGCGAGGCCCTTCACGCCCCGGTGGGCCACTTCGTCAATGAACGCATGGAAGAGTTGGATCATGGCGGGTCTTCCCGGCGGGACGGTGAACGGAGCGCGAGCTACCGGCGTATTCGCCCGTCGCAGTCCGGCATTTTCGCCCCCTCACCGCGTCAGGGTCAGGTAGACGCCGAACAGGACGAAGCCGACAAGCACCATGACCGTGCCGGAGGCGAGCGAGGTGAGCCACGGGGCGGCCGGGTTGTCCGGGGCGGCGAGGGCGAGCAGCGCCGGGCGGAGGTGGCGCTCGAGTTCGTCGCGGGTGGCCCGGCTGTTGCTCAGCAGGTGGATGCCGACGTGGGCGGTGCCGTGGAACGGGACCACTTCGACGAGCGGGATGCCGTCGCCCCACCGGTTGCCGTGGCGGACGGTCGGCAGGCCGGCCTTCTCCAGCGCCTCCTCGACGGCCTTGTCCGCGTCCGCCGGGGCCACGTTGTACACGCACAGCAGCCGCGCCCGCGACGCGGCCACCAGCGCCGCCACGCCGATCACCAGCGTCAAGTAGCCGACCATCGTCAGCGTCCAGTTCACCCGCTCCTGCTCCCAGTTCACCTGGAGTTGCGCCCAGTCGCCGCGGGCGACGAACCGGCTGTCGGTCTGCACCAGCGACAGCAGCACCACCCCGCCGACCAGCACGAACCCGGACAGGGCGGCGTACAGCCGGGCGAAGTCCCACGCGCCGGCGACGACGGTCGGGGCCGGGCGGCGGTTGACGCCGGCCAGCCAGCACAGGTAAATGGCGAGCGGGCCGACGCACACCACCCCGGCGAAACAGAGGACGATCAACTGCGTGGCGGGCACGGCGGACCCCAGCGGGAGGGCGAGAAAGGGAGTGCGGGAATTGTACGACATCCCCCACGGGGGTGGACGGCGTCACCCCTTCCGGTTGCCGAACGAAGACGCCACTCCCTGGCGGTCGCGGCTCGCAAGACGCCACACCCCACCACGCGGGCGGAGGCGGACGGCGGGCATACAATAGCGCCCGTCCGAAATCTTCGATCCGTACCGAGAACCGCCGTGACCGACAGTGTCTCCATCGACGGCTTCGGCCCGCTGCCGGTTCGCGCCCCCGAAACCGTCGCCGAGTTGGGCGACATCGTCCGCGCCCAGGTGAGCGCCGGGCACGCCGTCTACCCGGTCGGTGGCGGCACGAAGCTGCACCTCGGCCTCGTCCCCACCAAGCCCGGCGTCGCGGTGTCCACGCTGCGGCTGAACCGCGTGATCGATTACCCGGCCCGCGACATGACCGTCACCGCGCAGGCCGGCGTCCGCATCGCCGACCTTCAGGCGACGCTCGCCGCCGAAGGGCAGTGGCTGCCGGTGGACGTGCCGCACCCGGAGCGTGCCACCCTCGGCGGGGCGGTCGCCGCGAACTCGTCCGGCCCGCGGCGGTTCGCGCAGGGCACGCTCCGCGACTACGTCATCGGCGTCGGCTTCGTCTCCGACGAGGGCGTCGAGGTGAAGGGCGGCGGCCGGGTGGTGAAGAACGTCGCCGGGTACGACCTCATGAAGCTGCACGGCGGCGCGCTCGGCACCCTCGGCGTCCTCACGCACCTGACGCTGAAGGTGAAGCCGAGGCCGGAGGCGAGTGCCCTCGTCGCGTTCGGCGTCGGCGCGGCGGCGGTCGGCCCGACGCTCGACCGGCTGCACGCCTCCAAGTCCCGCCCGGTGGCGGTGGAACTGCTGAACCGCGAGGCGGCGGTCCTCACCGGCCTCCCGCTGCCCGACGCCGACCCGTGGGTGATCGTGTGCGGGTTCGAGGAGAAGGCCGTCACCGTGGACTGGCAGGTGAAGGAGCTGGCGGCCGAACTGGCGACCGCCCCCGTCCGGGGCCTGACGGTGTCTCACTTGCCGGCCGGGTGGGCCGCACTGACGCACCTGCAAACGGTCGGTGACGACTGGGTGTCACTGAAGGCGAACGTGTTGCCGAGTGCCGTCGCCGGGTTCGTGTCCGCCGCCGTCGCCGCCCATCCGGATGCCGCCGTCCACGCGCACGCCGGCAACGGCATCGTCTTCGTCCACTTGCCCGCCGACGGCACCCCCGACCGCGCCGCCAACGCGATCGCCGCCTTGTCCAAACTGACCGCGACGGGAAACGCCAACCTGATCGTCACCAGCTGCCCGCCGGCGTGGAAAGGCTCGCTGCCGGTGTGGGGCCGCGACGCCGGCGACCGCTCCGTCATGCGGACGGTGAAGCGGACCCTCGACCCGACCGACTGCTTCAACCCCGGCCGCCTGTGGGGGTGAATGTCCGAGCCGGAAGCGTGAGCGACGGGATTTCGATTCCCGTCGCTCAC
>JAYTTN010000540.1:0-17812 GCA_043745295.1 Fimbriiglobus sp. | reverse complement strand
ACGGGGCGGCGCGGGGACACCCCCGGCCCCCCCGCTTCCAGCTCTGTTTGCGTCCGCCATCGCCGCGTAAACTACCCGTGTCCTCTCCGCCGACCTTTTTCATCACGGAAGACGCGACATGCCCCGCGTGCTGATCTGCGACAAACTGGAAGCCGCCGGCGTCGAGCTGCTGACCGCCGCCGGCATCGAAGTGGATAACCGCCCCGGCCTCACCGGCGACGCGCTGCGGGACGCCCTCCGCGCCGCCGACGCCGCCATCGTGCGGAGCGCCACCAAGATCACCGCCGAACTGCTGCAAGACCCCGGCAACCTGCGGGCCGTGGCCCGCGCCGGCGTCGGCGTGGACAACATCGACGTGGCCGCCGCCACCCGCAAGGGCGTGGTCGTGATGAACACGCCCGGCGGCAACACCGTGTCCGCCGCCGAACACACCATCGGCCTGATGTTCGCCCTGGCCCGGCACATCCCCCTCGCCGACGCCACCATGAAGGTCGGCAAGTGGGACCGCAGCAAGTACGTCGGCGTGCAACTGGCCGGCAAGACGCTCGGCGTCATCGGCCTGGGGCGGATCGGCCGCGAGGTGGCGCGGCGGGCGCTGGGCATCGGCATGAGCGTGCTGGCGTTCGACCCGTTCGTCACCCCGGAGAAGGTGGCCGACCTCGGCTTCGACGCCGCCGCCAGCGTGGACGCCATGCTGCCGACGGTGGACTTCCTGTCGGTCCACGTGCCGCTGACGGCCGAGACGAAGGGGCTGATCGGCACCCGCGAGTTGGGCATGATGAAGCGGTCGGCCCGCCTGCTCAACGTGGCGCGGGGCGGCATCATCGACGAGGCGGCACTGGCGGCGGCGCTGACGGCCGGCGTGGTCGCCGGCGCGGGCATCGACGTGTTCAGCACCGAGCCGCCGCCGGCCGACAACCCGCTGCTGTCCGCCCCCAACGTCGTCCTCACGCCGCACCTCGGCGCGTCCACGGTCGAGGCGCAGGAGAACGTGGCCGTCGAGGCGGCGCAGCTGCTGGCCGACTTCCTGCTCCGGGGCGTGGTGGCGAACGCCGTCAACATGGCGGCGATGGACCGGGCCGAGCTGGACGCGCTGCGGCAGTACGTCGATCTGGCCTACCGCCTCGGCGTGCTGCACGCGCAGATGGCCCAGGGGCCGATCCGCCGCGCGGCGCTCACGTTCAAAGGCGAACTGGCCGGCAAGAAGACGAAACTGCTGACCGCCGCGTTCACCGCCGGGCTGCTCGAATCCCGCCTGGCACAGGGGGTGAACCTGGTCAACGCCGAGGTGATCGCCCGCGAGCGGGGCATCGAGATCGTCGAGTCGGCCAGCCCGAAGAAGGGCGACTTCGCGTCCGCCCTGCAAGTGGACATCGACACCGACAAGAAGTCGTACACGGCCGTCGGCACGCTGTTCGGCGACCAGTACCCGCGGCTGGTGCAACTCGGCCAGTACCGCCTGGAGAGCTACCTGGACGGCATCCTGTTCGTGTTCACCCACCGCGACGCGCCGGGCCTGATCGGGTTCGTCGGCACCATCTTCGGCACGCACGACGTGAACATCGCGGCGATGAGCGTCGGCCGCACCGGGCACACACCCGGCGGCGAGGCCATCGGCGTGCTGAACCTGGACAGCGCCCCGCCGGAGGAGGCCAGCACGGCGGTGAAGGGCCACCCGCACGTCAGCAGCGTCACGGTGGTGAAGCTGCCTGCTCAGGGCGAGTTGCCGGCCTGGCTGCGGTAGGGGGAGATGTGTCTTCACCGCGCGGCGTATCCGTGCCGCGCGTCACACCGTCTCCAGCCCCTTCAAGGTGCCTTTGCCGCTGGAGAACTCGCGGGCTTCGACGCCCAGCCGTTGCAGCATGGACACGAACAGGTTCGTCAGCGGGTAGTTGTTCTCCCTGTCGAACGCCAGGTGCCGGCCGTGCTTGAACCCGCCGCCGGCGAGCAGCACCGGCAGATTCGTGTTGGCGTGGCTGTTCGCGCTGCCCATGCAGGTGCCGTACAGCACCATCGCCCGGTTCAGCAGCGGGTCGCCGTCCTCCGTCGCGTCGGTCAGGCCCGTCAGGAACCCGGCGAGCGAATCGAACTGCGACTCCTCCTTGGTCCGCAGCTCCGTCAGCACCTCCGGCCGGTTGCCGTGGTGCGTGATGTTGTGGATGACGGTGGCGTCGATGAACAGCGTGACCAGCCGGGACGAGTCGGTTTCGAGGGCCAGCCGGATCACGTCGAACATGACCCGCGTCTGCTTGGCGAACTCGCGGTGGTCCTTCACGTCCTCCGGCGGGGCGGCCGTCACCGCCGGCTTCGGCTTCCGCTCCCACTCCTCGGCGCTGGCCAGCCGCCGCTCCAGTTCCCGCACCGACGTGAGGTACTGGTCCAGCCGCTGGCGGTCGGCCGGGGCGAGCGACTTGTTCAGCCGCGCCGCCTGATCGCCGACGAAGTCGAGGGTGCTGCGGCCCTGGCGGAGGTCGGCCATCCGCGCCTCCACCTCGGACGCCTTGCCCTGCACGAACAGCCGCTCGAACAGCTTGCGCGGGCTGCGCTCGATGGGGATGGGCGCGCCGCTGCGGGTGTAGCTGAGGGTCTGCCCCTCGTTCCCCACGCCCAGCACCAGCGCCGGGTAGCGGGTGCGGTTGCCGATCGTCTCGGCGGCGAACTGGTCGAGGGACACGCCGTTGCGGAACCCGCCGCGCTCCGGGTGCGGGGTGCCGGTGAGGAAGCACTTCTCGGCCGCGTGCGCGCCGGTCACGCCGGGGTGGCTGACGCCGGAGAAGACGGTGAACTGCTCGCGGAACTTGGCCAGCCGTTCCAGGTACGGCGACAGGGCGTACCCCGCACCGGCCTTCTCCGGGAAGAAGAACTGCGGCAGGATGCCCATGTTCGTTTCGACGGCGACCATCCGCCGGGGCACCTCGGGTTTGCCGGCGGCGAACGCCGGCCGCATGGCGTCGAGCAACGGTAGGGCCATCGCCACGCCCGCGCCGCGGAGGAAGGTCCGGCGGGACAGGACACGCGGCGTCGGCGAAAAGGAGCGCGACATGGGAAGCACCGTGGGGACAGGTCGGTCTCGGGATTCAGCCGGCGGGATCCGCGTTACCGCGTCGGGGTCACTTCCACTTCGACGGTCGTTTCGCTCACCACGGCGTGGCCGTGGAACTTGCCCGTCGCGCGGACGGTCAGCCGCCACGTCCCGACGAGCCGCTTGTCGGCCTTCGTCTCGACCGCGAGCCGCGCGGCGGATTTGTCCGGCGGGAGGGTCAGGGGCTTCGCGGACACCAACCCTTTCAACACGTCCGGTACGAGCAACTCCACCGCCACGGCGTCCGCGAACTTGGGCGACCGGGCCAGCCGCAGTGGGAGGTCGAACGGTTGCCCGGCCTCGACCGCCAGCTCGCCGGCGTCGTGCGTCACCTTCAGCAGCGCGCCTTCGATGGACATGGTGATCTGTCCTTCCATCGCGGCCTGCACCCAGCGGGGCGTGCCCTTCGCGTCCGGCACCAGCGCCAGCGCGTTCAGCCCGATCCGCGAGGTGCGGGTGGTTTCCAGCCACTCCGGAAGGAACACCGGGTAGTCGATGGCCTTGACGCCGGGCGGGACCGCGAGTGCCGGCCCGCGGATGCCTTGCCGGTGCCGCTGCTGCGCGGCGGACATGTCGAGGACGATTTCGCCGGCGAAGCCGTCGGTGCGGTCGATCAGAATCGGGGCGAGGTGGGTGGACCCGCGCGGGATGCGTCGCCCGCCGTCGGCCTCGGCCGCCTTCACCTTGAACGGCGCTTTCAGCGTGGTGGCGACGAGCAGGAGTGGGGACCGGTTGGCCTCCGGCGTGCGCGGCGCGAGGTCCGTCTTCAACTCGCCGAGGACGGGCTTCGTGACGGTCGCGTCCCCGACCTTCGCCGTGCCGGTGATGGCGACCAGCGCGGCCGTCGCCGGTGCGTCCTTGGCGCACTCGAGGTTGAGCGCGAACGTGTCGCCGGTCGGCGGGACGGTCAACTCCTTCGGCGCGGTCACGCCGTCGGGCAGCCCGGACACGGCGAGTTTGATCGGCTCCTTGAACCCGCCTTCGCGGACGACGGTGATCGTCAGCGCCGCCTTCCCGCCGACGGGGACATTCGGGAAGCCGGCCGTTCGCAGTTGGAAGCCGGGGCGAGTGGCGGTGTCCGACTTCGGCGCGGGGGGCGTGGGAGAAGCGGCCCCTTCACGAAGCGCGAGCCGATAGGTGAAGTTGCGGTAGCCCCGGTGATCGATGTCCCGAACGCTGACGGTGTAGGTCCGGTCCTTCACGGCCGCGAACGTCAGCACCGGGTCGCGGCCCTCGGTGTCGGCGATGTCGGTCACGAATTTCCCGGCGTCGTCGCGGACTTCGACGACCGCGTGGAAGTCGCCGCCGAGTTGCCGGGCCATCAGTTCGCAGGTGATCGGCCCGGCCTTCGCCGCCTTGAAGCGGTAGTGGTCCACCTCCTCGATCCGCCGGAGCCGGCCGTTCACCGTCACCGGCAGCGCGGGCAACTCCTGCGGTTCGCGGCGGTTCTCGTCCTCCAGCACCTCCGTGCCCGTGCCGACGACGAACACCCCGCCGGGGCCGCCGCCGTTGGCGTTCGCCGCGCTCCAGTGGATGGGGCCGGGCGGGAAGTCCTTGGGAATCTCGAACCGGGCGACAACTTCGCGCGGCAGCCGGGGGTCGTTGGCGTAGCTCTGGATGCCGAACCAGTGCGGCGGTTCGGGCATCAGCACCGGGCCGGGCTTCGACGCGACGGCGAGTTTGACGCGCGGGTCGTGGACGAAGAATTGCGTGTCGGGCGTCCAGTCGGTCCCGCCGAGGATGACCTCCACCGTGGAGCCGGCCGTGCCGCCGGGCGGGTAGGCGTAGCCGTCCTTGCCGGGCGGCAGCGGCGCTTGCGCGAACGCGGCGGGGGCGGACGCAAGAAGCAGGAGTGCGAGAACGCGCATCACAGCAGCCCCTTGATGAGCTTGCCGCCGTTCACCACCGGCACCGGCCGGCCGAGCGGCGTCAGGTACGACTTGTCGGCGTCGATGCCCATCAGGTGGAACACCGTCCGCAGGATGTCCTCGACGCTCACCGGGTCGGCGACCGGCGCGCTGCCGTGCTTGTCGGTCGCGCCGATCACCTGCCCCGGCTTGACGCCGCCGCCGGCGAACAGCACGCTCTGCGCCTGCGACCAGTGGTCCCGCCCGGCCTTGTCGTTGATCCGCGGCGTGCGGCCCATCTCGCCCATCATGACCACGAGCGTGCTGGACAGCAGGCCGCGGTCGTGCAGGTCGGCGATCAGCGCGCTGAACGCCATGTCGGCGTGCGGGATCAGGTCTTTTTCTAGGCTGGGAAAGCAGGAAAAGTGCGTGTCCCAACTGCCGTGATCGACGCCGACGAAGCGGCACCCGGCCTCGACCAGCCGCCGCGCCAGCAGCGAACACTGGCCGAGCGACGAGTACCCGTAGGCGGCCCGCGCCTTCTCCGGTTCGGCCGACAGGTCGAACGCCTTCCGCGCGGCCGGCGAGGCGATCAGGTCGCGGGCCTTGTCGTAGTAGGTGGCCATCGTCCCGGCGCGGCCGACGGGGGCGGCGTCCTTCTCCAGCGCCGCCAGCGCCCGCTGCCGGCGGTCGGCCCGCGACGCGCTCAGCCGGCTGTCCGGCTTCAAGTCCTTCACCTCGAAGTCCGGCTGCACCGGATCGGACTCGATGACGAACGGCGCGTGTTCGGCCCCGTAGAAGCCCGGCCCGCCGGCGGTCAGCGGGTGCGGCAGGTTCATGTACGGCGGCACCCCGCCGCGGCCGCCCAGCTCCTTCGACACCATCGACCCGATGCTCGGGTAGAGTTCGTTCACCGGCACCTTGCTGTTCGCCCCGTCGGCGAAGTTCGGCCGGTAGCCGGTCAGCAGGTAGTGCGACCCGGTGACGTGGCCGTTGTCGGTGTGGCTGTGGCTGCGGAGGATGGTGAACTTGTCCGCCACCTTCGCCGTGCGGTGGCAGTGTTCGCCGACGAACGTGCCGGGCACGTTCGTCTTGATCGTCTTGTACGGCCCGCGGATCTCGGCCGGCGCGTCCGGCTTCATGTCCCACATGTCGATGGTGCTGGGGCCGCCTTGCAGGAACAGGAAGATGCACGACTTCGCCTTCGGCTCGGTGCCGTCGGCAGCGGTCGCCTGGAGCTGGAAGAGCGTCGGCAGCGACAGCCCGGCGAGGAACCCGGACGAGCCGATCCGCAGCGCGTGCCGGCGGGTGATGGGGCGAGGCATGGCGGGGTCTCCGGGGTCAGTGGTTGAAGACGAATTCCTTGGTGTTCAGCAGGGTCCAGAGGGCGTCCTCGACGGCGGCGCGGCGGTCGGGGCCGGCTTCCTCGAACAGCGCCAGCAGCACCGTTCGCTCGGCCGCCGTCGGCAGGCGGGCCAGCGCGCCAAGATACAGCTCGTCGATGACGGCGGGCGATGTCAGTTGCGCGTCGGCGAGTTTCCGCGCCACGCCCTTCTTCGCCCGAATCTTGGCGTCGATCTCCGGCGCGTTCATCAGGTGCAGGGCCTGCGCGACGCTCGGCTCGCCGCTCCGCTCGCACTCGCACACGCTGGTGCGGGCCGGCTTGCCGAACAGCGTCAGGAAGTACGACGGCACGCGGTTGTCCCACACCTGGATGGCCCGCACGCCGACCGGCCACCCGCCGAACTTCTCCGGCACGCCGGTCGTCTGGCAGATCGCGTCGAGCAGCACCTCGGCCGGCACCGGGCGGGGGCGGACGTGCGAGAAATTCTGCTCGTCGCTCGCGTTCGCCTTCGTCGCCGCCCCCAGTTGGTACGCGCGGGAGTTGAGGATCAGCCGCGTCACCGCCTTCAGGTCGTACTTCTTCGCCCGCAGGTGGTCGGCCAGCGCGTCGAGGAGCGGTTCGTTCGACGCCGGGTTGGTGGCGCGCAGGTCGTCGAGCGGCTCGACCAGCCCGCGGCCCATGTAGTGCGCCCAGAGGCGGTTGGCGATGGACCGCGCGAGGAACGGGTTGTCCGTCGCCGTCATCCAGTCGGCCAGCACGCGGCGGCGGTCGCCGTCGGCGGGAAGGACGGCGACCGCCGCTCCCAGGGCCTTCGCCTCCACCAGTTGCCCGGTGCGCGGGTGCTTCATGCCCGATCCGGTGCCGCCGACGATGGCGTCGCCGGTCGGACTCGCCTTCCGCGCGACGCCGGTGAAGAACCCGGCCAGCGCGTAGTAGTCGTCCTGGCCCCACCTCTCGGACGGGTGGTGGTGGCACTGGGCGCACTCGATCCGCACGCCGAGGAAGAGCTGGCCGACCGCCCGGCTCATCTCGTCCGGCTTGCCGAACGCCTTGAAGAACCCGGCCGGCCCCTCGCGGGTGACGTTCCCTTCGGCGGTGACGATGGCGCGGACGAACTGGTCGTACGGCCGGTTCTCGGCGAACTGTTTCTTCAGCCAGCGGGTCATCGCCACCGCGCCCGGCGCGGCGAGGATGTCGCGGTCCACCCGCAGCAGGTCCGCCCACCGCATCGCCCAGTAGTCGGCGTACTCCGGCCGGTCGAGCAGCGCGTCGATCAACTTCGCCCGCTTGTTCGCGGCCTTGTCTTCGATGAACTGCCGCGCTTCCGCCGCCGTGGGCAACGTGCCGATGGTGTCGAGGAACGCCCGCCGCAGGAACGTCGCGTCGTCGGCCAAGTCGCTCGGCGGAATGCCCAGCCGGGCCAGCTTGTCCCAGACGTGCTTGTCGATGGCGTTCGCTTCCGGCGGGCGGGGGAACGTCACGCCGGGATTCGGCACGGTGAACCGCGCGGCCGTCACATGCCCGGCGTACCGCACCAGGATGGCCGCCTCGCCCGGCGTCGTCCCGGCCACAACGTGCCCGCGCCGGTCGGCCCCGGCGATGCCGGGCGCGTTCGAGTCGAACTCCGCTTCGGCCGTCACGCACCGTCGGTGGCCCCGGTCGTCCACGGCCGTCACGCGGAGCTGCTGCGACCCGCCGAGGGCGAGCGTCTGTTCCTTCGGTTCCACTTCCACCGCCGCCACCGGCCGCTCGCCGTCCACCGTCGGGGCGGCCCCTTCCGCGATCCACCGCACCAGCCGCTTGTGCGCCAGGCTGCCGGCCGCGATTTTCCGGCCGCCGCCGTGCGGGGTCTGCCCGGTCGCCTTCTTCACGAGCAGGCTGTTGGCGGGCGACGCGGCGAACAGCCGTCGGCCCCGCCCTTCCTCGGCGACGGCCCGGTAGTCGGCCTCCGGGTCGAACCCGAACACGCTCAGGCGGAACCCGTTCTGCCCCTCGGCCTTGCCGTGGCAGCCGCCGGAGTTGCACCCGGCCTTGGTCAGCAGCGGCACCACCTGCCCGGCGAACGACACCGGCACCGGAGCCTTCAGCCCTTTCACTTCAACCGCGACGGACGTTCGGTGCCCGGCCTGTTCGATGCGGATTTCGGTCTTCCCTTCGCCGACCGGTTCGAGCAACCCGGTCACGTCCACCCGCGCGACGAGCGGGTTCGCCGATTCGTACTTGGCCGCGCGGGTGAGGTCCGTGCCGGCGGCATCGCGGACGAGGAGCTGCTGCGTCGCTTCGGGGCCGTCGAGCGCGACCGCCTTCGGCGTGGCAATCACGTCGGCGCGGGCGGCGGACGAAACGGCGAGCAAGGCGAGGACGGCCGGCCACCGCGCGGGCGTGCGGGCGAAGCGGGTCATGGCGGGTCCACTCCAACGGGCGGATTCGGCGAGGCGGAGCAAGGCAGGAGTCGCAACGGGCGGCCGGCGGATGTTAGAATTGTACCCCGCGTTCCGCCGACATGCGAGAGGAATCGATGCGCCACTACGGGGGGCTGGCAAAACTTTCGGGCACGCGAAGCGCGTCGGGAACCGCAACCACGCGACGTAGTCTGACTCTCCCGAGTCGGGCCGAACCGCTCGCGTGGTTCGGCCCGACTCGGGAGAGTCAGACTACGTTCCGGCCACCCCGTTTTCCCTTGCGCTTTCACCGTGCCCGAAAGATTTGCCAGACCTACGCCGACACGGACGGCAACGGCTCCACGAGACTCCGGTCGAGTTGGCCGGGGTGGGCGTCGAACACTTGAGCGGGAGAACCGGCGGCGGTCAGCCGCCGGGCATGACGAAGTTGCGGAGCAGGCCGTAATACCCCTCGCACCGCTCCCGCCACGCCCGCGGGTCGGTCGGCATCGCCCCCCGCAGCGGGCGGAAGCTGACCAGCACTTCCACCCGGTTGGCGTCCAGCTTGTTCATCCGCAGTTCGATCTCGATCGGCTCCCGGCCCCGCGGCGGCGCGCGGTGCGCCCCGGACAGGAAGCCCATGACCCCGCTCCGCGAGCTGGGCGGGTCCGCCGTCGCCTTCCACCCGGTCGGCATCTCCACCCGCACCCGGATCAGCCCCGGCTCGCTCTCCACCGCCTGCCCCTTCACCTCGTCGATGAACCCCTTCAGCTTCAGCGCCGCCAGCTTCTCCGGCAGGCACGCCTCGAACATGTCCGACAGGACGAAGGCGTCGTCCGCCCCGGCCACCGCCGGCGGCGGAGTGGTGGCGACGGCCGGCAGCTCCGCCTCCAGTTGCACCAAGTCGTCGTCCATCTCCGGCGGCGCGGTGGCCGCCCACACGTCCCAGCCGACGCCCCGCGAGAACAGGTCCACGAACTCCTTCATCGTCGGCGGCCGCTCGCTGGCGTATTTGGCCAGGGCCATCTGCACCGCCGCCTCGACCGCCGGCGGAACGTGCCCGGCCCCCACCGCGCGGAACTTAGGCGGCGCGTCCCGGACGTGGGCGCTCAGCAGCTCTTCTTGCGTTTCCAGGTCGAACGGCAGCCGGCCGGTGAGCATCTCGAACGCGATGACGCCGACGCTGTAAATGTCCGAGCGGGCGTCGGTGGTGTCGCCCCGGATCATCTCCGGCGACACGTAGGCGGGGGTGCCGCAGGCGAAGATCGACCCGTGCCCGGTCAGTTCGGCGAGCTGGATGTGCGGCTTGCTGGTGAATCCGGCGAATCCGAAGTCCATCACCTTCACCGTTTCGGCGTCGCTGCCGGGGTTCACCACCATCAGGTTGGCCGGCTTCAGGTCCCGGTGACAGATGCCCCGCTGCTGAGCGGCGACCAGCGCGTGTCCGAGCGGGCCGAGCAACTTGCCCACCCGCTCCGGGGCCAACTTTTTGCTCACGTCGAGGACGGTCTCGAGCGTCACCCCGCTGATGTGTTCGAGGACCAGGCACGGGCCGAGCGGGTCGTCCAGGGAGGCGTCCAGCAGGCGGCACACATACGGGTGGCGGAACCCGGCCATGCTCCGCACTTCGGCGTCGAAGAACTGGCGGAACCGCGGGGCCAGAGTCGCCTCGTCCTTGATCCGCTTCACCACTACCGCCGACCCGCCGGCCGTGTCGGCCAGGAAGACGTGCGCGTTGCTGCCCTCGCCGAGGAACCGGCGGGTGCGGTATTTCCCCAGGAACGTCTGGCCGATGTACGCCTCGGCCGCGCCGCGGCGGGACGCCGGCGGGGGCGTCGAGACCGTGCCGGTTCGCTTCGCCGACCCGAAGATCCGCATCGGTGGGGCCTCTGATCCATCGGCGGGGCCGGGACCAGCCCCCCCTACCAGGGCAACCGTAGTGCGGAAACCGCCGACACGCAACCCGGAGCCGGCGACCACCCCGTAGTGGCGACCACCCCGCTTACCCCTTGGTGCGAATCACGGCCAACTTTCCGCGAGCGATCTCCCCGCAATGCATCAGTTCACAGTTTTCCCAACACGAGGTCCACCACCCAGCAGCCGCGGACGTGGGTGCCCGGCTGTAGGTCGCGGTCGAGCCGGCCGCAGGCCGGGGAGGCCCGACAGCCAACAACCATTGGGGCCAGAGGTGGTCCGCCGTCGGGCCTCGTCCCCCTCCGGGGAACATCGACCGCGACCTACTTCCCCAGTCGCGGAGCAGGTTTGCCAGGAATGCCTCTCCATTTGCCTTACCCCGGAACCGAGCATCGTGCTGCTCGTCTTCCGTCGTGTTCGGGTCTTCTTCCCTGTCGGCAAACGCGCTCACGACTTCGTTCGTCGTCCATTCAGCCGCCTGCTTCGTGGCCGGTTCAACTGTTCGCGCGGCAGCCCTGGCTGCGTCGATCTGAAGGGCGGTCGTTGTGTGACCGCGGAATGGAAACGCCGCCCACGCCTCGCGCCGGGCCGTGACGAGTTCCTGCTCGCCGCCCCGCCCCTCGGCAACATCCTCAGCTACCGCGAGCGCGACCCGGCTCGTCGGGTGGAAAAACAAATCCGAAAACGGTCGCACTGCCTCGACGCAATACCATCGCAGCTTCCGTTCGCTCGCACGACTCCGAATGAACGCCAGCATCGCCTGCGGATCGGTCACGGTCAGCCATTCGGCTTCGGTCACGGTCATTCTCCACAGTGTCGCGGCTCGTTCCGCGAGCGAGCGGCGGCAACTTCACTCCACCGCATTCCACACTCGCCCGGCGTCGATGACGGCGAATCGTGCGCTGCCACCGCGTCACCCCTTCCAGCGGTACCCCACGGCGGCCACGAACTGGCCGTCCGGCGGCAGCACCCGCCAGCCGGCGTCGATGCCGGCGGCCTGCAAGTTCGCCGCGTCCGACGCGCAGGTGTACGGCTCGATGGCGACCGCCTTCCGGTGCGGCGGGGTGAACAGCAGCAGCTCGCCGAACTCCGGCGGTGCCCAGATGGACAACTCCCCGGCGGCCGTCGGGTGCGACAGTTTCGCCACCGGCGTCGGGTTGTCGCCACTCCGCGCGGGCAGCCGGAACAGGGTGTCGAGTTGCGCCGCCCCGATCTGGCGGGGCTTGGAGAACTCCAGGCCCGGCGGGACGGGCAGCCGTTTCCCGGTCGGCAGGCCGGCGTCCGCCTCCCACATCGATTCGACGGGCGCGGTCAGGAGGAATTCGTCGGCGCTCGCGCCCGGCGCGTTCGGGTGGCAGAAGTACGGGTGGTAGCCGAGGCCGAACGGCAGGGCGGTGTCCGACGGATTGTCCACGGTGGCGATGACGATCAGCGCCGCCGCGCTGAGCCGGTAACTGACGCTGAAGACGAAGTCCGCCGGCCAGAACGGGAGGGCGTGCGGCAAGTCCTCGGACAGGTGCAACTCGCCCGTCACCCAGGCGTGATCGGCCTCGACCCCCGACCCGATCACCCGCCACGGGATGCGCGGCGAGAAGCCGTGGATGGCGTGCAGCCCGCTGCTCTCGTTCAGCGGCAGTTGGTACTCCCGGCCCTCGAAGGTGAACTTGCCGTGCCGCAGCCGGTTCGGGAACGGGAACAGGATGGGGTGCCCGGAGCGGGTCGGCACCGGGTTCGTGTCCCAGTCCGGCGACCGGTACAGAATGTCCCCCCAGGTGTCGTCGGACCGTTTCACTTGCCATTGCAGGCAGTTGAACCCGAACCCCGGCCAGACCTCGGCGCGGACGGTGCCCGCGTCGTCGCCCAGCTCGACGGCGGTGTCGGCCCGCCCGCCGGCGGCGACTTCCTTGGCGCGAACGAAGAACGACATGGCGCGGGCCTCACGATGTGGGGACTTCGATTCGGATCGCCAACCGTCACTTCTTCGCCTCCGGGGCGAAGAACTTCTTCCACTGCTCCTTCTCCTTGTCCCGCTCCAGGAACGGCACCCCCTTGGCCATCCACTCCGGCATCGGTGCGCCCTTCAGGTGGTGGTCGAAGAACTGGTGCATCCGCAGGGCGAAGTCGCGGGCGTTACCCCGCCGCGACAGGTTGTGCGGCTCGCCGTTGTAGTTCAGCAGGTAGACTTCCTTGCCCAGCCGCCGCAGGGCCAAGTAGTACTCCACCCCCTGGTACCACGGCACGGCGTCGTCCTGGTCGTTGTGGATCATCATCAGCGGCGTCGCCACCCGGTCGGCGGCGAACACCGGCGAGTTCTCCAAGTACTTCATCGGTGCCTGCCACAGCGTCTCGCCGATGCGGGACTGCGTCTTCTCGTACTGGAACTGCCGCGGCAGGCCGGTGCCCCAGCGGATGCCGTTGTACGCGCTGGTCATGTTGCAGACGGGCGCGCCGGCGACGGCGGCCTTGAAGCGGTTCGTCTGCGTCACCAGGTACGCGATCTGGTAGCCGCCCCAGCTCTGGCCGTTGATGCCGATGGCCTTCTCGTCCACGAACCCCTTGTCGGCCACGGCTTGAATGGCCGGCAGCACGCACTTCATCGCGCTCTGGCCGGGGAACCCGGTTTTGTACGCGATGTCCGGCATCAGCACCAGGTAGCCGTTGCTGGCGTAAAAGGTGGGGTTGATGACCTGCCCGCGCGTCACGCTCGGCACGCGGAAGCCGTGCAGCGAGTCGGTCAGCCGCTCGTAGATGTACACCACCATCGGGTACTTCTTCGACGGATCGAAGTTCTCCGGCTTCACCAGGATGGCTTGCAGCGCCTCGCCGTCGGTGGTCTTGAACGGCACAAGTTCGGCCGTGCCCCAGTTGAATTCCTTCACGCGCGGGTTCAGGTCCGTCACCCGTTTGATCTCCGTGAAGTTGGCGTCCGAGATGTAGTAATCGGGGAACTCGCGGAACGACTGCGCTGTGAAGGTGTACACGTCGGCCTTCTTCGCCTTCACCGGCGGGCCGTACTTGCGGGCACCCATCACGAGCTGCTTCGGCTTCTGGCCCGGCGTCAGGCGGAAGAAGCCGGTGTCGCGGGTGTCCGGGTTCTCGGCCGCCAGCAGCCACGGGTACGACGTGTTCAGCCCGCGCTCCGGTTCGGCGAGCGAGTCCTCCGGCTTCTCCACTCGGAGCAATCGGAACTGCGTGTTCGTCGCGCGGCCGATGCCGGTCACGTTCACCGCCGGCTCGCTGCCGTCGGCCGACAGCTTCCAGATGTCGAACCGGTCGGACACGAACAGCGACTTCTCGTCGGTACTCCACCCGACGACGCCGTAAGGCGGCACCGTCATCGGGCTGTCGAACTGCTCGTTGAAGAAGTTGACGCCCAGCTTGTCCGTCAGCACCGTCTTCTTCCCGTCGGGCACGCTCACGGTGTACCAGTGCTTGCCGTCGAAGCCGGTCAAGTACTTGCCCTTCGGCGACGGCGACAGCCCGCTCCGCAGCGCGGTCGCCAGCGGTTTCGCTTCGCCGGTGCGAATGTTGACCAGCGCGTAGTCGGCCGGGGTGGGCGTGTCCCACGTCTGCCCGCGATACTTCTTGTTCGTGGACCCGACGCCCCAGTCGCCGAACTCCGGCACGCCGACGGCGTGGTCCTCGTCGGCGAGGTGGCGGAATTGCTTCGAGTCCAGGAAGTAGACGGCGCGGAACGACCGCGTGCGGTTGGCGTTTGCTTGCACCTTCTGCATCGGCTGGATGGCCTCGTCCTTCCAGTGCCACAGGTCGAGATCGACCTTGTTCGGGTCTCTCGCTGGTCCCCCTCTCCCCAGGGGGAGCGGGGAGAGGGGTGAGGGGGACACGGTGCCGGGTTGTTCATTCCCCCTCACCCCCGGCCCCTCTCCCCCAGGGGAGAGGGGGGCAAGAGGCTCCGGGATCGGAGCCGTACTGACGCTCATCTTCAGGCCGTCGGCGGAGAAGCTCAGCCCGCCCCGGTCCACGACCTGCCAGCCCTTCTTCAGCCCGGCGACCGTCGGCCCGGCCACCTCCACCGCCGGCGACTGGCTCGCGCGGTCCCACAGGAACACTTTCGGCTTGCGGCCGAGGGTGGCCGGGTCGGGCGCGGCCGGCGGGGCGGTCGGGTTCATCGGGTCCGGCATCGGCACCGGGGGCGGAGCAGTCGCGTTCTCGTCGAAGTAGAAGGCCAGCTTCGCCTGTTTCTCGTCCCACGTCAGCCCGTAATAGCGGCCCGGCCCGGCCAGCACCGTCACCGGGATCGGCATGGCCAGCGGCGAGAAGTAGACCCCGGCGCGGCCCGGCGTCTTGGCCCCGACCGCGAAGACGACGTGCCGGAAATCCTTGGTAATGGTGTAGCTCACCACGTCGGTGAAGGTGACTTCCTTGCCGCCGACGAGGTCGGCGACGACGAGGTCCGACCCGGTCTGCGGCCGGGCCGGCTCCGCACCGGCCCCCGCACCCTTCGGACCTTTCGTCCCCTTCTGGTCCGGCACCGCCTCGTCGCCCTTCGACTTCGGGATCGGGGCGACTTCCTTCTTCGGCTCGCCCTTCGGGTCCGGCTTCGGTTCGGCCTTGGGGTCCGCTTGGGGTTCCGGCGGCGGTTCCATCACCCGCACCAGGATACCCGCCCCCTCACCCAGGATGCTGAAGCTCCGCACCTTCGGGTAGCGCTTCACCACTTGCCCGGTAGTCAGGTCGAGCGCCGCCAGCACCGGGCGGGGCGCGTCGGCCGGGAGCGCCTTGTCGGCCTTCGCCTTGTCCGCCTCGGCCTTGGTCGGTTGCAGGGCGAAGTAGACGAGCTTCGAGTCCGGGGTGAACACCGGGCCGCCGGTGAGTCCGCCGCCGGCACCGCCCGCTCCGGGCAATCCCGGCGGCACAGCGGGCGGCTGATCCGACTCGGATTCCTCTTCCCCGCCGCCTGTCGCCGGTGCGCCCGCCGGGGCCGCGCCGGTGCGGGTGCCGGCGTGGAACTTGTATTCCGCCCCAGTCGGAATGTTCTTCACAACGAACGTGGCCTCGCCGACGGCGGGCGCGACCGTGTAGGCCAGGAACTTGCCGTCCGGCGACAGCGTCATGCCGGTGGCCGTGTTCCAGATGTCCTGGTCGGCGTGGGTGAGGACGCGCTTCTTGGGCGCATCCTGGGCGGCGAGCGCGGGCAGCAGCACGGCCGCCGCGCAAAGGGCGAGTCGGAACACGCGGGACACCTCGACGGCAACGGGACAGATGGCGGTAGAGGCTGATTATCTGGGAGGACTGGCGAAGGGCGAACGGTTTTTCGGAAGAAGCGCGGCGGGGGTGCAGTAACGGATGGTGGTGTTTAAGCCTTGCACATGGCCGTGGCGCAGCGGTTCCCGGATTGCGGGCTGCTGGCGCACTCGGATCGGGGCGTGCCGCGTGTCCGCCGTCGTCCGGCGGGGTCGGGCCGGTCGTCGAACACGGCCGCGAGCGGCAGGGTCGGCTTCGGGGCGTCCGCCGCGACCCCACGGCGCAGACGCAACCCCGGCCCCGTCAGCGGTTCATAGTGCGGTAGCCCTGCGTCGTGGGGCGAGAGGTGGGGCGTGACGGGTCTTCCGGCAGGTCATTTCTCCGCCGATGCCTAAGGCAGGAGCGGGGAATTGAATTCCCGGCGGCCGGTCTTCTTCTGGGTGGCACCGGCTTCCAGCCGGTGTTCCGAACACAACACCGGCTGGAAGCCGGTGCCACCAGAGCAGTGAGGCTCAACCGGCAGGTCATTTCCCCGCCGATGCCTAAGACATCGAACCGCCAAGGAACCGCGTCACTTGTCGATGACCGTCACGGCCGACCGCCGCCACAGGTCGCCGACGACCTTGTCCCGCTCCAGCTTCACCAGGTTGTCGGTCAGCTTGTTGCGGACATCGGCCTGCACCTTGGCGTCGAACGGGCGGACGCCGGCCACGTCCCGCTCCAGCACTTTGACGACGTGGTAGCCGGTGGCCGTCTGGACCACCGCGCTCAGTTGGCCGGCCTTCAGGGACAGCACCGTCGGCTCCAGGTCGCGGGGCAGGATTTCGCCCCGCTTGGTGCCGACCCCTTCGCCGGCCCGGAGGGCGCTGTCGCCGTGCCCGTGTTCCGTGGCCAACTTCGCCACGTCGCCGCCGTCGCGGGCGGACTCGAGCAGCCAGTCGGCGAGCTTCCTGGCGTCGGCCGGCGAGTTCGACCCGGCGAAGCTGACGAACAGGTGCTGCCACACCACCCGGTCCTCGACGCGGAAGTCCGCCGGGTGCCGCTTGAAGTAGTCCTCGATCTCGGCCAGGCTGATCGCCTTCCCCTTGTCGATCAGCAGTTCCCGCAGGTAGATGTTGGTCATCGACATCCGCTCGACGTTCCGCCGGAACGCCGCCAGGGACAGCCCCATCCCCTGGATCGCCTCGGTGAACTTGGCCTCGCTGGTCAGGTCGTTCGACCGCCGCAGGGCGCGGATCTGCTGGTCGGCCATCTTCCCCGCCTGCTGCCAGATCTCCGGCAGGGCTTCGGGCTTGTTCTTCCGCACCCGGCCGACGAACTCGGCGACGATCAACTCCCGCTCGATGAGCCGCTTCAACTCCTCGCGGTACACCTCCCGCTCCTTGGCCAGCCGCTCGTCGCCGGTCAGCGCGACGTAGTCCCGCGCCCGCTGCTTGACCATCATCACCACCTCTTCCTCGGTGACGAAGTACTCCGGGCCGATGGTCGCCACCAGCTTCACCCGCGTGGTCGGCGGGCTGGGCGGCAGGGAGGACGGCGGGGGCGGGGTGGTGTCGGCGCGGGCCGGGTCGGCGTCCGGCGGCAGCGGGGACACCGGCGCGGGCGACGGGGCGACCGGGGCCGGGGCGACGGGGCCGGGGCCGAGGGGGGCCGGCGGCAGCGGGCCGCCGGGCACCCGCGGGCCGTCCGGGGCTTGGCCGCGCGGCACCTCCGGCGTCTCGAAGGCCGGCACCGGCGGGGTGCGGGCGGGCGTCGGCAGCGGCGATTTCGACCGCAACTCGGCCCGCACCATCCGGTCGGTGTCGCGGTCGAACAGCGAACAGCCGGCGGGCAGCAGCGCGGCGAGCGCAAGCGCGATCATGAGTCGGCGGACCGGGGCATCCATAACCCGTGTCTCCCGTCCGGGGCGTGGCGAAGGAAGTCCACGGCTATACCGCCCCGGCCGAACGACGCAAGCGGGAATTCGCGGGAGGGTGCGGCAGCGGCTCCGGGCGAGCGGGGGGGCGTCAGCCCCCTGTTGTGGTCGAAATCCCCAGGG
>JAYTTN010000539.1:0-1275 GCA_043745295.1 Fimbriiglobus sp. | reverse complement strand
AGTGGAACTGGCAGAGCTGGTACGGCACCCCAGGGAGCACCGCGGCGACCGCCTTGCGGATCGAGTGCTGGCCGTCGGACACCACCCCGGCGATCGGCACCGGGCACGACGCCTTGACCGCCCCGAGCAGGCCGGCCAGGTCCTGCTGGCGGGCCGACAGCAGGCTCTTGGCTAGCAGGATCTCCCCGGACAGGCAGTCCCGGAGCACCCACAGCACCTCGTGCCCGACGTCCGGCTGCAGGCCGTCGATGGCCAGGACGACCCGGCCGTGGCGGGCGAGGACGGCCCCCAACCGGCGGTCGTCGGCGAGGGCCACGGCGAGTAACTCGTCGTACCGGTCGGGCAGGTTCGTGACGTCCCGCTCGGACACGGTGACGCCGCGGCCGGTGAGGTGGGCGTGGATCTCGGGCACGGACCGGTGCTCGGCGTAGCGGAGCCGGCCGACGAGGGCGATGACGTCGAGGCCGAACTCGTGCCGGGGCAAGGCGACCGCGCCCTCGGCCTCGGGCCGGTACGGCCGCTTGTACGCCGGGCAGGCGGCGGCGTGGCAGCGGCGGACGGTCAGGTTCAGGCGGGTCACGCCGGCGAGGGTGTGGACGGTCCGGCGGTTGGCGTAGTCGGCGCGGGCGGGGCGGCCGCAGTGCGGGCAGTCGGTCCGCTCGGGGGTGAGGTCGCGGGTGATCGTGGGGACTGCGGTCTTGGCCGTCTTGGACATGGGTCGCCCTCCTGGTGAGGACTCTGAGTCTAACCGATCACCCGCCAAGCTCAACCAGTCGGGATTGCCGGCCTAGTTTTTTTCCCCCCGTCGAACCCCCGCGGGCCGGGCTGCTCGGTAGATTTGACCGTCTGGCTGTCCACGGCCCCCGCCGACGGCGTCGCACTCGCGCGCCCCTCCGCCAGCCGCACCGCCTTGCGCAGCGCGTCCTCGACCTTGCCCCAGGTGCCGTCCTTCTGCCACTCCTGGAAGTACCAGAACGCTGTGTTCCAGTGCGGGAACTCCGCCGGCAGCGCCCGCCACGTGACGCCCTGGCGGACGACGTAAACGATGGCGTCGAGGATCGCCCGGCGGGTGTGCTTGGGCGGCCGCCCGCCGGGCCGGTTGGCCGGGGTCAGCGGCTGGAGGACGGCCCACTCGGCGTCGGTGAGCCGGGCCGGGAAGGCGGTCATGGCGGACTGGCGCGAAGTGCTCATGGCACAGAGTTTAGGGCCGAACCGCCGACGAAGGCAAGACCTCTATCCCCACAGGCACTTACAAATCAACTACGCCGCAAGCGG